>DASTCK010000026.1:0-9124 GCA_035711225.1 Casimicrobiaceae bacterium
CGGCGAGGAAGAACAGGAAGTTGTAGCTGACCTGGTTCCACACCGATGCGATGACGACGAGCAGCATCGCCTGGTCGCCCTGGATGACCCAGTTCCAATGGATCCCGAACCGCTTCAGCATGAACGTCAGGATGCCGATCGACGGGGCGAACAGGAACGCCCACAGCACGCCCGCCACCGCAGGCGCGACCGCGTAGGGCCAGATCAGGAGCGTCTTGTACCCGACGGCGCCCTTCACGACCCGGTCCGCCATCGTGGCGAGCAGGAGCGAGATGGCGATCCCCAGCCCGGCGACCAGCACGCTGAACACCGCCGTGATCTTGAACGACTCGAGGTAGTGGCTGTCGCCGAACAGCTGGACGTAGTTCTGCAGGCCGACGAACTCGGTATTGAGCCCGAACGCGTCCTGCAGCAGGAACGAGTACCAGACCGCCTGCACGGCGGGCCAGAAGAAGAAGACGATCGTGATCGCGATCTGCGGCGCGACGAGCGCGTACGGCAGCCACGCCGAGCGGAAGACGACGCGCTTTTCCATGCCACGCGGCCCGGAGGATTACCGGAGGGGGTTCCGGCGCCCGGCCGGAACCCCCGCGTGACTCACTTGTTCGCCGCCTCGAACTTGCGAAGGATGTCGTTGCCGCGGCGGACGGCGTCGTCCAGCGCGGTCTTGGCGTCCTTCTTGCCGGCGAAGACCCCCTCCATCTCCTCCTCGATCACCTCGCGTCCCTGCACGTAGTTGCCGAAGCGCAGGCCCTTGGAGTTGGCCGTCGGCGGCTGGTTGGTGAGCTGCTTGATGGCGATGTCGGCGCCGGGGTTCTTGTCGTAGAAGCCCGACTTGCGCGTCATCTCGTACGCCGCCATCGTGATCGGGACGTAGCCGGTGCCGGTGTGCCACTCCATCTGGATCTCGGGCTTCGAGAGGAAGGCGAAGAACTTTGCGACGCCCTTGTAATCGGCCGCCTTCTTCCCGCCCATCACCCACAGCGACGCCCCGCCGATGATCGAGTTCTGCGGCGCGCCCTTCACGTCGTCGTGGTACGGGATGAAGTTCACCGACCAGTCGAACTTGGCGTTCTGCCGGAAGTTCGCCTGGGCCCCGGCGCTCGACGTCAGCATCGCGCACTCGCCGCTCGCGAACTTCGCCTCCGCCTGGTTGGTCCGGCCCGCGTAGGTGAAGATGCCCTTCTTCGCCATGTCGCCCAGCATGGCGACGTGCCGGACGTGCAGCGGCGTGTTGAACGTGAACACCGTGTCCGTGCCACCCATCCCGTTCTCCCTGGTGCCGATCGGGACGTTGTGCCAGGCGCTGAAGTTCTCGATGTGCATCCACGCCGGCCACCCGCTCGTGTAGACGCACTCCTGCCCACGCACCTTGAGCTGCAGCGCGACCGCGTTCAGCTCCTTCCAGGTCTTCGGCACCTGGTCGGGATTGAGCCCGGCCTTCCTGAAAGCGTCACGGTTGATGTAGAAGAGGACCGTCGAGCTGTTGAACGGGAACGACAGCATGTTGCCCTTGCTGTCGGTGTAGTACCCGGCGACGGCGGGCAGGTAGACCTTGGGATCGAAGGGCTCCTTCGCGTCGGCCATCACCTTGGTGACCGGGACGATCGCGCCTTTCGCCGCCATCATCGTCGCGGTCCCGACCTCGAAGATCTGCACGATGTGCGGGGCGTTGCCGGCGCGGTACGCGGCGATCGTGGCCGTCATCGACTCGGGGTAGCCGCCCTTGAACACCGGCACCACCTTGTACTCGTTCTGGCTCGCGTTGAACTTGGTGGCGAGCGCGTTGAGCTTCTCGCCCAGCGCCCCTCCCATCGAATGCCACCACTGGATCTCGGTCTGGGCGAGCGCCGGCAGGGCCGCGCCGGCGAAGGCGACGGCCGCGAGAGCGCGGACGAGGCGGCTGAAGCGAAGCGTCATGACTCCTCCTTGGGGAACGACGGATCCGGGCGGGGTCGCCCTGTTCTGGACGCGATTCTAGGGCAGAGCGCAGCCGCGCGCACGCCCGGCCGGCCGGGCGGCCGTCAATCGGCGTGGCCCGGGCTCGGGACCGCGGCGACCGGCGTCGCGACGACCGCGACGTTGCGCCGCCGAGCGATCAGCGTGTAGGCGGTCGGGACCACGAACAGCGTCAGGAGCGTTCCGAAGCTCATGCCGCCGACGATCACCAGGCCGATCGGGATGCGCGATTCGGCGCCGGCGCCCATCGCGGTGGCGAGCGGCAGCGCACCCAGCACCATCGCGCCGGTCGTCATCAGGATCGGCCGCAGCCGCAGCACCGCGGCCTCGATGACGGCGTCGAAGAGCGACAGGCCCTTGTCGCGCAGCTGGTTGCTGAACTCGACGATCAGGATTCCGTGCTTGGTGATGAGCCCGACCAGCGTCACCAGGCCGACCTGGCTGTAGATGTTGAGCGTCCCGCCGAAGACCCACAGCGTCAGGAGCGCCCCGGTCATCGACAGCGGCACCGACAGCATGATGACGAACGGCGACGCGAAGCTCTCGAACTGCGCCGAGAGCACGAGGTAGATGAACAGCAGTGCCAGCACGAACGTGAAGTAGATCTCGCCGCCGGATTTCCGGAACTCCCGGGACTGGCCGTCGACGTCGGTCTGCACGGTCGAGGGCAGCGCGACCTTGGCCGCCGCCTCCATCGCCCTCAGCGCCTCGTCGATCGAGTAGCCCGGAGCGAGCGTCGCCGTGACCTTCACGGCGCGAAGCCGGTTGAAGTGGTTGAGCGACTGCGGCGCGACGCCTTCCCTGACGTCGACCAGGTTCGACAGCTGCACCATGCCGCCGTCCCGAGCGCGGACGTAGCTGTCGCTGATGTCGGCCGGCGTGGTGCGGTCGAGCGGCGCGACCTGCACGATCACGTCGTACTGCTCGCCGTCCTTCTTGAACCGGGTCACCTGGCGGCCGCCGAGCATCGTCTCGAGCGTGCGGCCGACCGTGTCGACGTTGACGCCGATGTCGGAGAGCTTGTCGCGATTGATGCGGACGCGCACCTCCGGCGTGTTGAGCCGCAGGTCGATCTGCAGGTTCTGGACGCCGGGATACTTGCGAGCCTCGTCGAGGAAGCGGTCGGTGAGGCGCTGAAGCTCCGCGTAGGGCACCTGCGACATCAGGATGAAGTCGACCGGCGTCGAGCGGAACGGCTGGCCGAGCGAGGGCGGGTTGATCGGGAAAGCGATGGCGCCCGGGATCTGCGCCAGCGCAGGGCGGATCTCGTCGGTGATCTGCTGCTGCTTCTTGGTGCGCTCCTCCCACGGCTTCAGGCGCAGCACCGCGTTGCCGTCGACGACGGTCGGGAAGCCGGAGATCGCCGTGTAGGCGGCCGCCTCGGGGATGCGGTCGTACATCTGCTCGATCGGGCGGATCATGTCGGCCGTGTACTGGGGCGTCGAGCCCTGCGGCGCGGTGACGAGCCCGAACACGACGCCGCGGTCCTCGATCGGGGCGAGCTCGCTCTTGAGCTGCGTGAACAGGAGCGCACCGGCGCCCAGCACGCCGACCCACGACGCGACGACGATCCAGCGGTGGTGCAGCACCCAGGTCAGCGCGCGCCGGTAGCCTTGCGTCAGGCCGACGATCCAGCCCTCGATGATGTTGTAGACGCGCGAGTGGCGCTCCTGGTGGCGCAGCAGGAGCGAGCACATCATCGGCGACAGCGTCAGCGCGATGAAGCCCGACACCAGCACCGCGCCGGCCAGCGTCAGCGCGAACTCGATGAACAGGCGCCCGGTGCGCCCGGTCGCGAACGCCAGCGGCGCGAACACCGAGGCCAGCGTCAGCGTCATCGCCACGATCGCGAAGCCGATCTCCTTCGCGCCCTGGATCGCCGCCTGCCTGCGCGGGATGCCCTCCTCGATGTGGCGGAAGATGTTCTCCAGCATCACGATCGCGTCGTCGACGACGAGGCCGATGGCGAGCACCATCGACAGCAGCGTCAGCGTGTTGATCGTGAAGCCCATCATGTACATGATCCCGAACGCCCCGATCAGCGAGACCGGGATCGTGACGATCGGGATGACGGTCGCGCGGAGGCTGCGCAGGAAGAAGAAGATCACCAGCACCACCAGCAGCACCGCCTCGCCGATCGTCTCGAACACCGACGTGATCGAGCGCTCGATGAACACCGAGGTGTCGTAGGCGACGATGAGCTTCATGCCCGGCGGCATGCCGGCGTTCATCTTGTCGACCTCGGCGCGCACGGCCTTCGACAGGTCGAGCGGATTGGAGACCGCCTGCTTGATGACGCCGATGTTGAGCGACGGCTTGCCGTTGAAGCGCGAGATGACGCGCTCGTCGACCGCGCCGATCTCCGCGTTGCCGAGGTCGCGGATGCGCACCGGGTAGCTGCCGACGTTGGCGACGATGATGTTGTTGAACTGGTCGGGCGTCCGCACGTCGGTCTCGGCGACGACGGTGAACTCGCGCGACTGCGACTCGATGCGGCCGGCCGGGATCTCGGCGTTCTGCCGCCGGATCGCGTCCTCGACGTCCTGGACCGTCAGCTTGTAGGCGGCGAGCCGCGTGCGGTCGAGGTTGATGCGCATCGACACCTGCCGCTCGCCGAAGATGCGGACGTCGGCGGCGCCGGGCAGCACCGACAGTCGCGGCTGCACGTAGCGCTTCACGTAGTCGGAGGCGTCGAGCGCGGACAGCGACCCGGCCTGCACCGCGATGTAGATGACCGGGTTCGAGTCCGCCTCGACCTTGGCGATCACCGGCTCGTCGATCGTGTCGGGGAGCTTCGCGCGCACGCGCGACACCTTGTCGCGGACGTCGGCGGCCGCCGAGTCCGGGTCGCGCTTCAGCGTGAAGCGGACGTTGATGCGGCTCTGCTCGGAGCGGCTCTGCGAGGTCATCAGCTCGACGCCCTCGATGCCGGCGAGCGAGTCCTCGAGGACCTTCGTCACCTGCGACTCGACCACTTCGGCCGATGCGCCGCGATAGGTCGTGTTGACCGACACCACCGGCTCGTCGATGCGCGGGTACTCGCGCACCGAGAGGCGCGTGTACGAGATCAGGCCGACCAGCAGGATGATCAGCGACAGCACCGTCGCGAAGACGGGCCGCTTGATGCAGATCTCGGGGAGCATCATGGCCGCGCGCCCGCGTCAGGACTTCGGCGTCCCGGGGGCGGCCGGCCCGTTGCGCGCCGGCGCCGGGTCGTCCTTGGCCCGCACGCCGGGAGCCGCGGGTGCGTCGGCGGAGGCCGCCGTGACCGCCGCGCCGGCGACACGCACCGGCACGCCGTCGCGGAGCTTCAACTGGCCGGCGGTGACGATCAGGTCGTCCGGGCCGACGCCGTTCACGACCTCGGCCTTGCCGTCGCGCCGCTGGCCGACCTCTACCTTGGAACGCAACGCCTTGCCGTCGACGACCTTGAACACGAACTGCTCCTCGCCCTGGGGCACGAGCGACTGCTCGGGCACCATCAGCGCGTTCTGCACGTCCTTGGTGACCAGCCGCACGCGCGCGAACATCCCCGGGCGCAGCGACGTGTCGGCGTTGCGCACCTGCGCGCGGATCACGACGGCGCGGCCGGCCGCGTCGAGCAGCGGGTTGACTGCGTAGACGCGGCCCTCGTAGGTCTTGCCCGGCGCCGCATCGAGCGCGATCGTCAGCGGCTGGCCGACCTTCACCTGCGTGAGGTAGATCTCCGGCACGCGAAAATCGACCTTCAGCAGGTCGATCGACTCGAGGTTGACGATGTCGGCGCCCTCCTTCACGTAGTCGCCGACCGACACCGACCGCAAGCCGATGATCCCCGAGAACGGCGCCTTGATCTCGGTCTTCGCGAGGCGCGCCTCGGCGAGCGTGACGGCCGCCTGCGCGACCTTGAGGTTGTTCTCGGCCTCGTCCTTGGCCTGGCCCGAGATGAAGTTGCTCTTCGCGAGGTCGACGGCGCGGTCGTATTTCGACTTCGCGAGCGTGAGGTTCGCGCGCGCCTGCTGGACCTCGGCGTTGTTGATCGCCGGATCGAGCCGCACCAGCGTGTCGCCCTTGGTGGTGCGCTGCCCCTCCTGGAAGCGGATCTCGCTGATCCGGCCGGCGACCTCGGGCCGCACCGTGACCGACTCGTCGGAGCGCAGGCTGCCGACGGCGGTGATCGTCTGGGGCAACGACGTGCGCGCCACCTTGATCGCCTCCACGGTCACCGCGTTGGCCACCGCGGGGGACCCGCCCTTCGACGCGCCGCCGGTCGCGGGAACGCCGTTCTGCTGCGCCACCGGCCGCTGCTGACCCAGCCAATAGCCGCCGCCCGCGGCGACGAGCACGAGGACGGCGACGACGGCGCGGACGGCGGTTTTGTTCATGAAATGGGCGGCCGGGGGCGGTTGGGCGCTCGGATCGGGCAAAACGATCATTATGGACGTGGCAACGTTGACCGGCAAACGACGCCGCCCACCGGTCGGCGGCCGATGTCGAGGCGGCCCGGACCGCGCCCGTCCGCCGAGCGACGCCCCGTCCCCGGGGGGCGGACGGGCAGGCGCTTGCTAGAATCGCCCGCTTCCGTCCCGCCCCTAGGACCCCCACGATGCTCGTGCGTTCCTCACGTTACCCTCGGTTACCGCTGGTCCTGGCCGGCGCGCTCGCCGCCGCCGCGCTGGCGTTCGGCGCGCTCGTCGCCCCGGCGGCCGCGCAGGGCTTTCCGTCGAAGCCCGTCAAGCTCGTGATTCCGTTCCCGCCCGGCGGGTCGCTGGACAACGTCGGCCGCCTGCTCGCGCAGAAGCTCTCGGAGGCCTGGGGCCAGCAGGTCGTCATCGAGAACAAGCCCGGCGCCGGGGGCAACATCGGCGCCGACGCGGTCGCGAAATCGCCGCCCGACGGCTACACGGTCGTGATGGGCGCGCTGTCGACGCACGCGGTCAACCCGAGCCTGTACAAGACGATGCCCTACGATGCCGTGCGCGACTTCGCGCCGCTGTCGCTGGTCGCGATCACGCCCAACGTGCTGATCGTCAAGGCGGGCATGCCGATCGCATCGGTGAAGGACCTCGTCGCCTACGCCAAGGCGAACCCCGGCAAGACCAACTTCGGTTCCGGCAGCAACGGCAGCGCCGGCCATCTCGCCGGCGAGCTGTTCAAGCTGGAGACCGGGACCGACGTGATGCACATCCCGTACAAGGGCGGGGCGCCGGCGCTGCAGGCGCTGCTCGCGGGGGACACGCAGTTCATGTTCGACAACCTCGCCAACGCGATGGCGCAGGTGAAGGGCGGCACGGTGCGCGCGATCGCGGTGACCACCGCGCAGCGCTCGAAGCTCGCGCCGGACCTGCCGACGATGGCCGAGGCGGGCCTGCCCGGCTTCGACATCTCGACCTGGTTCGGGCTGATGGCGCCCGCGGGCACGCCACCGGAAGTCGTCGCGCGCTGGAACGAGGGCATCGTGAAGGCGCTCAACTCGCCCGACGTGCGCGAGAAGATGCTCGCGCAGGGAGCGGAGCCGGCGCCGATGACGCCGACGGAGTTCGCGGCGTTCATCGCGCGCGAGCGCGACAAGTACGCGAGGATCGTGAAGGCCAGCGGAGCGAAGGTGGACTAAGTGGGAGGTCGGGGCTCAAAGGGTCCCGTCGGGCGAAGCGGAGGGGCGCGCGAAGGAAGACCGATCGATGGGACGTCGGGAATCCAAGCGTCGCGTCGCGCGCCCACCTGGTCGCCGAGCGACGCGGTGAAGGGATGACCATTCGAAGGGAACGACGAGACCATGTCGTCCCTACACATGCGAGAGCGGCTCGTCGGCCGCCTGGAGGAGATCGATGAAACGTCGCACCCTGCTCGCCGCGCTCGCGGCATCGCCGGTCGCACTGCGTTCGCCGTCGGCATTCGCGCAGGCCGCGTACCCGTCGCAGCCGATCCGCATCGTGGTGCCGTTCCCGCCGGGCGGCGCCACCGACATCATGGCGCGCGCCGCGGCGCAGAAGCTCGCCGAAGCGTGGAAGGCCCAGGTGGTCGTCGACAACCGCCCGGGCGCCGGCGGCAACATCGGCTCGGAGCTGGTCGCGAAGGCGGCGCCGGACGGCTACACGCTCGAGATGGGCACGGTCGGCACGCATGCGATCAACGCGAGCCTCTACGCGAAGATGCCCTACGACCACGTCAAGGACTTCACGCCGGTCGTGCTCGTCGCCGCGGTTCCCAACGTGCTGGTCGTGCACCCGTCGGTGCCGGCGAACTCGGTGCAGGAGCTGATCGCCTACGCGAAGGCCAATCCGGGCAAGCTCAATTTCGCGTCGTCGGGCGCCGGGACGTCGATCCACCTGTCGGGCGAGCTGTTCAAGGTGATGGCCGGCGTGCAGATGACGCACGTGCCCTACAAGGGCAGCGCGCCTGCGATCACCGATCTCCTCGGCGGCCAGGTCCAGCTGATGTTCGACAACCTGCCGCCGTCGCTTCCGCACATCAGGGCGGGCAAGCTCCGCGCGCTGGCCGTCACCACGTCCGAGCGCGCGCCGGCGTTGCCCGACGTGCCCACGGTCGCGGAGTCGGGGCTGCCGGGCTTCGAGGCGTCGAGCTGGTTCGGCCTGCTCGCACCCGCGGGCACGCCGCGCGAGATCGTCGTGAAGATCAACGGCGAGATCGCCCGCTGGCTCGTGACGCCCGAGGCGAAGGAGAAGATGATCGCGATCGGCGCCAACGCGAAGGGCGGCACGCCCGAGGACTTCGCCAAGCACATCGCCGACGAGACCGCGAAGTGGGCCAAGGTCGTGAAGGAGTCGGGGGCGAAGGTGGATTGAGTGAAGGCGAAGGTGGCGATGGGCGATGGGCGATAGGGTTGGGGTCGCCCGCGCGGCAGCGACCACGCGACCACCGTTCGCATGGCCTGTCGCCTGTCCCCTCCCTTCAGCCTCTCCACGCTCCCCACGCGAACGCCGCCCATCCCGCGAGGAAGGCCGCGCCGCCCAGCGGCGTGATCGCGCCGAGAACGCGCGTGCCGGTGAACGCGAGCAGGTAGAGGCTTCCCGAGAACAGCACGACGCCGGCGACGAACAGCCACGCCGCGATCGCGATCGCGGCGGCATCGGGCCGATGCAGAAGAACCAGGCCCGCGGCGACGATCGCAAGCGCATGCCAGCCGTGGTACTGCACGGCCGTCTGCCAGACCTGCGTCAAGTCC
>DASTCK010000027.1:0-8074 GCA_035711225.1 Casimicrobiaceae bacterium
TCTCGCCCGTTACTGCGAGCGCGGCGAGCATTTCTATTGCGATGGCTGGACCGGTCCGGTGCCTGACGGCTGGCAGCTGGACGCCGAGACGACGATGTTCAAGATGACGTGGGAGGCGCCGATGCCCGAGCGCGACGAGGCACCCGAGGCCGAGTCGCTGCGCCCGGAGCACGCGCAGCAGGCGTTCGACCTCGCGGCGCTCACGCGGCCCGGGCCCTTCGGCCCGCGCACGCCCCAGTTGGGCGAGTACGTCGGCTTCTTCGAAGGGGAGCGCCTGGTGGCCATGGCCGGCGAGCGCATGCATGCGGGCACGCTGCGGGAGATCAGCGGTGTGTGCACGCACCCCGAGCGTCAGGGGCGAGGCTTCGCGCGGCGACTGATGCTGAAGCTCGTCCGCCGCCAGATGCAGCGCGGCGAGACGCCGTTCCTGCACGTGATGCGCGACAACGCGAACGCGCGCGCGCTCTACGAGCGCATGGGATTCCGCGTGTACAAGGAGAGCGTGGTCCGCGTGGTGTCGCCGGCGTGAAGCGCGCCGCTGCGGCACCCGCGGTTAAGATGCGCGCACGTGCCCGAATCCCGGGGGGGAGCCGATGAAGCGCAGCACCGACCGTTTCCTGACGACGCACACCGGCAGCCTGCCGCGCCCGGACGACCTGATCCGGATGATGTACGCGAAGGAGGAAGGCGTTCCGGTCGACGCGGACGCCCTGTCGAGCCGGGTCGCCGCGGCGGTCGACGAGGTCGTGCGCAAGCAGGCCGCCGCTGGCATCGACATCGTCAACGACGGCGAGATGAGCAAGCCGTCGTACGCGACCTACATCAAGGACCGCCTGTCCGGCTTCGGCGGCACCGGCAACACGTTCGTCTACCAGGACCTGGCCGAGTTCCCGAGCCTCGCCAGGCGCGTCTTCGGCGATCCGGGACGGTCGCGCCGCAAGACGCCCGCGTGCAACGCCGCGATCGGCGTCCGTGACCCGAAGGCCGCGCAGGTCGACGTCGACCACCTGAAGGCCGCGCTCGCGTCGGTGCAGGCGCGCGACGCGTTCCTGACCGCCGCGTCGCCCGGCGTGGTGTCGCTCTTCTTCCGCAACGAGCACTACCCGACCGAGGAAGCGTACGTGTTCGCGATCGCCGAGGCGATGCGTCCCGAGTACGAGACGATCGCGAAGGCGGGCATCGTGCTGCAGATCGACTGCCCCGACCTCGGCATGGGCCGGCACATCCAGTACGCCGACCTGTCGCTGCCCGAGTGGCGCAAGAAGGCCCAGATGCACGTCGAAGCGCTCAACCACGCGGTCGCGAACATCGCGCCGGAGCAGTTGCGCATGCACCTGTGCTGGGGCAACTACGAAGGCCCGCACCACTGCGACGTGCCGCTCGCCGACGTGATCGACATCGTGTTTCGCGCACGGCCCTCGGCGATCGCGCTCGAGGCCGCCAATCCGCGGCACGCGCACGAGTGGACGCTCTTCGAGACCGTGAAGCTGCCCGAGGGCAAGCTCCTGATCCCCGGCGTCATCGAGTCGAAGTCCAACTTCATCGAGCACCCGGAGCTCATCGCGCAGCGCATCGGGCGCTACGCGAAGCTCGTGGGACGCGAGAACGTGATGGCCGGCAGCGACTGCGGCTTCGGCACCTGGGTCGGGCAGGCCGCCGTCGATCCCGACGTCGTGTGGTCGAAGATGGCGGCGATGGCCGAGGGCGCGCGGATCGCGTCGCGCGAGTTCTGGAAGCACTGAGGCTTGGGCATGCGGAAGACGATGCGCCGACGCGTGATGGCGATTGCCCTGCTCGCCGCGCTGTCCACGATGGCGCTCGCGCAAACGGCCGAGCGCCCCGCCGTCCGGCCGGGCGACCAGTGGCGGTTCGTCGAGTGGTACACGGTTCCGTCCACCGCACCCACGCGCCACTGGGTGATCACGTCGGTGACGCCGGCGGGGATCGAAGGCACCGAGAACGGCGAGCCGCTGCTGCTCTCGCCCGACCTGAGCGTGCTCGATTCGCCCCGGACGCGCGAGAGCCGCGCCGCGTCGCTGCGCTTCCCGCTGGCCGTCGGCGAGCGCTGGCGCTACGACAGCGACTGGCTGTTCAAGCCCAAGGGCTCGTCGGGCACGATGAGCGTCGAGGTGGCCGTGCTCGCGTACGAGAAGGTGCGCGTGCCGGCGGGCGAGTTCGACGCCTTCAGGCTCGTCTCGACGCGCCAGGTGCGCGGCCGGTCGTCGTTCGGCAGCGTGATCGACGGCGAGAACGTCACCACGTTCTGGTACGCGCCGGCCGCGCGCGCCGTCGTCAAGGCGGTGAACCGCAATCCCTACCTCGGCCCGTCGACCGTCGAGCTGGTCGACTACGAGCTGCGGCCGTGATCGCGGGCGGCGCGTAGAATCCGCGACGATCAGGGCAAGGGCTCCCATGGCCAGGGGTTTCCTGCACGTCCTCGCGACCCTCGTCGTGGCGCCCTACGCGGCCATTGCCGCGATGCTGCTCGTCGTCGGGCACTCGATCGCCCAGGGCGAGCTGTGGTCGGTGGTCGACACGCTGCTGATGCACGCGCTGTGGATCCTCTGGGGAGGCGCGATCGCCTTCGTGCTGGCGATCGTCGCCATCGCCGTGCTCGGCGCGCTGCCGCGCACGCGCGCGCTCGGCGCGACGATCCTCGCCGCGCTCGCGGCGCTCTCGCTCGGCGTGCTGGTCGCGCTGACCTCGTCGCCACTGTCGCCCGGCGACATCCCGTTCCTGCTCCCGCCCGTCGCCGCGCTCGCGTACGCGACCTGGCTCGCGCTCGCCGAGCGGCGCGCGAGCGGCGCGGCGGTCGCGAGCGCCTGACCGGCATGCGCGTCGCGATCCTCGACGACATCCACCGCGTGTGGGCCGCGACGGAAGGCGTGCGTCGTCTGCGCGAGCGCGCCGAGGTGCGCATCTTCGAGCAGCCGTTCGGCGATCCGGCGGCGCTGCGCGGCTACGATGCGCTGATCGCCAACCGCGAGCGCACGCGCTTCACGCGCGAGCTCTTCGCGCGGCTCCCCGACCTGCGGATCCTCGCGCAGACCGGCAACCACGCCTACCACGTCGACCTCGCGGCCGCGCGCGAGCACGGTGTCGTCGTCGCCAAGGCCGCCGGCGGATTCTCGGCCGGCGCGGCGGAACTCGCCATCGGCCTCGCGATCGCGGTGCTGCGCGGCATCCCGGCCGCCGACGCCGCGGTGAAGTCCGGCGCGTGGCCCACCCCCGTCGGGCGCGAGCTGTCGGGCAAGACGCTGGGCGTCGTGGGACTCGGGCGCATCGGTCGCCACGTCGCGAAGATCGGGCGAGCCTTCGACATGCGCGTGCTGTCGTGGACACGGCGTCCCGACGCGGCGGTCGCGGCGTCGGTCGGCGCCGAGCCCTGCGAGCTCGACGAGTTGCTGCGCGCCGCGGACGTCGTGTCGATCCACGCGACGCTCGCCCCGGAGACTCGCGGCCTGCTGGACGCGCGCCGCCTTTCGCTGATGAAGCCTTCGGCGGTGCTGATCAACACCGCGCGCGGCCCGATCGTCGACGAGGATGCCCTGGTCGAGGCGCTGCGCGATCGGCGCATCGCGGGCGCCGGGCTCGACGTCTTCGACACCGAGCCGCTTCCCGCCGGGCATCCGCTCACGCGCCTGCCCACCGTCGTGCTCACGCCGCACCTCGGATGGCCCACCGACCGCAAGTACGAGCAGTTCGCGGACGAAGCCGCCGACGTGCTGATCGCCTGGCTCGACGGGCGCGACGTACCGCGGTTCGTCGAGCACCACGATTGAAGCCGCAGCCATGCCGCCAGCTGTCATCCCCGCGCTGCGCCGTTCGAGGACCGTCGATCCTCCCGGGAGCGCCGATGCGGTGCTCGAGACGTATTTGCGCGCGAAGGACGCAAACCGTCCGCGTCTCGCCGAGCGCGCGTTCGACCCGGCAGCGACGCTGGAGGTCGTCGACCGGTCGAGCGTCATGGCGTTTCCCGCCGAGACGCGCGGTGCCGCAGCGATCGTCGACGTCCTGGTGCGCCAGTTCGCACGCCTTTACGAGGACGTCCATACACTCTGCCTCGCGCGTCCCGCTCCCGACGCCACCGCGTTCTCGTGCGACTGGCTGGTCGGCATGACCGCGAAGGACGGCTGCGCGCTCCGCGTGGGCGCCGGGCGCTACGACTGGACGCTCGATCCGCGCCCATGGCGCGCAGTGCGCCTGGTGATTACCATCGAGGCCATGCAGGTGCTGCCTGCATCGGGCGCGACGGCGATCGACACGTGGCTTGGGCAAATCGACCCCCCCTGGTCGACGGCGCCTGCCGTCGTCGGGACGGCGCCCCCGCTCCGCCTGCTCGCGCCGGTGCTCGACTACCTTCGACGCGGCAACTCGACGACATCGCGCTGAGCGCAACCGTGGCGCGGTCCGCTCGCCCAGCACTGGCCATGCGCACCGGGTAGCCCGATGCCGCTCCTGCCGCCGATGTTCCGACGCGCGATGGCCTGGGGCCTGCTCGCCGCCATGTCGTGGTCGGTCGTGCCAGCCTGCGACGCACAACCCGCGAAGGTGCCACGCATCGGCGTCCTTGCCGAGCGTCCCGCTTCCGACCCCATGCTCGAAGCCTTCGTCGCGGGCCTGCGCGAACTCGGATACGTCGAGGGCCGCACCATCGTGATCGAATGGCGCTACGGCCAGGGGGGCGTGGAGAACTATCCGCGCCTCGCCGCCGAGCTTGCGGCGCTCGACCTCGACGTGCTCGTCGTCGGGGGCTCGATCGCGGCGCAGTCCGCGCGCGCCGCCGCGCCGACGGTGCCCATCGTGTTCACGGCGGTCGGCGATCCTGTGGCCGCCGGGTTGGTTAGTAGACTGTCGCATCCGGGAGGCAACGCAACCGGCTTGTCGAACGTCGCCGCCGACCTCGCGGGCAAGCAGCTCGCGCTGCTCAAGTCGGCGGCGCCCGCCATCAGGCGCGTGGCCGTGATCCACAATCCGCTGAACTCGGCGCCCTCGCTCGCCAACGTGCGCGACGCGGCCCGATCGCTCGGCGTGGAGCTTGGCCTCTTCGGGGTCCGTAAGCCCGGCGAAGTCCCTCGCGCGCTCGCTGCGACGAAGACGATGCGTCCCGATGCGATCCTCGCCCTCTCCGACCCCGTCGTCGGCAACTCGATGTCGGAACTCGTCCGGTTCACGCTGGCGCAGCGCCTGCCGTCGATCTACACGCGCGCCCAATACGCGGACGAGGGGGGCCTCCTCGCCTACGGGCCGGACTTCCGCGCCAACTACCGGCGCGCCGCGACCTACGTGGACAGGATCCTGAAAGGCGCGAAGCCCGGCGACCTCGCGGTCGAGCAGCCGACCACCTTCGAGCTGGTCATCAACCTGAAGACGGCGAAGGCGCTGGGCCTGACGATCCCGGCGTCGCTGCGTCAGCAGGCCGAACGCGTCGTGGAATGAACGCGAGCGGGATCGGCTTGCGACGGGTCGGCAGAGTGGCGGCGATGATCGCAGCCGTCGCCGTGGCCGTGCCAGCCAGCGTCGATTCCCAGCCCGGCGCCAGGATATTCCGGGTCGGCTACCTGCAGACCGCGACCGAGGACGAGCAACGGCACCTGACGTTCGCGTTCGAGGACGCGATGCGCCGTCTCGGCTACGTCGAAGGCCGGAACATCGCCTACGAGCGACGCTTCGCCGACGGGAGGCAGGAGCGGCTTCCCTCGCTTGCGGCCGAGCTCGCCGCCCTTCGCGTCGACGTCATCGTGACCGGCGGCAATCCGGTGGTCGCGGCGGTGAAGCAGGCGACCACGCGCATTCCGGTCGTCATGGCAGCGTCGCGCGATCCGGTCGGCGCGGGATTCGTTGCGAGCCTGGCGCGTCCGGGCGGCAACATCACCGGTGTGACCAACGATGCCGCGTCCGGCGTGGCGGGCAAGCACCTGCAGCTCATGAAGGAGGTCCTGCCGGGCGCCGCGCGCATCGGGCTGCTGTGGAACCCGCTGGCTGCGGGAGCGGACGACTACCGGCGCGAAGTCGAGGCCGCGGCATCGACGCTGGGGCTCCGCTTGCATGTCGCTCCGGCACGCGGCCGCGACGGATTCGAGGCGGCGTTCGCATCGCTGGCGCTCGAGCGGGTCGATGCGATCGTCGTGCACCCCGATCCGCTCTTCTTCACCGCGAGAACGCAGGTCGTGGCGCTGGCGGCGAGGCATCGCCTGCCGGCGGTCTATCACGCACGCGAAGTCGTCGAGGCGGGCGGACTGATGTCGTACGGCGTCAGCCTCGAGGCGCAGTTCCGACGCGCCGCCACCTACGTCGATCGTATCCTGAAGGGCGCGAAGCCGGCCGAGCTGGCGGTCCATCAGCCCGACACGCTCGAGCTCGCCATCAATCTCGCCACGGCCCGCTCGCTGGGGCTGTCGATTCCCGCATCGCTCCGGCTTCAGGCGGATCGTCTCGTCGAGTGAGGGGACGACGATCCCTTGCCGCGGATCACCCGGGCGAGGCTTGCCGGGGCTTGCGCGCGGCGACCACGACGAACTCGCCCGGCAGCCGATATGCGCGATCGTCGCGCCACGGCTCGATCGCCTCGAGGTAGCTGTGGCACACGCGCGAGCGGACGTCCTCGCCGAAGCGCGACCACGCGAGCGCGACCGGACCGCCGATGAACGCCGCGCCGCAGGCCTCGTCGGCGTCGCCGTAGTCGAGCGTCGCATCGAGGCGCCGCTCGTCGATTGCCTCGAAGCCCGCGTCGGTGAGGAGCCGCGCGAGCGCTCCCGGCTGCCCGAAGCGGAAGAACAACGGGCACACGTCGCTCGCCACCTCGGCGTCGACGATGCGGAACACGGCCGACCAGCCGCAGCGCGCGGCCTCTCCCCACACGGCGACGACGGCCCGCCCGCCGGGTCGCAGGACGCGGAGCATCTCCGCCAGTCCGACTTCCGGCTCGGCCAGGTACATGAGGCCGAGCGAGCACAGCGCGACGTCGAACGCCGCGTCGGGTACCGCGAGGTGCTCGGCGTCCATGCGGGCGAACCGCGCGTTCGCCGCGCCCCGCGTCCCGGCGCGCTCGCGAGCGGCGTCCACCATGCCGCCAGACAGGTCGACCCCGACCACCTCACCGCTGCGCCCCACCGCCTCCGCGGCGGCCAGCGTGACGAGCCCGGTGCCGCAGGCGATGTCGAGCACGCGCTCCCCGGGCGCAAGGCGCGCCCGGTCGAGCAGGGCCTGCTGCACGGCGGCGAGCTGGCCGCGCCACAACGGCTCGTAGTGCGCGGCCGCGAGGTCCCAGCCGTAGCGCTGGATGCGGCGTTGCAGCCGTGCGTCCACGTCGCTACTTCCGCGTGACCACGACCTCCAGGTACTCGCTCGGCACGACCAGCGACGTCGGTCCGGCGACGTTGTGGCGCGTCAGCAGGTCGGTGAGGTCGCGCGCGAGCGCCGCGGCGCCGTCGGTGGGCAGCGCGCCGAACGCCTTGTGCACCGGGCCGTACCAGGTGCGGAATACGTCGATGAAGTGCGCGGGCGAGCGGTAGCGGAAGTTGAACGTCCTCCGCTTCGCGTCGATCTTCGCGGCGCGATCGCCGAACAGCGCCCGCAGGTGGTCCTCGGTGCCCCACAGCGCGGGAGGCTGCACGCCCGCCGGCGGCGGCAGGTGGCGGCCCAGCGTCTTGAACATCTGGCCGATGAAGCCTTCCGGCGTCCAGTTCGCGAGGCCGATGCGGCCGCCGGGACGGCACACGCGCGCCATCTCGGCCGCGGAGGTCGCGTGGTCGGGCGCGAACATCACGCCGAACGTCGACAGGACGGCGTCGAAGCCCGCGTCGCCGAAGGGCAGCGCCTCGGCGTCCGCGACCTGGAACGTGACGTCCAGGCGCTCGGCGCGCGCCCGCTCGGCGCCGCGGTCGAGCAGCGTCGCGACGTAGTCGGTCGACACGACCTGGGCGCCGCGGCGCGCCGCGGCGAGTGTCGCGTTGCCGTTGCCGGCGGCGACGTCGAGGACCTTCTCGTCGAAGCGGAGGTCGCAGGCCTCGGCGAGCGATTCGCCGACGATCTGCAGCGTGGTGCCGATCACGGCATAGTCGCCGCTGCTCCA
>DASTCK010000028.1:0-16682 GCA_035711225.1 Casimicrobiaceae bacterium
CTCGCCGACGACGGCGAGGTCCGCGTCACCTGCGAGTACTGCGGGCGGCGCTACACTTTCACGCCGAGCCAGGCGCGCGCGCTGTTCGACCTTCCCGCGACTTGACCCTCTACCTGCCCGATGGCTTCGCGCCGGCCGAGCGAGCGGCCGCGGCGAGGCTGATGCACGACCATCCGTTCGCGACGCTCGTGACGCCCGCCACGCCCGAGCCCTTCGTCTCGCACGTGCCGCTCCTGCTGCAGCCGTCGAGCGAGCCGCACGGCACGCTCGTCGGCCACGTCGCGCGCGCCAATCCGCACTGGCAGTCGTTCGCGGGCGCCGAGTCGATCGCGGTGTTCCACGGCCCGCACGCGTACGTGTCGCCGTCGTGGTACGTCGATCCCGCCACGATGGTTCCGACGTGGAACTACGCGACCGTGCACGCGCACGGCGCGATTGCCGTCGTCGACGACCCGGTCGAGTCGCGCGGCATCCTCGAGGCGCTGGCGCACCGCTTCGAGGCGCACCGCGACGCGCCCTGGGAGCTCGCGATGCCGGAGCGGCGCGTCGACGCGCTCGTCGGCGCGATCGTCGCGTTCCGGATGCGCATCCGCCGCCTCGACGCGAAGTTCAAGCTGTCGCAGAACCGCACGCGCGAGGATCGCCAGCGCGTCATCGCCGCGCTCGAGGCCGACCCGCATCCGGATTCGGCGCCGACGGCGCGCTGGATGCGCACCTACGCCGATCCCGACGCGCCGTGAGCGGCACCCCCGACCGTCCCGACGGCGGGCGCATGCGGCTCGACCGGTGGCTGTGGGCCGCGCGCTTCTACAAGACGCGCACGCTCGCCTGCGAGGCGATCGACGACGGCCACGTGCGCGTGGGCGGCGAGCGCGTGAAGCCCGCGCGTCCGCTCAGGCCCGGCGATCGCGTGCAGGTGCGCAAGGGGGGGATCGCGTGGGACGTCGTCGTCGCGGCGCTCGCCGACAAGCGCGGCTCGGCGGAGGTCGCAGCCGCGCTCTACCGGGAGGACGAGGCGTCGATCGCCGCGCGCCGCGAAGCGATCGCGCAGCGCAGGGCGGCCGCGCCGCCCCGCTTCCCCGGCCGGCCGACCAAGCGCGACCGCCGCGCGCTCGACGACTTCCTCGACGAGCCCTAGGCGTCGTTCCGCCGTCCGGGCGGATCGTCGCCGCCGTCGGCGCCGTCCATCGCCCCGGCGGACGGCGGGCGCGGCAGCAGCCGCATGACGATCAGGCACGCGATGCCGGCGATGCCGATGCCGGACACGATCCGCATGTCGCCGCCGAAGGCGACGACCGGCGCGATGGCGAGCGCGCCGCCGAGCAGCGCGATGCCGGCGATGCCGAAGGCGCGGCGAACCGCGACGAGGGTCATGCGATCAACGGCCCAAAGCAGCGCCCCCCCGGGGGGAGGCGCACGAAGCGCGCACCGGGGCGCTCACGCCTTCAGCAGAGCCGCATCGCGGCGAAGTCGAGCAGCAGCTCGGGCTGGCGCCAGCCCTGCCAGAGCAGCCACGCGATGATGCCGGCCGCCGCCAGGCCGGCGAGGTGCAGCGCCACGCGCAGGTAGCGCGAGCGCGGATCGCGCGGAACGGGAGCCGGAGGGAAATGCGCGCTCACCCGCCCATTTTACGCTGGGCGGGGAGCGCCGGACGTCACGCGCGCTGCGGCTCCACGGGCGGCACCACGCCGACCAGGGCGACCGGCGAGACCGGCAGGACGTTGAGCTCCTTGATCGAGCTCATCACGGTGCTGAAGTCGACTGCGGTGCGCACGTCGGCGATCGGCTTGGCGAGCAGGTTGACCGCGCGGCCGCTGACCAGCAGCGGCATCGTCGGCGGCAGCGCCTGGCGCAGGCTGCGGATCTCCTGGCCGGCGATCTTGCCGGAGATGCCCCGATCGAACAGCAGCACCACGCCGGCGACCTTGTAGGCGGCGGCAGCGCCCGCGATCTCCTGCCCGGGCACGCCTGCGCCGAGCGTCAGGCAGTTGACGCCGTCGGTGAACAGCAGGAGCTCGAGGATCGCGAGCCCGAGCTGGTTGGGATCGTTGGGCGGCGTGGCGAGCAGCACGACCTTCGCGTCGCGCGTCGGCCGGACCAGCCGCGTCACGTCGCGGAGCAGCCGCTGCGCGAGGTCGGCGAAGCGCAGCTCCTGGAAGTTCTGCATCTCGCCGCGGACCACGCGCTCGTGCACGGCTTCGTTGAGCGGAATCAGCGTGGCCTCGAGGAAGCGTCGCAGCCCCTGCCCCACCAGGAGCTTGGAGAGGTGGTTCTGCATCTCGCCGACGCGGTGTTGCGCGAGCAGGCGCACCGCCGTCTCGATCTCGGGCGGCAGCGGCGCCGGCTGGTCGACGGCCAGGCCCAGCATCGAATTGAGGGCCGTGTCGGACAGCGGCACCACCGCCCCGGCGCGCCAGCCCTCGGACAGCAGCTGCTTGATGAGCTTGAGCCGCGCGACCTGGTCGGGCGGGTAGACGCGGTCGCCGAAGCTGTCGCGCAGCGGCGAGGGGAAGCCGTAGCGCCGCTGCCACATGTAGAGCTGCTCGCGCCTCAGCCCGGTCGTCCGGACCACCTCGCGGATATGGAGCGCGCCGCGAAGGTCACCCGCGGGCGCCGGTGTGTCGAGCGTCGCCAGGCGAGGTTCCGTGCGGCGGCTCGGTGCCTTGATCAAGATGCCCATGGTCGTCGTTCCTGTCCGAATCGCGTCAGCGTCGCCGATCAGCCTGTAGGGCACAACCTAACACGAATGCCGGGGGCCTTTCGAAGCGTCCGGAGGGCGTCCCTCGGGGGCCGTCCCTCTTCACGCGATGAACAGCACAATGCGTGCCACGGCCGGGGCCTTCCTTGCTGCGGGCATCGCCTTTGCGGGAAGATCTCCCGGACCCACTGACCGGAGCGCTCGCCCGGCGGACTGGCGACGCCCCGGGGATAGCCGCATCCCCGCGTGCCGCCCTCCACCGGCCGCCCCCCATGTTCGGATTCGGCAAGACGGCGAAGGACCCGCTGGCGGATGCCCGCGCGGCGGAGCGCTGGTTCGCGGCCCAGCCGGCAGGCGACCCGCTCGCGATCCATGCCGAGCTGATGAGCGCGCTGGGCGCGATCGCCGAGCGCGGCCGGGAACGATCGCCCGTCGCGCTCGAGGCGGTGTTCCGCGCCGACGCGCTCGCGCAGCCGGTGCGCGAGGCGCTCACCTCGCAGTACATCGAGCACGCGTCGCGCAGCTCGCGCATCGAGCACCAGCTGTGGTCGGCGATGTTCGACCTGTCGCAGGCGTTCCTGCTCGCCTACAACGCGTTCTCGCACGACCTCTCCGAGCATGCGCAGAGCGGCAAGTGGCAGTCGATGCTGCCGTTGCTGGTCGCGCGCCAGATCGTGCACCTGGGGCTCGAGGCGAAGATCCGCCTCTACCGCTACGAGCAGTGGATCCCCGCCAAGTGGGCCGAGCTGCACGGGCTGTTCACGCTCGCGTGCAGCCGCAAGATCGAGCGCCACCCGCTCGACACCGAGGGCGGCGGCACCGCGACGATCGAGCACGCCTACCTGAGGGTCCTGGTGCTGCAGCTCATGAACGCCGGCAACCTGACCGCGCGCCACCTCGAGTGGGTCGCGAACGAGCTCGACGAATGGTGCGCGCCGCTGCGGCTCACGCTCGAGTCGTCGTCGGTGTCGTCGTTCTACGTCGACCTCGGCAGCCGCGAGGGGCTTCGCCGTCGCACGCCCGCGCCGCTCGAGGGCCGCGTGCTGTTCCTCGACACCCGCCCGCTCCATGCGCTGCTGATGCAGAACGTGGTCGTGATCGAGCAGAAGATCCGCCACCAGCCGCTGTCGGACAAGACGCCGCGGCGCAGCGAGCAGCTCGGGCTCCTCGTGAAGCTCGCCTCGCAGGTCGATCCCGAGTTCCGGCCGTTCGCGCGGCGCGGCGAGCGCACCGCGGCGGTCGGCATCGTCGACGCGATCGTCGGCTTCGCGAAGATCTCGGGCTACCTGCACGAGGAGGAGCGCGACCCGCTGCCGCGCGTCGAGGCGGGCAAGAGCTACGGCGGCACGATCGAGCTCGCCGTGTTCGGCCATGCGCGCAACGAGGACGACCGGCGCCGCGAGCTCGCGCGCCGGCGCCTGGTGTCGTGGGGCGCGGCGGGCGGCCCTTGGGAGGTGAAGGACGTCTCGCAAACCGGCTTCCGTCTGGTCGCGCCGATGAGCGCCGCCTCGGCGGTCACGCTCAACACGCTCGCCGCGATCCGCGCGCACGGCCACGCGTTCTGGACGCTCGGCATCGTGCGGCGCATGAAGCGCCTCACCGCCGACCGCGCCGAGATCGGGCTCCAGGTGATCGCCAACACGCTGGTGGGCGTCGAGCTGGTCGAGCAGAAGAAGAGCGCGGCCGGCGACACCGGCTATTCCGTCGACGGCGAGCACAGCACGCTCGACGGGCGCGTGTTCGCGGGGCTCTTCCTCGCGTTGCGCAAGCGCGAGGGCGAGAACGCCGTGCAATCGCTGATCGTGCCCGCCGTCGAGTACCAGCCGGCGCGGCGCTTCAGGCTCAGGACGTCGCGCTCGACGGTGCCGATCCGCTTCGGTCGCCTGATCGAGCAGCAGCCCGACTGGGTGTGGGCGGCGGTCGAGCCGCTCGACCTCGGCGACGGCGACGTACGCTCGGCGACGACGCTCTCGCCCGCGATGGGGCGCCGCTAGCGCTCGCCCCGGCCACGCGCGGAGTATCCTTCGCGCCTGTGATCGACCGCTACGCCGAGATCCACGGCGCGTTCCGCTGGAACGTGCCGGCGACGTTCAACATCGCCGAGGCCTGCTCTGCGCGCTGGGCCCGCGACCGCTCGCGCTTCGCGCTCTACTGGGAGGACGAGTCGGGCGCCACGGGCGCGTACACGTTCTGGGACCTCGAGCAGCGCGCGCGGCGCCTCGCGAACGCGCTCGCGGCATTGGGCGTGAGCCGCGGCGACCGCGTCGCGCTGATGCTCCCGCAGCGGCCCGAGACCGTGGTCGCGCACATGGCGGTCTACCGGATGGGCGCGGTCGCCGTGCCGCTGTCGTTCCTGTTCGGCCCCGACGCGCTCGAGTACCGGCTCGTGCACAGCGCCACCAAGGTGGCGATCGTCGACCCGCAGTCGCTGCCCAACCTCGAGCCGATCCGCGAGCGCTGCGGCAACGTCGCGCACGTGATCGGCGTGGCCAACGCGCGCGGGCGCGGCGTGCTCGCGTGGGAGGACCTGCTCGAGCGCGCCTCGTCGCATCACGAGGCGGTCGCCACGCGCCCGTCCGACGCGGCGCTCGTCATCTACACGAGCGGCACGACGGGGCCCCCGAAGGCCGCGCTGATGCCGCAGTCCTGCCTGATCGGCAACCTGCCGGGATTCACGTACTCGCACGACGCCTACCCGCGCGAGGGCGACCTGTTCTGGTCGCCGGCCGACTGGGCGTGGACCGGCGGCCTGATGGACGCGCTGTTGCCCACGCTCTACCACGGGCAGCCGATCGTCGGGTACCGCGGTCGCTTCGATCCCGAGCGCGCGTTCGCGCTGATCGCGAAATACGGCATCCGCAACGCGTTCCTGTTCCCGACCGCGCTCAAGATGATGATGAAGGCGTTCCCGCGGCCGCGCGAGCGGTTCGACGTGAACCTTCGGTCGATCATGAGCGCCGGCGAGTCGGTCGGCTCGACCGTGTTCGAGTGGGCGCGCGACGCGCTCGGCGTCACGATCAACGAGATGTTCGGGCAGACCGAGATGAACTACATCGTCGGCAACTCGCACGAGCTGTGGCCCGCGAAGCCCGGCTCGATGGGGCGGCCCTACCCCGGCCACCGCGTCGCCGTCATCGACGACGACGGCAACGAACTGCCGGCTGGCGAGGCGGGCGAGGTCGCGGTGCACCGCATCGCGCCCGACGGAACCCCCGATCCGGTGTTCTTCATCGAGTACGCCGGCAACCCCGAAGGCACGCGCGCCAAGTTCACCGGCGACTGGTGCCGCACCGGCGACGTCGCCGTGAAGGACGCCGACGGCGACCTCTGGTACCGCGGGCGGTCGGACGACATGTTCAAGGCGGCGGGCTACCGGATCGGCCCGTCCGAGATCGAGAACTGCCTGGTCAGGCACGCCGCGGTCGCGAACGCCGCGGTCGTGCCGTCGCCCGACGAGGAGCGCGGCAACGTCGTGAAGGCGTTCATCGTGCTGGCCGCGGGCCACGTGCCCTCCGTCGCCCTCGAGGACGATATCCGGCGGCACGTCCGCGGCCAGCTCGCCCCTTACGAGTACCCGCGCGAGATCGAGTTCATCGACGCGCTGCCGATGACGACGACCGGCAAGGTGCAGCGGCGGGTGCTGCGGGAGCGGGAGAAGGAGAGGAAGGAGGGGAGGCAAGACTAGGGAGTGGGGAGTGGGCGCGCTCGAGGCATCGTCGCGGCGCGCGCTCCGTCCACCAGCCACTCCCTACTCCCCACTCCCTGGGTTCACGTCTTTCCCCTCATCCGCTCGAGAAACGCGCGGTGCGTGACCACCCACACGACCGCCGGCACGACGGTCGGCAGGATCAGCGTGCCGAACTGGTAGGCGAACGCGATCATCTCGCGCTGCGCGGCCGAGAAGCCCGCCTGCGAGGCGACCAGCGGGCCGGACGTGATCGCGATGTTCTTCAGGAAGTCGGCGACGACGCCGAACACGACGAACGGCAGCAGCGCGGCGATGCCGAGCGCCAGGATCGTCCAGCGCGCGCGCTCGCGCGCCGCGAGCGTCAGCGCCGCGAACATCGGCATGCCGAACGAATAGAGGAGCCCGTCGACCGCCACGGTGACCACGCCGCCCGCGGCGCCCGCCTGGCCGGGACTGAGCGACGTCACGAACTGCAGCGTCGAGCCGGACTGCTCGACCGCGCGGACCAGGTCGCCGAACGGCGCGACGGCGAGCGCGCACAGCACCTTCACGAGCCACATCAGCGCCGGCGAGACGACGTACCAGGCCGCGAAGGTCACCGGCAGCCACGCGAGGACGGTCAGGATGAAGCGCGCCAGTGGCGAGCGCGACTTGATCGCTCCGTCAGGCGGCGTGGCGCCCGTCACGCGGAGTCCGCCCCGGCTCAGGCCGACGCGGTCGCCGCCGCGGGCGGCGCGGGCGGCGCGCGGTCCTCGCCGGCGGCTCGCGGCAGCGTGCGCACCCACACGAGCCACACGACCAGCACGTCGAGCATGATCAGCGCCTGCCATACGTACAGGTGCGCCCACTCGAACACCCGGAAGTCCCACTGGCCGAGGTAGAACAGGCTGATCACGCGCAGGATGTTGAGGCCCTGCACGGCGAGGATGCCCGCGGCGAGGCCGGCGAGCTTGTGCTTCCAGGGCGCCGGGAACGCGAGGATCGCCGCGACCAGCACGATCGTCGCCTCGACGCCATTGCATCCCGCCTCGATCGACACCGCGAAGCCGTTCTGCGTGCTGCGCATCACCTTGCCGATCGCGACGACGTTGGGGTCGAACGACGTCACGATGGCCGTCGAGATCTGCGCGAGCGCGTTGGTCCACGGCACGACGAACCACGTCTGCGCGGGCGGCGTGAGCTCGAGCCCGAACAGCGTGGCCTGGATCAGCAGGAACAGGACGAAGAAGCGCAGCACGCGCGGGATTCTACTGGAACCGCGCGACGGATCGTGCCGGCACCCGAGGCGGCGGCCGGGATCGACGGCCGGCGATCGCCACCGTCGCGGCCGGGCCTAACTCCGCGCCAGCGGCGGATTGCGCGAGAAGTAGCGCCGGATCCCGTCCGCGATCGACTCGGCGTAGCGCGCCTGGTGCCGCGGGTCGCGGAGCTTCTGCTCCTCGTCGGGATTGCTGATGAATGCGGTCTCGACGAGGATCGACGGGACGTCGGGCGCCTTCAGCACCGCGAAGCCGGCCTGCTCGACGCTCGCCTTGTGCAGCGCGTTGACCGACGCGAGCTCCGCCAGCACATGGCGGCCCGCCTTCAGGCTGTCGTTGATCTGCGCGGTTTGCGACAGGTCGAGCAGCGTGCGCGCGAGCACCGGGTCGCGCACGTCGAGGTTGACGCCGCCGATCAGGTCCGCCTCGTTCTCCTTCTGCGCGAGCCAGCGGGCCGCCGCGCTCGTCGCCCCGTTCTCGGAGAGCGCGAACACCGACGAGCCGCGCGCCCGCGACTCGCGGAACGCGTCCGCGTGGATCGAGACGAACAGGTCGGCCTGCGCGCGGCGGGCCTTCTGCACGCGCGTGGCGAGCGGCACGAAGTAGTCGTCGTCGCGTGTGAGCATCGCGCGCAATGTCGGCGTCGCGTCGATCTCCGCGCGCAGCCTCCGCGAGATCGCCAGCGTGACGTTCTTCTCGTAGGTGCCGCGGCGGCCGACCGCGCCCGGGTCCTCGCCGCCGTGGCCGGGATCGATGGCGACCACGATGCGGCGCGCGGCATCGCGGCGCGGGCGCGGCTCGTCGCGCGCGGCAGGCGCGGCGGTCGCTCGCGCCTCCGCGCTGCGAGGCGCCGCGGCGGGCGTCTCGGGCTTCGCGCGCTCTGCGTCGAGCAGCGCCATCAGCGGGTCCGGCGGCGCCTGCGGGATCAGGTCCACGACCAGGCGGTGGCCGAACTCGGCGACCGGCTTCAGCGCGAACGCCTGCGCGACGACGCCCTCTTTGAGGTCGAACACGATGCGCAGCACCGTCGGCGTCTTGCGGCCGTAGCGGATGCCTGCGAGGTTGGGGTCGCCTTCGTGGACGCGTTGCGCGAGCGCGGCGACCTCCGGACCGATGTCGACGCCGTCGAGGTCGAGGACGACCCGGTCGGGGTCCTTCAGCGTGATCACCTGCCACGCGAGCGGCGCGGGCGACTCCAGGATCACGCGCGTGTATTCCTGCGCGGGCCACACGCGGGCCGACGCGATGCGCGCGGCCTGCGCCCACGCGAGCGGCGCGAAGGTCTGCGCCGCCGGCAGCAGCGCCCACGCGAGCGCGCGCCGGCGCCCGAGATGGACGCGGGTCAGGGCGCCGCGAGCGCCCGTCGGATGTCGGTCACGCATCGTTCACCGGCCGTCGTCGTCGCCACGAGCTCCAGTGTCCGACCGTCCCCTCCGGTCGCCGGTGCGAGTCGCACCGCGAGGTCCGCCGGCGGGAGGAGTCCCGAGACGCGCTCCGGCCATTCGACCAGCGCCACGCCCTCCGGGGTGAAGCATTCCGCCGCGCCCACCGTCTCCCACTCCTGCGGATCGGCGAACCGATAAAAATCAAAGTGATACAAGTATATGTTCGAAAGTGGATACTGTTCAAGCAGCGTGTAGCTGGGGCTCTTGACCGGCCCCGTCCACCCGAGCCCGCGCAACACGCCTCGGGCGAGCGTCGTCTTGCCGGCCCCGAGCCCCCCCGACAGCGTCACCACCATGCCGCCCCTCAGGCCCGGCGCGAGGGCGCGGCCGGCACGCTCGGTCGCATCGGCGTCGGCGAGGTGGGTGCGGAACGTCGTGGACATCGTCGCGTGGACCGGTGCGCTACCCTTGGCCGCGTGACGCTTCCCACGATACCGGACAACGCGGCGGCCACGCGCGCCGTGGACACGGCATCGCTCGCGGCGCGCCTGCCGGCGTGGGCCCGCGAGCTCGGCTTCGGCGCGATCGGCGTGTCGGACGTCGATCTCGGCGAGGCGCCGCAGCGGCTGCGCGACTGGATCGGCGCCGGCCGCCACGGGACGATGGATTATATGGCGCGGCATGCCGCGCTGCGCGGCGATCCCCCGGCGCTCCTGCCCGGCGCGATCCGCGTGGTCAGCGTGCGCATGGATTACTGGCCGTCGGCGGCGCGCGACGCGCAAGCCGTGCTCGACGCGCGCGAGCGCGCCTACGTCTCCCGCTATGCGCTGGGCCGCGACTACCACAAGGTGATGCGCGCGAACCTGCAGGCGCTCGCCGATCGCCTCGCGGCGGAGGCCGGGCCGTTCGGCTACCGCGTGTTCTGCGACAGCGCGCCGGTGATGGAGGTGGCGTTCGGCGCCAAGGCCGGACTGGGCTGGCGCGGCAAGCACACGCTGCTCCTGTCGCGCGACGCGGGCTCGCTGTTCTTCCTGGGCGAGATCTACACCGACCTGCCGCTGCCGGTCACCGACCCCGTCGGCGCCCACTGCGGCTCGTGCAGCGCGTGCCTCGACGCGTGTCCGACCGGCGCGATCGTCGCGCCCTACGAGCTGGACGCGCGGCGCTGCATCTCGTACCTCACGATCGAGCTGCACGACGCGATCCCCGTCGACCTGCGCCCGCTCGTCGGCAACCGCATCTACGGCTGCGACGACTGCCAGCTGGCATGCCCGTGGAATCGCTACGCGCAAGCCGCCGCGCATCCGGATTTCGCGCAGGTGCGCCACGGCCTCGACGACGCCGCGCTCGTCGACCTCTTCGCCTGGACGCGCGACGAGTTCGAGGCGCGCATGGCCGGCAGCGCCATCCGACGCATCGGTTACGAGCGGTGGCTGCGCAACATCGCGGTGGCGCTCGGCAACGCGCCGCGCTCGCCCGCGATCGTCGCCGCCCTGCGCGCCCGCGCCGACGACCCGTCCGCGATGGTGCGGGAGCATGTGGGGTGGGCGTTGGAAAGGCATGAAGCGGCGATGGGCGATGGGCGATAGGCGATAGGAAGAACCCCCGGCGGCGCCTATCGCCTATCGCCTATCGCCCTCCCGCGTCAGCGGATCAACTGGTTCATCGACACGATCGGCAGCATGATCGCGAGCACGAGCACCAGGACGATCGCGCCCATCGCGACGATCATCAGCGGCTGCACGATGGCGGCGAGCCACTGCAGCCGGCGCTCGGCCTCGCGCTCGAGGTCGGCGGCGGCGCGCTCGAGCATGGGCGCGAGCGCTCCGCTGCCCTCGCCGCTCGCCGTCAGGTGGACGAGCACCGGCGGGAACGCGCGCGTCGCGGCGAGCGCGCGGGCGAGCGGCATGCCTTCGCGCACGCCCGCCGCCGCGACCGTCGCGGCGTCGGCGATCGGGCGCAGCCGGATGACCGCCGTCGCCGCGTCGAGCGCGCGGAGCAACGGCGTCCCGCTCGCGACCAGGATCGCGAGCGTCGAGGCGAAGCGCGCGGTGTCGAGGCTGCGGAGCAGGCGTCCGACGCCCGGCATCGCGAGCAGCCGCCGATGCACGGCTTCGCGGAACGGCGCGCGCCTCATGCCGAACGAGAAACCGGTGGCCAGCGCCAGTAGCGCCACCAGCCACAGCCACGCGGTCGCACGGAAGAACGACGACGTGGCGATCAGCGCCTGCGTGAGCCACGGCAGCGTTTGGCGGCTCTGCTGGTAGACCGACACGACCTGAGGCACCACGTAGACGAGCAGCACGGCGATCACGGCCAGCGCGATCACCGCGACCAGCACCGGATAGATCAGCGCCGTCGTGAAGCGCTCGGCGAGCGCGAGCCGTGCCTCGAGGTAGTCGGCGAGCCGGGCGAGCACGTCCGGGAGCCGCCCGCTCTCGCTCGCGGCCGCGACCAGGCCGCGGTAGAGCGGCGAGAACGTGCGGGGAAAGCGCGCGAGCACCGCCGGGAGCGATTCGCCGCTCGCCACGTGCCCCCGGACGGCGGCGAGGAGCTTCGCGGTGCGCGGATCGTCGGCCTGCGCCGCCGCGGCGCCGAGCGCGGCATCGAGCGTCATGCCGGCCTGCGCGAGCGTCGCGAGCTGGCGCGTCGCGAGCGCGAGCTCACGGGCGGGAAGCCGCGTGAATGCCGTGGACGCGACCCGCGCGGGCTCGACTGCGGTCGGCGTCAGCCCTTCGGAGCGCAGCCGGTCGCGCAGCCCGCGCGCGCTGTCGGCCTCGTCGACGCCGTGCCGCGTGCGCCCGTCGGCGTCGACCGCCTCCCAGCGAAAGCTCGGCAGCGTGGCCACGCGGTGGGCGTCACGCCTCGCGCGTGACGCGAACGAGCTCGGCGAGCGACGTCGTGCCGTCCGCGAGCCAGCGGGCGCCGTCGCCACGCAGGCTGCGCTGGCCCGCGCGGCGCGCCGCGTCGCGCAACGCGTTCTCGCCGGCGCCGTCGTGGATCAGCCGGCGCGTCGTCTCGTCGACCGGCAGGAGCTCGTAGAGCCCGGTGCGCCCGCGGTAGCCGGTGTTCTTGCACGCGTCGCATCCAGCCGGCGCGAACAGCGCCGACGGCACCGCGATGCCCATCGAAGCCACCAGGGTGCGCTCGGCCGCCGTCGGCGGCGCGGCGCGCCGGCACGCCGGGCACAGCGTGCGCACGAGGCGCTGCGCGAGCACACCGAGCAGGCTCGACGACAGCAGGTAGGGCTCGACGCCCATGTCGGCGAGACGCGTCACCGCGCTCGCGGCGTCGTTGGTGTGCAGCGTCGCCAGCACCAGGTGGCCGGTGAGCGACGCCTGCACGGCGATCTGCGCGGTCTCGAGGTCGCGGATCTCGCCGATCATCACGACGTCGGGATCCTGCCGCAGGATGGCGCGCAGCGCGCGCGCGAACGTGAGGTCGACGCGCGGATTGACCTGCGTCTGCGCGACGCCGTCGAGCGCGTACTCGATCGGGTCCTCGACCGTCATCATGTTGACGCTGGCGCGCGGCAGGCGCGACAGCGCCGCGTAGAGCGTCGTCGTCTTGCCCGAGCCGGTGGGGCCGGTGACGAGCACGATGCCGTGCGGCTCGCGGATCAGCGCGTCGACGTGCGCCAGCGTGTCGGGCGCCATGCCGAGCGACGCGAGGTCGAGGCGCGCGGCGTCCTGGTCGAGGAGCCGAAGCACGACGCGCTCGCCGGGGCCGGTGGGCAGCGTCGACACGCGAACGTCGACGCCGCGGTCGCCGAGCTTGAGCGCGATGCGCCCGTCCTGCGGCAGCCGCTTCTCCGCGATGTCGAGGTTCGCCATGATCTTCAGGCGCGACACGATCGCCGCGTGCAGCGCGCGCGGCGGCTCGAGGGCGTCGGCTAGCACGCCGTCGATGCGGAAGCGCACGACGGCGCGCGCGTCGTAGGGCTCGAAGTGCAGGTCGGAGGCGCGCTCGCGGACCGCCTGCAGCAGCAGCGCGTTGATCATCCGGATGACGGGCGCCTGCGCCTCGCCGCCCTCGAGCAGGTCCTCGCTGACCGGCAGCTCCTGCATCAGGCGCGCGAGATCGGCGTCGCGCGCCGCGTCGACCGCCAGCGCCGCGGCCGGCAGCGCGCCGGGATCGTACGCGCGCGCAAGCTCGAGCGCGAAGCGCTCCGCGTCGACGGGGCGCGTGCGCAGCGGCCGCTTCAGCACGCGCCGAAGCTCGGCCAGGCCCTCGGCGGTGGCGTCCGGCCGGACCAGCACGACGATCGCTCCGGCGTCCTCGCCGGCGGCGAGCACGCCGTGCGCGCGCGCGAACGCGTAGGGGATCGCGGGCGGGGGCGCGGCGACGGAGCTCATCGCGACCGGTCGCCCCGCTACTTCGGGGGCTCGGGCGGCACCGGGAACGGCGGCGCGGGCGCGGGCGAGGTCCACACCGGGATCGGCGGCGGCGGTGTCGGCGGCCCCGGCGTCGAGGCTCCCGGCTGGCCGGGCATCTTGCCTTCCGGCGGGAGCGTCGGCGTCAGCGGGTCGTTCCAGAACGCGCGCTCGCCGGGGTTCATCCGCTGCTGCTCGTTCTGCAGGTACTGGTAGCGCTCCGACGTGAACTCCTTGCCGTCGGCGCCGCTGCGCACGATCGTCGGCTTGAGGAAGATCATCAGGTTGGTCTTCTCGCGGCGCCGCGCGTCGTAGCGGAACAGCTGGCCGACCACCGGGACGTCGCCCGCGATCGGCACCTTGTCGGTCCCGTCGGTCAGGCGGTCCTCGATGAGCCCGCCCAGGACGACGATCTGCGTGTCGTCGACGACGACCGACGACTCGAGCGAGCGCTTCGACAGGATGATGCCGGAGGCCGACGAGGCGTCCTGGATCCGCGAGACCTCCTGGTAGAGCACGAGCCGCACCGTGCCGCCCTCGGTGATCTGCGGCTTCACGCGCAGCACGAGCCCGATGTCGCGGCGCTCGATCGTCTGGAACGGGTTGAGCGACGTGCCCACGCCGGTGTTCGCGTACTGGCCGGTCACGAACGGCACGTTCTGGCCGACGACGATGCGCGCCTCCTCGTTGTCGAGCGTGAGGAGCGTCGGCGTCGACAGGATGTTGGCGTTGATCTGCGTCTCGAGCGCGCGCGCGAGGAAGGCGAGGTTCTGGATCGTGCCGAGCCCCGGGATGTTGACGGTGCCGCGGATCACGCCGAGGTTGAGGCCCGGTCCCGCCGAGCCCAGGTTCGCGGCGATGTCGATGATGTTGTCGCCGCTGCCGCGCGTGCCGAAGTTGGTGCCGCCGACCACGCGCGTCTGCGTGCTGCGCGTGCCCGACAGCGCCTGCCACTGGATGCCGAACTCGGCCGCCTTGTCGGCCGACACCTCGACGATCAGCGCCTCGACGTACACCTGCGCCCGCCGCACGTCGAGCTTCTCGATCACCGCGCGGAGGTTGTTGTAGACGGGCTCGGGCGCGAGGATCACGAGCGCGTTGTTCGCGGTGTCGGCGGAGATGGTCGCGCCGCCCGCGGTGAAGCTGGTCGACGACGGCGTCGACGGGAACGGCAGCGGCGTCGTCGCCGCGGTCGCGCCCATCGCCGTCGCGGCGCCTGCGGGAGGCGAGATCGACGCAGGCGTCGACAGGCCCGACGCCGACGCCGGCGCGTCCTGTCCGGTCAGGACCGCGCGCAGCGTCTGCACGACGCGGGCCGCCTCGGCGTTGCGCAGGTAGACGATGAACATGTTGCCGCCGGCGCGCCCCGGCGTGTCGAGCTGCTCGATCAACCCGCGCACGCGCGCGACGCGGCCCGGGTTGTCGGCGCGAATCAGCACGCTGTTCGAGCGCGCGTCGGCGACGATCGCAAGCCGCTGCTGCGCGTCGGCCGCGGCCGGGCCGGCGGGTTCGGCGAGGAGCCGCGTGAGCGTCGGCACCAGGTCGATCGCCGAGGCGTGCCGCAGCGGCACCACGGTCGGCTCGCTGCCCGGCGGCTGGTCCAGCGACGCGATCACCTTCTCGAGGCGCCGCAGGTTGTCGGCATAATCGGTGATGACGAGCGCGTTCGCGCTGGGGAACGCCGCGATCGTATTCGCGGGCGTGATGAGCGGGCGCAGCACGTTGACGAGCTGGGCCGCCGATTCGTAGCGCAGCGTGATCACCTGGGTGACGAGGCGATCGCCGCCCGCCGTCACGGCGCCGCTCGCGACCGGCCCGGCCTGCAGCTTCGCGTCGGCTTCGGGCACGATGCGCACGACGTTGTCGCTCTCGATCGCCGTGATGCCCTGCATGCGCAGCGCCGACAGCAGCGTCGGGTAGACGAGCGTGCGCGGGATGGGCCGCGCCGAGACGATCGTCACCGTGCCCTTGACGCGCGGATCGACGATGAAGCTCTTGCCGGTGATCTCGGCGACCGCCTTGACGACCGCGTCGATGTCGGCGTTGGTGAAGTTGAGGGTGACCGGCTCGTCGGCGGCGCGCGCGAACGGTACCGCGGCGAGCGCCGCGCAGAACGCGAGCGCGGCCAGCAGGCGGGCGGGTGGGGGGCGGCGGCTCGGCGCGGGCGAGGGGGCGTGCGGCAGGGTCATCGGGACGGGCCGCGCTCCATGTCGCACCGGTCGGCGGGCCGGACGATGATAGCACCGGCCTCCCGGGCGTCCGGGGGCTGCGCGGGGGGCGAATCCGACCCGCCCGCTCGCCGCATCCAACCGCAGAACCCGCCCCTTCCGGAGCCGTCATGCCCGCTTTCGCCGCCCTGGTCGCCCGCCACCGCAGCTGGGTGCTCGTCGCCGCCGCCCTGCTCGGCCTCGTCGCCGCAGGCGGCCTCGCCCCCACCCCTGCGCCGTCGCCGAGGATCGATGCCCCCGCGATCGACGTCGCGGCCCTGGTCCCGGCAATGATCCCCACCGCCCTCGCCGCCCCGGCCGTCGCGATCACGATCGCGGCCGACGAGCCGCCCAAGGCGGCGGACGCGCCGGGCGGCCCGGCGGCGGCAGCGCCCGCGGACGAGCCCTCGCCGCCGGTCGCGCCGAAGGCCGGCCGCAAGAAGTCCGGAGCGTCGGTCGGGGTCACGGTCGACGAGGAGACCGGTCGCGTGCGCGTGACCGGCGCGAACGGGTCGCGCGAGTACGACTCGTTCGAGGCGTTCGTCGACCAGGCGCCGTGGATCGCGGGCGTCGTGTTCTTCGTGACCTTCCTCGTGTTCCTGACGCCGATCCTGATCATCGCGCTGGTGATCTGGTACAAGATGCGCAAGACGCGGATGCTGAACGAGACGATGATCCGCCTCGCCGAGAAGGGCGTCGTCCCGCCGGCCGAGGCGTTCGGGGCGGTCGCGGGAGGCAGCGCCGGGATGCAGGCCAGCCCGGCCACCGCGCCGCTCTACCAGCAGGCCAAGGAGATGCGCCGCAGGGCCGTCTGGTCGGACCTGCGCAAGGGCATCATCCTGGGCGCCGTGGGGCTCGGCTTCACGTTCTACTCGATGCTCGACGACGGCTCGCCCAACTTCGTGGGGCTCGTTCTGCTGTTCGTGGGCCTCGCCTACGTCGTCCTCTGGTACTTCGAGGATCGCCAGGGTCCCGCGGCGAGCGTCCCGCCTCCGCCCCCGCCGCCCGCCGCGTGACGCCGACGCTCGCCCCCGTTTACCCTCGCGCTGGTGACCGATGCCGAACTCATCGC
>DASTCK010000029.1:0-9117 GCA_035711225.1 Casimicrobiaceae bacterium
ACCGCGGCGAGCGCCTTCACCGGCGTGGCGCCGCCGCCGCTCCTGGCGACGTTGTCGAGCAGCTGCAACGCACGCTGGTCGTCCTGCGGCGACGCGTGCGACAGCGTGTAGAGCACGGCGAGGCGGACGCGATTGGCATCGGTCCGCTCGCGCGCGAGCGCACTGGTCGCGGCGTTGAGCTCGCGCCGCACGTCCTCGGCGCCGAGCGCGTTGTAGCGCTGCAGGTCCGAGATCAGCGTGAGCGCGGCCAGGTCCTCGGCCGGGATCACGTTGACCGACGGGAGCGTCGACTGCGAGGCTGCGGCGAGCACGTTGCCGGCCGGTGCGCCGGTTCCCTGCGAATCCTGCGGCGGCGGCACGGCGGTCGGCGGGGGTTGCGCGGCGGGCGCCGCCGCAGGCGGCGCGGGCGACGGCGACGGCATCAGCGGCGGTGCCTGCAGCGGCGGCTCGACCGGCTCGATGGGCTCGAGCGGCGGCGAATCCATCGGCGGCGTCATCTCGATGATCAGCGGCGCCACGTCGTCGTCGTAGAGCGTGATGTCGGCCGGCGAGGTCCCGGGCAGCGCGGCGCACCCCGCGGCGAGCGCGCCGGCCATCACGATCGAGGCGGCGCGCCTCATTCGACCCCCGCCGGGAGGCCGCGCCGCGCGCTCGCCGCTGGGCGCTGGCCCATCGCGAGCGGGAGCACCAGCCGGAAGCACGCGCCGCGCGCGCCGTCCGGCCGGTCGACGGCGTCGACGCGCCCGCCGTGCGCCAGCGCATACTCGCGCGCGATCGCGAGGCCGAGGCCGCTGCCCTTGACGCGGCCCTCGGCCGGCGGCGAACCCTGGAAGAACGAGTCGAACACGCGCTCGCGCTCGGCGGCCGGGACGCCCGGGCCCTCGTCGGCGACCTCGAGCATCGCGATTCCGTCGCGCGCGCGCAGCGTCGCGCGGATCGTCCCGGAGCGAGGCGAGAACTTGATCGCGTTGCTGACCAGGTTGTCGACGATCGTGCGCAGGCGCTCGGCGTCGCCGGTCACGATGGCGGGCTCGAGCTGCGCGTCGAACGCGATCATGCGCGCCAGCGCGGCGAGCTTCTGCTCGCGCACGACGCGCCGCACGACGTCGCCGAGCTCCACCGGTCCCACGGTCGCCGGCTCGACGACGCGCGTCTGGTGCCAGCGGAGCAGGTCCTCGATCAGCTTCTGCAGCGACAGCGTGTTCTCGCGCACGATGCGCACGATGTCCTGCTGCTCGCGCGTGAGCTTGCCCCCGACCTCGTCGCGCAGAAGCTCGGCGCCTTCGCGCACCGCGGTCAGCGGCGTCTTGAGCTCGTGCGACACGTGGCGCAGGAAGCGCGTCTGCTGCTCCTCGAGGTCGCGCAGCCGGGTGCGCAGCCATTCGAGCCGCTGGCCCACGTAGCGCAGGTCCTGCGGGCCGTTCACGACGATCGCGTGCGTGAAGTCCGCGGTTCCCATCTGGCGGATCGCGAGGTCGAGCTGGCGGATCGGGCGCGAGATGAGCACGGCGAAGAAGATCGCGAGCGCCACCGCGATGGCCGCCGTGGCGAGCGCGAGCCACAGCCAGGTCTCGCGGGCTCGGGTCGCGGTGTCCTGGAGCCGCTCGATCGCGCGCTGCGTGAGCTGCGTGGACGCCGACAGCATCGACTGCGCGCCGTCGACCAGCTCGGCGAACCCCTCGGCCAGCGACGCTGCCGCTTCGCGCGACGCGCTCGGCTTGCCGAGCTGCTCGGCGAGGCCGGCTTCGCGGTCGAGCAGCTTCTGCAGCGTCTCGCGCTCGGAGGGCTCGAGGGGCAGCGCGCCCAGCTGCGCGCCGGTGGCCCGGAACTCCTGGCGCACGCGGCCGTAGTCGTCGAGGAGCGCCGGGTCGTCGAGGATCAGCTGCTGGCGCACGATGCGCTCGAGCGTGGTGGTCTGCTCGAACAGCAGGCGGCTCGTGCGCGCCGCCTGCGCCGCGGTGATCACTTCCTCGCGGCTCTGCGACGCCAGGCGGTCGACCGAGAAGAGGAGCTCGGCGAGCGCATACAGGAGAGGCAGGCTCACCAGCAGGAACGACAGCAGGATGAACTTGAGGAAAGAGCGCGGGTAATACACGTGGGGGGGCGGCCGCTATAATCCGCGCGATTATGACACCGCCCTAGCGCCTGGCGTCCCGGTTCCGGCGCGACGGCGCCGCGGCGCGCGAGCCCCGCCCCGTGCTCCCCGAACTCTCGATCATCGCCGCGGTCGCGTCGAACGGCGTGATCGGCGCCGGCGGCGCGCTGCCGTGGCGGCTGCCCGAGGACCTCCGGCATTTCCGCGAGCTGACGCGCGGGCACGCCGTGATCATGGGGCGGCGCACCTGGGAATCGCTCGCACGTCCCCTGCCCGAGCGCCAGAACATCGTCGTGAGCTCGCGCCGGGATGCGATTCCCGGCGTCGACGTCGTCCCGTCGCTCGACGCGGCGCTCGCGGCGTCGAGGCTTCCGTCGCCCGCGTTCTGCATCGGCGGCGCGGTCCTCTACCGCGAAGCGATCCCGCGCGCGCGCACGCTGCACCTGACGGAGATCGCACGGGACTACCCGGGCGACACCGTGTTCCCGCCGTTCGCGCGCGACGAGTGGCGCGAGATGGCGCGCGAGCGCCATCGCACGGCGGACGGCGTCGACTATGCTTTCGTCACCTACGCGCGCGAGCGCGCGCCGCCAGCCGCGAGGAGCTGACCGTGTCAGGCGCCCCTTTCCACTCCCACGGCCCCCACGATCGCGCGGTCGGGCACGGGGCGCAGAGCGGCGACGGGTGCGCGGCGCGCATCGAAGTCACCGCGGTCCTGTCGACCGGGGCCCGCCCTTCGCGTACCAGGCGGGCGCAACGCAGAACGACGCGCTGCTGCCCAAGAACGGGACCGCGATCCGCAGGGCCGTGGCTTCCAGTGGCGCTCCTACCAGGCCAAGAGCGGCAAGCAGAACCTCGCCGAGCCGGGCGCCGTGCTCGCGAACGGCGAGGCGGCCGAGCGCTTCAGGCGCGAAGCGGCTCGCCAGCAGGCGGAGAAGGCCGACATCCGCGAGGTCGCGGGGAAGCTCGAGGCCGACGGCAAGGCGGCGAAACGAAAAGAGCGACGCCTCGATGCACGTCCACCACCGGTGGGCGCAGGCGATGACGCTGGTGCAGCTCGCGATCTCGCTCGCCGCGATCACGTTGCCGGCGCGGCGGCGCTGGCTCCGGTACGCCGCGTACGGCACCGGCGTCGCCGGCGGCAATCGCGGCGGCCGTCGAGCCATGCGAGCGTCGACGCGAAAGCGTGCTCGCGCTGCTCGCGGCGCTCCACGTCCAGCGGCCGCGAGGCGGTGCGCCCGCCCGGCCGTTCGGCGATAATCGCCCGCTCGCCGGACGCCGCCTTCGTGGGAGCGACCAGCGAGGGTGGCCGGGGTGGCGGAACGGCAGACGCAGCGGACTCAAAATCCGCCGGTGGCGACACCGTGAGGGTTCGAGTCCCTCTCCCGGCACCAGCGGGCGCCCGGGCGCCGGCGCGCCTGGCGTGACGCCGCGCGCCCTTCCCCGGGGCCAACCGGCCGAGCTTCCGGCCGTGTCCTCTCACGCGCGATGCCCGACGACCTCACGCTCGACGACTTCGACTACGCGCTGCCGCCCGAGCTGATCGCCCAGTCGCCCGCGGCGACGCGCACGGCGAGCCGGCTGTTGCACGTGGACGGCGATCGGCTCACCGATCTCGCGTTTCCCGACCTCGTCGCGACGATCGCCCGAGGCGACGTCGTCGTGATGAACGACACGCGCGTGCTGCGGGCGCGCGTCGAGGGAAGCAAGCCCTCGGGCGGCCGCGTCGAGCTCCTGATCGAGCGCATCGCCGGCGAGCGCGAGGCATGGGCGCAGCTCAAGGCGAGCCATCCGCCGCGCGTGGGCGGCGTCGTGCTGCTCGCCGAAGGGGCGCAGGCGACGGTGCTCGAGCGCGACGGCGGGTTCTTCCGGCTTGCGTTCGAGGGCACCGGCGCGCTCGACGCGTGGCTCGAGCGGCACGGCACGCTGCCGCTGCCCCCCTACATCGCCCGGCCCCCGCGGCCGGAGGATGCCGAGCGCTACCAGACCGTGTACGCCCGCGTCCCCGGGGCCGTGGCCGCGCCCACCGCGGGCCTGCACTTCGACGAGGCGACGCTTGGCCGGATCGCCGCGCGCGGCGCCGTCCTCGCCCGGCTCACGCTGCATGTCGGGGCGGGCACCTTCCTGCCGGTGCGGGAGAGCGATCTCGCGGCGCACCGGATGCACGCCGAGCGCTACGACATCCCGCGCGAGACGGTCGGGGCGATCGAGACCGCCCGCGCGGGCGGCGGCCGCGTGCTCGCCGTGGGAACGACGACGCTGCGCGCGCTCGAGGCTGCAGCACTGACGGGCAGGCTCGAGGCGGGGCGCGGGGAGACCGATCTGTTCGTCCGCCCGGGCTTCCGGTTCCGCGTCGTCGATCGCCTGCTCACGAATTTCCACCTGCCGCGCTCGACGCTGCTCGTCCTCGTGTCCGCGTTCGCCGGCCCCCCGGCGATCCGGGCGGCGTACGCGCACGCGATCCGCAGGCGCTACCGGTTCTTCAGCTACGGCGACGCGATGTTGCTCGAAAAGAACCCTTCACCGGCCGGATGAGCGGCCCAACGTCGCCGTTCGGCGACAAATAGGTGCTTTTGGTCACGAAATCGCCACTTTTCCGCGAATATGCAGCCCTGATCCCCCGCGGAAGCTTGGCACGGCCTCGGCGTTTTCGCTAAGCTTCGGGCAACGTCGAACCCAGGGGGACGGCGAGGCGGGCTGCACGATCGGCCCGTTTCGGTGTCCCGTGCACACTTGAAGAATCTGCTTCGGCCGCCCGTTGCCGCCGACGGCCGGCCGACCGTCCCCGCCGCTCCTTCCGAGACCGCGCGCGGCCGCGTGCAGCACGCCATGCTCGCCGGCCTGTTCGCCTTGTCGGCCTGCCTTCCCGCGTCGGCGCTCGCCGCGAGCGGCGAGCGCGTCGGCGGCGCGTCGCTTCCCGGCGCGAAGGCCGGCGTCGATGCGTTGACCTACGACGCCTTCGTCAACTCGACCTGCTCGCAGGCGGGCTTCTTCACCGACGCCACCGCGCACCTGGACATCTCGGGCGACGTGGTGCTCGGCGGCGTCACCACGCTCGACGGCGCGCATTACGACGAATACACGTTGCCGGTGCCGGGCGGCCCCGACGTCTTTCCGACCAAGTTCTTCCGCGACTTCGCCCCGCCCCCGCCCGCCTCGTCGACCTGGACGTTCGTGTTCCGGTCGCACGTGTACCAGGGCGGCCGGCGTCTGGGGACGTCGCAGACCACGATCACCTGCACCAACGGCGTCTTCGGCGCCGTGAATGCCTGGATTCCCGAGCCCGAGCCCATCCCGGCGGGCGGTCCGCTCGGCCTGGGCGCGCTGGCCTTGCTGCTGGCGGCGGTCGCGGTGCGGCGCCTCGCCCTGCGCCGCGCCTGACGCCGCGGTCCCGATGTCGTTCGCCGTCGTCTCGACGGACGGCGCTGCGCGCCGGGGTCGCCTCTCGCTCGCCCACGGCGTCGTCGACACGCCGGTGTTCATGCCGGTGGGAACGTACGGCACCGTCAAGGCGATGGCGCCCGACGAGCTGGAGGGCCTCGGCGCGTCGATCGTGCTGGGCAACACGTTCCACCTGTGGCTGCGGCCGGGGACCGAGGTCGTCGCCGCCCACGGCGGGCTGCACCGTTTCATGGGCTGGCGCCGGCCGATCCTGACCGACTCGGGCGGCTTCCAGGTGTTCAGCCTCGGCGCGCTGCGCAAGATCTCCGAGGAAGGCGTCGCGTTCGCGTCCCCGGTGAACGGCGACCGACTGTTCCTCACGCCGGAGACCTCGATGGCGATCCAGCGCGTGCTCGACTCGGACGTCGTGATGGCGTTCGACGAGTGCACGCCCTGGCCGGCATCCCGCGACGAGGCGGCGCAGTCGATGGCGCTGTCGATGCGGTGGGCGCGCCGCTCGCGCGATGCCCACGCCGCCAACCCGAACCGCCTGTTCGGCATCGTGCAGGGAGGGATGTACGAGGACCTGCGCGACGAGTCGATCGGCGCGCTCGCCTCGATCGGTTTCGACGGCTACGCGATCGGCGGGCTGTCGGTCGGCGAGCCCAAGCCGGACATGATGCGCGTGCTCTCGCACACCGCGCCGCGCCTGCCCGCCGACCGGCCGCGCTACCTGATGGGCGTCGGGACGCCCGAGGACATCGTCGCGGGCGTCGCGGCGGGCATCGACATGTTCGACTGCGTGCTGCCGACGCGCAATGCCCGGAACGGCTGGCTGTTCACGCGCTTCGGCGACATCAAGATCCGCAACGCGCGCCACCGGACCGACACCGGCCCGCTCGACCCGACCTGCGAATGCGCGACCTGCCGCGGGTACTCGCGCGCCTATCTGCACCACCTGCAGCGCGTCGGCGAAATCCTGGGCGCCCGGCTCGCCACGATCCACAACCTCCACTACTACCTGACCCTCGCCGCGGAGATGCGCGACGCGATCGCCGCGGGGGGTCTCCCGGCGTGGACCGCGCGCTTCCGGGCCGACCGCGCGCGCTCGGGTCCGCCCGACGACTGAAGGCGGCGACGAGGCCGGCCCTCGGCGCTCCGGGGGTCCTCGAGGCACGGCGGCGCCGGGGCCGCATGGTAGAATTTCGGGTTCGTTCGCCTCGACACGACCTTGCCGGCGCCGCCTCTCGGCCCTGCCGGCGACCCTCGCGCCGCGCTTGGCGCGCCGCCGCTCCGGAGCTTCCGACCGTGCTGATCTCTCCCGCTTACGCCCAGGCCGCCGGCGCCTCGCAGGGCGACCTCCTGACCACGATGCTGCCGATGGTCGCGATCTTCGTGGTGTTCTACTTCCTGCTGATCCGGCCGCAGCAGAAGAAGGCCAAGGAGCACCGGACGATGCTCGACGCGCTCGAGAAGGGCAACGAGATCGTCACCGCCGGCGGCATCGTCGGCCGGATCACGCGGATGAACGACCCCTACGTGACCGTCGAGATCGCCCCGGGCACCGAGATCACCGTGCAGCGGCAGGCGGTGACGCAGCTGTTGCCGAAGGGCACGCTGAAGTCGCTGTGACCGCCGCGCAGATCCCGACCCGCCCTGCGGCGCCGCGCGCGAAACGCGTGGTGCGCCACGCGCCATGAATCGCTACCCGCTCTGGAAGTACGTCGTCATCGGCATCGCCGTCGCGATCGGCCTCGTCTACACGCTGCCGAACTTTTTCCCCGAGGTCCCCGCGGTCCAGGTGTCGTCGTCGAAGACCGGCGTCCGGCTCGACAGCGCGCTGCTCGAGACGGTCGAGGGGACGCTCAGGGACGCGTCCATTCCGTACCGCGGCGCGCTGCTCGACGCGACCGGCGTGAAGGTCCGGTTCGACGACCCGGACACGCAGCTCAAGGCGAAGGACGCGCTGGTCGCGAAGCTCGGGCCGACCTACATCGTCGCGCTGAACCTGGTCTCGTCGTCCCCGCGCTGGCTCGCCTCGATCGGGGCGCTGCCGATGTACCTCGGCCTCGACCTGCGCGGCGGCGTGCATTTCCTGCTGCAGGTCGACATGAAGGCGGCGCTCGAGAAGGCCGGCGACCGCTACGTCACCGACCTCCGCAGCCTGATGCGCGGCGAGAAGATCCAGTACTCCGGTATCGCGCGCGAGGGCACCGGCGTCGCGATGCGCTTCCGCGAGGAGGCCGAGCGCAACAAGGCGCTGCTTGCCATCGACAAGACCTACCCGGACCTGGTCGCGCGGCCGCAGGACGCGCCGAACGGCGACTTCCGGCTCGTCGCCCAGCTCAAGCCCGAGGTGCAGAAGCGGATCCAGGACGGCGCGGTGCAGCAGAACATCCAGATCCTGCGCAACCGCGTCAACGAGCTCGGCGTCGCCGAGCCGATCATCCAGCAGCAGGGGGCCGAGCGCGTCGTCGTGCAGCTCCCCGGCGTGCAGGACACCGCCCGCGCCAAGGACATCCTCGGGCGCACCGCGTCGCTCGAGATCAGGATGGTGAACGAGGAGCCGGGCGCGTTCGAGCAGGCGCTCGCGGGCCAGGTGCCGTTCGGCAGCGACCTCTACACCGAGCGCAACGGGCAGCAGGTGCTGGTGAAGCGCCAGGTCGTGCTGACCGGCGACCGAATCAACGACGCGCAGCCCGGCTTCGACCAGCGCAACAACGAGCCGGCCGTCCACGTGAGCCTCGACGGCGCGGGCGCGCGCATCTTCAAGGAGGTGACGCGCGAGAACGTCGGCAAGCGCATGGCGATCGTCCTGGTCGAGAAGGGCCGCTCCGAGGTGATCACCTCGCCGGTGATCCGCGAGGAAATCGGCGGCGGCCGCGTGCAGATCTCCGGTCGCATGTCGACGCGCGAGGCCAACGACGTCGCGCTGCTGATGCGCGCCGGCGCGCTCGCCGCGCCGATGGAGATCGTCGAGGAGCGCACCGTCGGCCCGTCGCTCGGCAAGGAGAACATCGAGAAGGGCTTCCACTCGGTCATGTGGGGCTTTCTCGTGCTGGCCGCGTTCATCTGCGTCTACTACGTGCTGATGGGCCTGATCTCGACCGTCTCGCTGTCGATCAACCTGCTGCTGCTGGTCGCGATCCTGTCGATGCTGCAGGCGACCCTCACGCTGCCGGGCATCGCGGCGATCGCGCTGACGCTCGGCATGGCGATCGACGCCAACGTGCTGATCAACGAGCGCATCCGCGAGGAGATCCGCTGGGGCGCCACGCCGCACGCGGCGATCCAGGCCGGCTACGAGCGGGCGTGGGGGACGATCCTCGACTCCAACATCACGACGCTGATCGCCGGCATCGCGCTGTTCCTGTTCGGCACCGGGCCGGTTCGCGGCTTCGCGGTCGTGCACTGCATCGGCATCCTGACCTCGATGTTCTCGGCGGTGTTCGTGTCGCGCGGCATCGTCGCGGTCGTCTACGGCGGCCGCAAGAAGCTCGACCACATCTCGATCGGCCAGATCTGGCGGCCCGGCCCGTCGACGGCGACGCCGGCCAAGGGCTAGCGACGCCGACCTGCAACGCATCGCGCCGCGCCGTCGCCCGGATGCCGAGCGACGCCGACCCGCCCCGCCCGCCCGC
>DASTCK010000030.1:0-9853 GCA_035711225.1 Casimicrobiaceae bacterium
AGCGCGCGCTGGCGGGCGGCCTCCTCCGAGAACACCGGGCCGGTCGCCTTCTTCGTAGGCTTGTCGCGCCGCTCGCCCGGCTTCGCGGCCGGCCGGTGCAGCGTGCCTTCGGTCTTCGCGGGCGCGACGGCCTTGGACTTCGCCTCGGCTTCCGCGGTGGCCTTCGCCGCGGCCTCGGCGGCGACGCGCGCGGCCTCCTCCGCCTTCGCCTTGCGACGCTCGGCATCCTCGTGCTTGCGGCGGATGTCCTCCTGCTGGCGCGCGAACAGCTCCTGCTGCTTGCGCGACTCGGCCTCGCGAGAGGCGATCTCGGCCGCCGACAGGTGCGAGGTGACGGCGGGCTGCGGCGCGGGGGCCGGCGGCGTCGCCGGCGCGGGGGCCGGCATCGCGACCGGCGGCGCCTCGACGGGCGGCGCCGGCTCCTCGACGGGCGCGACCTCCGCGACCGGCAGCGCGGCTTCCTCCGCCGCGGGCGCCGCCTCGCTTTCGTCGCGGCGGACCAGCACGCGCTTCTTGCGCACCTCGACCTGGATCGTGCGGGCCTTGCCGCTCGCGTCCGGCGCCTTGATCTCGGAGGTCTGCTTGCGCGTCAGCGTGATGCGCTTCTTCGGCTCCGCCGCCGCGCCATGCTGCTTGCGCAGGTAGTCGAGGAGCCGCGTCTTGTCCTGCTCGGTCAGCTTGTCGCCGGCCTTCTTCGCGGAGACGCCCGCAGCGGCGAGCTGCTCGATGAGCGCTCCCGCCGGCATCTTGAGCTCGGTCGCGAATTGTTCGATCGTCGTCTGGGCCATAAGCTTCGCCTTCGTGTCGGTCGCGCCGCCTTCTAGTGGGCCGTCGCGGGGCTCGCCGCGTCGGCAGGCGTGTCGAACCAGTGCGCGCGCGCCTTCATGATCAGCGCCTGCGCGCGCGTCTCGTCGATGCCGGTCAGCTCGACCAGCTCGTCGCCGGCGAGATCCGCCAGCCCGTCGCGCGTCGTGATGCCCGCGGCGGCGAGCTTGCTGGCGATCTCGGTGTCCATTCCCTCGAGCGACAGCAGCGCCTCCTCGACGTTCTCGACGCTCTCCTCGCGCACGATCGCCTCGGTCAGCAGCGCGTTGCGCGCGCGGCTGCGCAGCTCGTTGACGGTGTCCTCGTCGAACGCGTCGATCTCCATCATCTCGGTGATCGGCACGTAGGCGACCTCCTCGAGCGAGGTGAAGCCCTCCGCCACCAGGATGTCGGCGACCTCCTCGTCGACGTCGAGCTTCTCCATGAACTGGGCGCGGACGCGCGTCGTCTCCTCCTCGCGCTTGCTCTGCGATTCCTCGACGCTCATCAGGTTCAGGTGCCAGCCGGTGAGCTCCGAGGCGAGGCGCACGTTCTGGCCGCTGCGCCCGATCGCGATCGCGAGGTTCTCCTCGTCGACCACGACGTCCATCGAATGCTTCTCCTCGTCGACGACGATGCTCTGCACCTCGGCCGGCGCGAGCGCGTTGACGACGAGCTTCGCCGGGTCGTCCGACCACAGCACGATGTCGACTCGCTCGCCGGCGAGCTCGTTGGTGACCGCCGTCACGCGCGAGCCGCGCATGCCGATGCAGGTCCCCTGCGGGTCGAGGCGCGGGTCGTTCGACTTGACCGCGATCTTGGCGCGGATGCCCGGGTCGCGGGCCGCCGCCTTGATCTCGATGAGGCCCTCCTCGATCTCGGGAACCTCGAGCTCGAACAGGCGCGCGAGGAACTCCGGCGACACGCGCGACAGGATCAGCTGCGGGCCCTTCGCGGTGCGGTCGATCTTCTGCACGTAGGCGCGGACGCGATCGCCGACGCGCAGCATCTCCTTCTGGATCAGCTGGTCGCGCGGGATGACGCCCTCGATGCGGCCCGACTCGACGATCGCGTTGCCGCGCTCGATGCGCTTGACCGTACCGGTCAGCAGGTTGTCCTCGCGGTCGAGGAAGTCGGTGAGGATCTGCTCGCGCTCGGCGTCGCGGATCTTCTGCAGGATCACCTGCTTCGCGGCCTGCGCGCCGATGCGGCCGAACGGCACGGTCTCGAGCGGCTCCTCGACGATGTCGCCGAGCTTGAGGTCCTCGCCGCGCTCGGGCGCGTCGGTGATCGCGATCTGGCGCGACGGCTCCTCGTGCTCCTCGTCGGGCACGACGGTCCAGCGCCGGAACGCGTCGTACTCGCCGCTCTCGCGGTCGATCGCGACGCGCACGTCGACGTCCTCGGCGAAGCGCTTCTTCGTCGCGGACGCGAGCGCCATCTCCAGCGCGGCGAACACCGTCTCCTTGGGCACGTTCTTCTCCCGCGAGAGCGCGTCCACCAGCAGCAGCACTTCCTTTCCGCCGTCCATCGTCACTTTCTCCATTCGATCTTCGGGACCAGGCGCGCCCGCTCGATCAGGTCGAGCGGGATGCGCACCGTGCCGGCGTCGGTCTCGACCAGCGCTTCCGCGCCGTCCAGCCCGCCCAGCACGCCCCGCACCTTCCGCGTGTCGTTGCGCTTCTCGCGAAGGACGAGCGTCGCCTCCTGCCCGCGGAAGCGCTCGTAGTCGGCCGCCTTGCGAAGCGGCCGGTCGAGCCCCGGCGAGCTCACCTCGAGCCGCTCGTAATCGACGTTCTCGACCGCGAACAGCCTCGTCAGGTGCTGCGAGACGCGCGCGCAATCCTCGACGTCGACGCCCCCGTCCTTGTCGATGAACACGCGCACCATGCGGCCCTTGGGAGAGACTTCCCAGTCCACCAGCTCGTACCCGAGGGCGGGCACGGTGCGCGCGATGAGGTCGGAAGGAATCGTCGCCATCGTTCGCGTCGCCAAAAAAAAATGGGCTGTGCCCAGCCCATTTCTCCTGCTTATCGCCTGCTTATGGGCCGGAATGGTACCTCAAATGCGCCCAGAATGACAGGGGAGCCCCCTTCCCGGGCGTCTCGAGGGGTAGGGGCGCGGCTTGGGGAGCGTTCCCGGACGAGGCAGCCACGGGACGGCTCCGGCCATTACCGCGCGCCCGGGGGCGGGTTGCTACACTTCGACCGGCACGTCCGCCCGAGGATTCCATGCCCGACCCGCTGATCGTCGCCCGCCATGGCGACACCGACCTGGCCCTGCTGCCCGCCATGGCGAACCGCCACGGGCTCATCACCGGCGCCACCGGCACCGGCAAGACGATCTCGCTCCAGGTGCTCGCCGAGCAGTTCTCGCGCATCGGCGTCCCCGTATTCATGGCGGACGTCAAGGGCGACCTGACCGGCATCGCCTTCGCCGGCGCCCTGTCGCCCAAGCTCAAGGAGCGGCTCGACAGACTCCACCTGCCCGAGCCTGCATGGGGCAGCTGCCCGGTGACGCTCTGGGACGTGTGGGGCGAGCAGGGGCACCCTGTCCGCGCGACGGTGTCCGACATGGGACCGCTCCTGTTCGCGCGCATGCTCAACCTGAATGAAACGCAGGAAGGCGTCCTCGCGCTGACCTTCAAGGTCGCCGACGACAACAAGCTCCTGCTCCTCGACCTGAAGGACCTGCGCGCGATGCTGCAGTACATCGGCGACAACGCGGCGCAGTTCAAGACCCAGTACGGCAACGTGTCGTCGGCGTCGATCGGCACGATCCAGCGCGGCCTGCTGCAGCTCGAGGAACAGGGCGGCGACCGCTTCTTCGGCGAGCCGATGCTGAACGTCGACGACCTGATCCAGACCGACACCAAGGGCAGCGGGATCGTCAACATCCTCGCCGCGGACAAGCTGATGACCGCGCCGCGGCTCTACGGCACGTTCCTTCTGTGGCTGCTCGCCGAACTCTACGAGAACCTGCCGGAGGTGGGCGACCGCGACAAGCCCAAGCTCGTGTTCTTCTTCGACGAGGCGCACTTGCTGTTCGGCGAGGCGCCGCCGGCGCTGCTCGAGCGCATCGAGCAGGTGGTGCGGCTCATCCGCAGCAAGGGCGTGGGCGTGTTCTTCGTGACGCAGAACCCGCTCGACGTGCCCGACAAGGTGCTGGGCCAGCTCGGCAATCGCGTCCAGCACGCGCTGCGCGCGTTCACGCCGCGCGACCAGAAGGCGGTCAAGTCGGTCGCCGACACGATGCGGCCGAACCCGAAGCTCGACATCGGCAAGGCGATCCTCGAGCTCGCGACCGGCGAGGCGCTGGTGTCGTTCCTGGACCCGAAGGGCTCCCCGGGCGTCACCGAGCGCGCGTGGATGCTCGCTCCCGGATCTCGCATCGGCCCCATCACGCCCGACGAGCGACGCAAGCTGATCGCGGACTCGATCGTCGCCGGCCAGTACGAGAAGACGCTCGACCGCGAATCGGCGTTCGAGAAGCTCCAGGCGCGCGCCGGGGCGGGCGCCACGACCGCCGGTGGCCCCGCGTCGGCGGGCCCGGCGGCCGGAACCGCTGCCGGCGGCGGCATGATGGGCGGCCTGTCGGACATCCTGTTCGGGTCGACCGGGCCGCGCGGGGGGCGCCGCGAAGGCATGGTGGACGCGCTGGCGAAGAGCGCCGCGCGCTCGGTCGGCTCGTCGATCGCGCGCGAGATCACGCGTGGAGTGCTGGGCTCGCTGCTCGGAGGTAAGCGCCGGTGAGGGCGCGCGCGCGCCTCGCGGCCCTCGCGATGACCGCGTCGCTCGTCGCGTCGTGCGGCTCGCCGCAGCGCGAGCCGGTGCCCATCACCCCGCCGTCGGAGGTCGCGAAGGCGCCGGTCGCGCGCGTGCCGATCGCGCCGTCCGCCACGACCTCGCCGACGATGGCCGCGCCGTCGAAGCTCGACCCGTCGACGTTCCCGCAAGGGGCGGTCTACGTGTGCGCGAGCGGCAGCGGCGCCGATCGCCGCCTCACCTCGATCGCGTTCGACGAGAAGGTGGGCAAGCTGTGCCGCACGCATCCGGAAATGGGACCCTGCCAGTACGAGCGCAACATCTGCCGCGGCAGCGGCGGTCGCGTCTACGCGGCGGACGGCAGCGAGATCACGATGGCGACCGAGGCCGAGTACGACCGCAAGGTGATGCGCGTCCGGTTCAAGGCGAATTAGGCCTGCAGGCGCCGGGGCGCCCCGGCGGCGATCCGCGCATCCGCCCGCCCGCGACCGTCGTACCGTGGAGCGTGAGCCGACGCCCCCGAGCCATGAAGCGAGCCGCCGCCACGGTCGTCACCGTTCTCGCCGCGCTGTCAGTGTTCGGCTACACGCTGCTGCTCGCCGGGCTGTACTTCGGCCAGGAGTCGCTGATCTTCCCGGGCACGCCGCTGCCCGCCGATTACCGCTTCGCGTTCGACCAGCCGTTCGAGGAGATCCGCGTGCCGGTGGAGGGCGCGACGCTGGACGGCCTGCTGTTCCGCCAGCCTTCGCCGCGCGGGCTCGTGTTCTTCCTGCACGGCAACCGCGGCAACCTCGAGACGTGGACGACCGGGCTCGACTTCTACCGGCGCGTCGGCTACGACCTCTTCATCTTCGACTACCGCGGCTACGGTCGCAGCACCGGCCGCATCGAGGACGAACGCCAGCTCGATGCGGACGTGCGCGCCGCGTGGGACGCGATCGCGCCGCGCTACCGCGACAGGCCGATCGTCATCTACGGGCGCTCGCTCGGCGCCGGGCTCGCGGTGCGCCTCGCACGCGAGGTCACGCCCCGGCTGCTCGTCCTCGTCTCGCCGTTCACGAGCCTCGTCACCCTGGGCCAGCGCCGCTATCCGTTCGTGCCGGGATTCCTCGTCAAGTACCCGCTGCGCAGCGACGAGACGATCGCGGAAGTGAAGAGCCCGGTGCTGCTGATCCACGGCACGCGCGACGGCTTGATTCCGGCGAGCGACAGCGAGGAACTGCGCGCGCGCGTCCGCTCGCCGGTCGAGCTGGTGCTGATCGAGGACGCCGGCCACGGCGACATCCACCGCTTCCCGCGCTACCGCGACGTGCTGGCGGAGCGGCTGCTGCGCGTGGCGCAGGTCGACGGCGGGGAGGCTCCGGCGTCCGTCCCGAACGCTCGCGCGCATTGAGCGCGGGTCGGCCCGGGAGACTGCCCCGGTCAGCCGACGTGCTTGCGCAGGAACGCCAGCGTGCGCTCGCGCGCGAGCTTCGCCGACGGCGCGTCGTAGCTTCCCCGCTGGTCGCAGTTGAAGCCGTGGTTCGCCGGGTAGAGATGCACCTCGGCCTCGTGGTGCGCGGCGGCGAATTTGCGCACGCCCTCGGCCGGGATCATCGTGTCCTTCTCCCCGAAGTGCGCGAGCACCGGGCAGCGCGGCCGCTCGCCCACGGCTTCCAGCATGCCGCCGCCGTAATACGGCACGGCGCAGGCGAAGCCGGAAAGGCGCGCCGCGCTCATCCACACGACGTAGCCTCCCCAGCAGTAGCCGACGATCCCGACCTTGCCCGCGGCCGCGGCGACCTTCTGCGCGGCCGCGACGTCGGCCAGCGCGTGATCGAGCGATGCCTTCGACCTGAGCTCGCGGCCCTTCTCGATGTCGTCGGGCGTGTAACCGAGGTCGACGCGCGCCTGGATGCGGTCGAACAGCGCCGGCGCGATCGCGAGGTACCCGTCGGCCGCGTAGCCGTCGCAGACGCCCCGGATATGGCTGTTGACGCCGAAGATCTCCTGCACGACGACCAGGCCGCCTCGCGGCTTGCCCGCGGGTTCCGCTCGCCATGCGGTGATCGTCTTGCCATCGGCGGCGGTGAGGTCGATCCAGTGTCCCATCGTCGTGCCGCTCCCAGGGTGATTGCGGGCCGCCACTGGCGCGCGGCTCGAGGACGACCGGAACGATAGGCCAATTGCCTCGCGGCGGCAACGCGAACGCCGGCGATCCCTTTGCGCATCCCGCCGCGATCTTGCTATAACGGGTCGGCGGGGCGCTCCCGCGGACACGAACAGGCATCGATTTGCGCGCTCCTCCCGACGTACAGCGCTTCGCGACCGACCGATTCGGGTGGGATACCGCGGTACGGCCGATGGTGGACGCGTCCGACGGACGCCTGTGGCGCACGCACAGCGACGCGATCAACGGAGCGCTCGTCGAGCGCTGGCTCGAGCCGTCGTCGCAGGCGAGCGTCCTCAAGACCGACCTCTTCGACGAAGCGATGGGCGTCGGGCTCGTCCCGCTGCTCGCCGCGCGAGCGCAGCGCATCGCCGCGATCGACATCGCCCCGTCGGTCCTGCGCGCCGCCGCCGCGCGCTATCCTCGCGTCGACGTCGTCGCGGCCGACGTGCGCCACCTGCCTTTCGCCGACGGCTCTTTCGACGCGATCGTCTCGAACTCGACGCTCGACCACTTCCGCGCACGCGACGAGATCCGCGCGGCGCTCGCCGGACTCCACCGCGTGCTCCGTCCGGGCGGGCGCCTCGTGCTGACGATGGACAACCTGCGCCATCCGGGCGTCGCCCTTCGCAATGCCCTGCCCGCCGGACTGTTGCGGCGCACGGGGCTCGTGCCCTACCCGATCGGCGCGACGACCGGACCGCGAGGCCTCCTGCGAATGCTTCGTGCCGCCGGCTTCGAGGTGATCGACGTCGAGGCGCTGTTGCACTGTCCCCGCGCGCTCGCGGTGCGGCGCGCCCGGCGCCTCGAGCGACACGGAGACGGCGCGACGCAGCGACGGTTCCTCGAGCGCCTCGGCCGGTGGGAGCGGCTCGCGCGGCTGCCCTCGCGGTTCCTCACCGGTCACTACGTCGGCGTCCTCGCCCGCAAGGCGTGATCGTGCCGATGCTCGTCGCCGCGCACCCGCGATGAGATCCTTCTATCCGCGCGGCAACGCGCTGCAGCGCGCGCTGGGCTCGCTGCGGCACGAAGGCTTCCGGACGTTCGGATGGAAGCTGGCCGCCGAGGCCGGCCTGCGGCGCATCCTGCGACTCGAGCGCCGGCTCGACGAACCGATCGCGGAAGCCCGGTGCGACCTTCCGGTCGAGTTCGGGATGCTCGACGCCGGAATGATCGACGAATACCTGGCCGCGCGCCCGGGCGTCGATCGTGCCGACATCGAGAGCCTCCTGCGGGCCGGACGCATGTGCTTCCTCGTGCGCCACGACGGGCGCATCGTGTCGTCGTGCTGGGCGAGCACCGAGAGCTGCCACTCGCCGTACCTCGGTCGCGAGATCGTCCTCGAGGAAGGCGACGTCTATTTCAACGACGCCTGGACCGCTCCATCGATGCGCGGGCACGGGCTCGCGCACGCGCTGTGCCTGCGACAGCTGCGGCATTTCCGCGATCGCGGCTTCCGTCGCGCGATACGCGGCACCGTCCCCGAGAACCATTCCGCGTTGCGCGCGCACCGCAAGAGCGGCTTCCGGCCGATCGCCCTTCTCGTCCGCGTGCGCCTCGGACCGTGGCAGCTCAACCTCGACCGCCCCCCGCGCGAGCGATGAGCGGGCGCCACGCCCCGGGAGCCGGCTCCGCCGCGGTGCGCCTCGCCACCCTTCTCGCTCCGCTGAGCGACACGGTCGTCGCCACCACGATGCTGAAGGGCACCGCCAGGGGCAGCGCCGGCCGGCCGCTGTCGATGCTGGTCGCCGGACCGCTCAACCGCGTCCAGTGGCTCGTCGATCGTGCGTTCGAGGACCCGCCGGCGCGCGAACCGCTCGGGCACGTCCCCGGGTGGCGTCTCGCGCGAACGCTCCGGCGGATGCGCGGCTCCGCCGATCTCGTGGTCGCTCGCGTGGCGCGCCTGTCCGCCCGCCCGCTCGGCTTCGACGACGACTGGCTGCCGGTGCCCGAATGGATCGGGATGCGCCTCGACGAACCGTTCGACCTCGATGCGATCGCGCGCCGCAGCCACAGCGCGCGCGACGACATCAGGCGCGTCCGGCGCGACTGGCGCGCCGAGACGACGCATGCGGCGGTCGATTTCGAGGCGTTCTATCGCGACATGTACCTTCCCTTCCTGCATCGTCGCTATCGCGGAGAGGGCTTCCTGCGATCGGCGCGCCGCTTGCGACGTGCGTTTCGCCGCGGAGGGCTGCTGTGCGTCCTGCGCCGCGGCGAGCGCCTCGCGGGGCTCGTCTACGAGACGCGCAGGGGAACGTTCAACGGGATCGCTCTCGGCGTGCAGGACGGCGACGAAGACTGGATGCGGGCCGGCGCGGTCGCTGCGCTCTACGTCCACATGATCGACCTCGCGCGCTCGCTGGGGTGCCGCTCCATCGACTGGCACGGTAGCCGCCCGTCGCTCACCGACGGCGTGACGCGGTTCAAGCGCAAGTGGGGTGCGGTCGCCTACGACCGGCCTCAGGTGCTGCACACGACGCTGCTGCGCTGGGAGAGGATGAGCCCGGCGGTGCTCGCCCTGCTCGAGCGCATGCCGCTCGTGTTCCACGACGACGAAGGCCTCTCGGCCGTCGCGGCCTCGGGCGACGGTGGAGCCGAGGCGCCGGCGAAGACGTTCGCGCGGCTGGCCGTCGCCGGCCTTCGTCGCTTCATCGTTCTCGCCCCGGCGACGACTGTGGGAAACGCAACCGACGCGGAGGGTTGCCTGACCCTGTCGGTCACGTCGGTGGACAGCGGTCCGCGCGCGCTTCGCGCGGCGATGCGCGACGCCCGCGTCGACGCGGGCGGCTGAGGAGCCCGCCGTGTGCGGCATCGCCGGCATCGCGTACCGCGACATCGCGCGCGTCCCCGACGCGGCCATGCTGCGGCGGATGACGGGCATCCTGCGCCACCGCGGGCCCGACGGCGACGGCTTCCATGCCGCGCCCGGCATCGGTCTCGGGTTCCGGCGCCTCGCCATCATCGATCTCGACACCGGCGACCAGCCGATCGCCAACGAGGACGGCTCGGTCGTCGTCGTGTGCAACGGCGAGATCTACAACCACGTCGAGCTCCGTGCGTCGCTCGAGGAGAAGGGTCACCGTTTTCGCACGCGCTCGGACGTCGAGACGATCGTGCACCTCTACGAGGAGCG
>DASTCK010000031.1:0-8424 GCA_035711225.1 Casimicrobiaceae bacterium
CGCATCAAGGGCACGCACAACGCGATGAAGTCGGGGCTGCTCGCGGCGGAAGCGGCGTTCGCCGCGCTGGTCGCCGGCCGCGCGGGCGACGCGCTCGACGACTCCGACGCCGGCTGGCGCTCGTCGTGGATCCACGACGACCTGTGGAAGGTGCGCAACGTCAAGCCGGGCCTCAAGTGGGGCATGGCGCTCGGCACGCTGCATGGCGGCTTCCAGATGTGGATGAGCGACCTCGGCCTGGGCAAGCTCGTGCCGTGGACGCTGCGGCACGACAAGCCCGACCACGCGACGCTCGTGCGCGCGAGCGAGGCGCCGCGGATCGACTACCCGAAATACGATGGCGTGCTGACGTTCGACAAGCTGTCCAGCGTGTTCCTGTCGAACACCAACCACGAGGAGGACCAGCCGTCGCACCTCACGCTCAAGGATCCGTCGATCCCGGTCGCCGTCAACCTCGCGGTCTACGACGGCCCCGAGCAGCGCTATTGCCCGGCCGGCGTCTACGAGTTCGTCGACGATCCCGGCGGCGGCCGACGCCTGCAGATCAACGCGCAGAACTGCGTGCACTGCAAGACCTGCGACATCAAGGACCCGCGGCAGAACATCGTGTGGGTCGTCCCGGAGGGCGGCGGAGGGCCCAATTATCCCGGCATGTAGGCCTTTGCAGGCACCCGGTGCCCGTCACGGAGCGCCGCTGGCGTTCCGGATGGCTAGTCCGCGACCTGCGGGCGACGCTCGCGCAGCACCGCCCGCTTGATCGCGCGCGCCCACTCGACGAACGGCAGGGCGATCGCCTCGTAGAACGTGTTGCCGTCGGTCGCGTTGCGCACGCCGGTGTTCTGCGGGAAGTGTCCCGGCTCCGGATGGTGGTAGGTGCGAAACAGCCGGTCCCAGAACGGGAAGATCGCCGCGAAGTTGACGTTGCCGTACTCGGGCGTGTGGTGGTAGCGATGGAACTGCGGCCCGCTGATCCAGCGGCCGAGGGGGCCGAGGCCCACCTTCAGGTTCATGTGGATCCAGTAGCCCCACAGCAGGAACGCGGTCCAGATCCACGCGACCGTCGGGGCCTTGAAGTCGAACAGGACCGCCATCGGCACGACGATGACGAACACGCGGAACACCTCCTCGCTGAAGTGATAGCGATGCACCGTCGTGACGTTGACGTAGCGGTCCTGGTGGTGGAACTTGTGCTGCACCCACAGCCAGCGGAAGCGGTGCTGCGCCCGGTGCCACCAGTAGAAGAAGAAGTCGAACACGACGAAGAACGCGACCGTCTGCGCGAGCGAGCCCGCGACGCCATCGGGAAAGCGCACCGGGATCTTCAGCGAATGGCGCTTCGCGATCGCCTCCGCCCACTCCGACAGCGGCGGGACGATCAGCATCGTCAGGTACAGGAACACGATCGCGACCAGCACGTTGAAGCCGATCGCGCGCCACGACTGGCGCGCGTGCGCCGGGCGGAGCCGCTCGAGCAGGAACCCGCCGGCGAACGCCGCCGCCGCGAACTGGAATTCCGCGCGGAACGCCGGGGACAGGAGATCGATCGCCATCGTCGTCATCGTGCCGGCCGTGTCGGACGGCAACCCTGCATTCTACCGCTACGCCCCGGGATACGCTCGGCGTCGAGGGACGCTTCGCGGCCAGGGCCAGGAGTCAGACCCCGTCTTCGGCGAGGCCCGACCCCAGCGGCCACAGCCACGCAGCACCGCGCACCCCGCTCGCATCGCCATGGCGATGGCGGACCAGTCGCGTGTCGACGCGATCGGAGAACACCCACGGCGCCCACAGCCGCGGCACGGTCTCGTAGAGGCGCGCGATGTTCGACAGCCCGCCGCCCAGCACGATCGCATCCGGATCGAGGATGTTGATCACGTGAGCCAGCGCCCGGGCGAGGCGCTCCTCGTAGCGCGCGAGCGTCGCCTCGCTGCGCCCGTCCCCCGCGGCCGCCGCAGCGAGGATCGCTTCAGGCGAACGCTCGCCGCCCGTGGCGCGCCGGTGGTCGCGCGTGAGGCCGGGCCCGGAGAGGAAGGTCTCGATGCAGCCCGCGCGGCCGCAAAAGCACGGCGGCCCGGGACGCTCGTCGTCGCGCGGCCAGGGCAGCGGGTTGTGGCCCCACTCGCCGGCGATGCCGTTGGGCCCGTCGAGCACCTGCCCGCGCACGACGATGCCGCCGCCGACGCCGGTGCCGAGGATCACGCCGAACACGACCCCGGCGCCCGCGCCCGCGCCGTCGGACGCCTCCGACAGCGCGAAGCAATTGGCGTCGTTCGTCACGCGCACCTGCCGCGCGAGCCGGCGCGACAGGTCTTCCCGGATCGGCATGCCGTTGAGCCACACCGAGTTCGCGCCGCGCAGCAGACCCGTCGCTCGCGAGATCGAGCCCGGCGTGCCGATGCCGACGCTCGCGCGGCCGCCGATCGCAGCCTCGGCGTCGGCGACCAGCGTCGCGATCGCCTCGATGGTGGCGCCGTAGTCGCCCTGCGGCGAGGCTACGCGACGCCGGTGGACCTCGCGCCCCTCGCGATCGAGCGCCAGCACCTCGATCTTGGTCCCGCCCAGGTCGACCCCGATCCGCCAGGCGTCGGTCGCCGTCCCGGCCGTCCTTCGTCTTCGCACCGCCATCGCCCGATCATAGCGCGGCCGATGCGCACGCAGCGCCGATTGCCTTCGGGTGCCCGTTCCCGGATCATGGCCGCGTCGCGATGCCGACGTGGCTCGGCGCGAGGACGCACGACAGGGGGGACACGCCGATGATGCCGTTCGCGAAGCTCGCCGCGTGCTGCGCGGCGCCGATCGCCGCGCTGGCCGCGTTGCCCGCGCTCGCGCAGCTCAACGTCATCTGCCCGGTGCAGGCCGAATGGTGCACGCTGGCCGCGACCGAGTTCGAGAAGGACACCGGCATCAAGGTGACGATGACGCTCAAGGGATCGGGCGAGTCGTTCGCGCAGATCGCCGCCGAGCGCGCGAACCCGAAGCTCGACCTGTGGTTCGGCGGCACCGGCGACCCGCACCTGCAGGCCGCCGAGCAGGGGCTCACCGACGAGTACCGGTCGCCGGCGCTCGCGCAGCTGCACCCGTGGGCGCAGAAGCAGGCGGAGCAGTCGCGCTACCGTGCCGTCGGCATCTACCTGGGGCTCCTGGGCATCGGCTACAACACCGAGCTCGTCGCGAAGCGGAAGATCGCGCCGCCCGCGTGCTGGAGGGACCTCGTCAAGCCCGACTACCACGGCGAGGTGCAGATGGCGAACCCGAACGCGTCGGGCACGGCGTACACCGCCATCGCGACGCTGGTGCAGGTGATGGGCGAGGAGGAGGCGTACGCCTACCTGAAGGCGCTCCACCGCAACGTCAACCAGTATCCGCGCTCGGGCGTCGCGCCGATCAAGGCCGCCGCGCGCGGCGAGACTGCCGCGTCGATCTCGTTCATCCACGACGTCGTCACCGAGGCGCAGGCGGGCTTTCCGGTCAAGGGCGTCGCCCCTTGCGAAGGGACCGGCTACGAAATCGGGTCGATGTCGATCGTCAAGGGCGCGCGCAACCTCGACAACGCGAGGAAGTTCTACGACTGGGCGCTGACGCCCAAGGCGCAGGCGCTCGCCACCCGCGCGAAGCAGTTCCAGATCCCGTCGAACGTCGCGACGCCGGTCTCGCCGCTGTCGCCGAAGACGTCCGACGTGAAGCTCGTCGACTACGACTTCGCGAAATACGGCACGTCGGCCGAGCGCAAGCGGCTGCTCGAGCGCTGGGACCGCGAGGTCGGCTCGATCGCCAGGTGAGTTCGGTCCGCGCAGCGCACCGAAGCCATCCCCGCGAAGGCGGGGATCCAGCGACGTCGATTCCTCGCGCCTGCACAACGACGCTGGATTTCCGCCCGCGCGCGAAAGCCGCGACCGCGCACCGTAGTCATCTCCACCCTCGCGGGAACGACCCACGCGCTTCGCCTCCACCGGAAACCACTCCATGACCGTCAGGACCGTCGTCCTTGCCGCCCTCCTCGGCTTCACCGCGCCCGCGCTCGCGCAGGGCCAGCTCAACCTCTACTGCAGCTCGCCCAACACCGCGTGGTGCCAGGGGATGGCGAACGGGTTCGAGCGCGCGACGGGCACGAAGGTCGCGGTGATCCAGAAGGCGACCGGCGAGATGCTCGCGCAGATCAAGGCCGAGCGCGAGAACCCGAAGGGCGACGTATGGTGGGCAGGGCCCGGCGACAGCTACCTGCAGGCGGCCGAGGAAGGCCTGCTCGACGAATACCGCTCGCCGAACGTCGCGCAGCTCTACGACTGGGCGCAGCGGATCACCGACATCTCGCGCAACCGCGTGTCGGGCGTCTACGGAGGCATCATCGCGATCGGCTACAACACGGAGCTCTTCGCCAAGAAGAAGCTGCCGGTGCCCGCGTGCTGGAAGGACCTCGTGAACCCCGTCTACAAGGGCGAGGTGATGCTCGGCAACCCGAACTCGTCGGGCACCGCTTACCTGATGCTCGCGACGCTCGTGCAGGTGTTCGGCGAGAACGAGGCGTTCAGGTACATGCTCGACCTGCACCGCAACGTCAATCAGTACGCACGGTCGGGAATCGGCCCGATGACCGCGGTCACGCGCGGCGAGACCGCCCTTGGCAGCACGGTGCTGCACGGCGTCATCAACGAGATCGTCCGCGGCTTCCCGGTGCTGCCGGTGCTGCCCTGCGAGGGCGTCGGCTACGAGATCGGCTCGACCGCGATCATCAAGGGGACGCGGAATCCGGACGCCGCACGCAGGTTCGTCGACTTCGCCCTGTCGTCCGCCGGCCAGCAGATCGGGCTCGACGTGAAGGAGTACGCGATCCCGACCAACCGCACCGTCGCGCTGCCGCCGCAGGTGCCGAAGCTCACCGACATCAAGGTGATCGACTACGACTTCGCGAAGTACGGCGCCTCCGCCGAGCGCAGGCGCCTGCTCGAGCGCTGGGAGAAGGACATCAACGCGGCGCCGAAGTGATGCGCGCCCGCCCCTAGCGCCGTTCCCGGGCCGTGCCGTCCTCGACGACCGCGCACGCGGCGCCGCTCGCCGCCTGGCTCGCGGCCGGCGCGGCCGGCTTCCTCGTCGTGCCGTGGTACCTGCTGCCCGGCTCGGTGCTCTCGTCCGCGTGGCTCGTCGCGTGGACGTCGAAGGAGAACGCTCCCGCCCTGTTGCAGGCCGTGCTGCACGGCCGGGCCTGGCTGTTGCCGGCGGGCGCGCTGCTGCTCGTCGCGGCGGCAGCGCTCGTGCCGGGGCTCGGCCGGCGGCGCCGCGGCGCGCTGCTCGTCGTCGCCGGTGCGCTGGGATTCGCCTACACGCTCGCGCAAGGCTTCGCGATCGGCCCGCGCGGCGCCGCGAGCGCGACCCTCGGTGCAGCGCTCCCTTCGCTCGCGGTCGGCCAGCACGGCATGGGCCTCGGGGCGGCGCTCGTGCTCGCGGCGTTCGCGATGGTGTTCGCGCTGGGACTCGCGCATCGCGGCCGCTTCCGCGGCGATCCATTCGTCGCCTGCAGCGTGGTGGCGGTCGCGGCGCTCGTCGCGGTGTTCACGTTCTACCCGGTCGTCACGATCCTCGTCTCCGCGTTCGAGGACGAGGCCGGGGCGTTCTCGCTCCCCGCGTTCGCGCGGCGGCTCCTGACCGAGAAGGTCTGGGGCCTCGGCTGCCTCGGCGGTGGAACCCGATGCGGCGTCGCCTGGAATACCGTGTTCCTGGCGCTGTCGTGCGCGTTCGCCTGCACGGCGCTCGGGCTCGCGTTCGCCCTCGTCGCGACGCGAACGACGTTCCGCTTCAAGCGCGCGCTTCGCGTGCTCTCGGTGCTGCCGATCATCACGCCGCCGTTCGTGATCGGCCTCGGGCTGATCCTGCTGTTCGGGCGGTCCGGATTGGTCAACCAGCTCGTCGAGCTCGCGCTCGGCATTCCCGGCACGCGCTGGATCTACGGCTACCAGGGCGTGCTGCTCGCCCAGGTGTTCGCCTTCACGCCGATCGCCTTCCTCGTGCTGATCGGCGTCGTCGAGGGCGTCTCGCCGTCGATGGAGGAAGCCGCTCAGACGCTGCGCGCGAACCCCTGGACGACGTTCACGACGGTGTCGTTGCCGCTCATGCGACCCGGCATCGCGAACGCGTTCCTGATCAGCTTCATCGAGTCGATCGCCGATTTCGGCAACCCGATCGTGCTCGGCGGCAACTTCGGCGTGCTGTCCACCGAGATCTTCTTCTCGGTCGTCGGCGCGCAGCTCGACCAGGGTCGCGCGGCGACGCTCGGCATCCTGCTTCTCGGCGTCGCGCTCGCGGCGTTCGTCGTCCAGCGCTGGTCGCTGGGACGCGCGACCTACACGTCGATGTCCGGGAAGGGCGATGCCGGCCTCGCGGCCCCGCTGCCCGGCGCGCTCCGGCGGCTGTGCTACGCCGCGACGCTGCCGTGGGCCGCGCTGACCGTCGTGATCTACGCGATGGCGCTCGCCGGCGGCTTCGTCGAGACCTGGGGGCGCGACTACACGCCGACGCTGCGCCACTACGTCAAGGCATTCGGGATCGAGTGGGGTGCGTCGGGCTTGCTGTGGACCGGCGCGGCGTGGGATTCGTTCTGGACGACGGTGCGCCTCTCGGCGATCGCGGCCCCGCTCACCGCCGTGCTCGGCATCCTGGCCGCCTACCTGCTCACGCGGCAGCGCTTCGCCGGCCAGGCGGCGTTCGAGTTCGGCACGATGCTGAGCTTCGCGATCCCCGGCACCGTCATCGGCGTCGCGTACATCGTCGCGTTCAACGTGCCGCCGATCGAGATCACCGGCACCGCGATCGTGCTGGTCGCCTGCAACGTCTTCCGCAACATGCCCGTCGCGCTGCGCGCCGGCATGGCGTCGATGGCCCAGATCGACCGCAGCCTCGACGAGGCGTCGACGACGCTGGGCGCTCGCGGCATGACGACGCTGCGCACGATACTGCTGCCGCTGCTCAAGCCTGCGGTCGTGGCCGCGCTCGTCTACGCGTTCGTGCGCGCGATGACGACGGTGTCGGCGGTGATCTTCCTGGTGTCCGCCCAGTACGAATGGGCGACCACCTACATCATCAATCGCGTCGTCAACGGCGACTACGGCGTGGCGATCGCGTACAGCTCGGTGCTGATCGTGCTGATGATCGTCGTGACCGTCGCGATCCAGCGCCTCGTCGGCGAGCGGCGCCTGGGGCGCCGGGCGGCGGGTGTGCCCGCGCCGGGTGGCGCCGCGCTGGCGAGCGCCGCGTAGGCCGCCGGAAGACGCCATGACGGCCGCGTCGATCGCCTTCCGCCACGTCGTGAAGCGCTATGGCGACGTGGTCGCCGTGGACGGCGTCTCGTTCGACGTGGCCGCGGGGACGCTGGTGACGTTCCTCGGGCCGTCGGGGTGCGGCAAGACGACGATCCTGCGCATGATCGCGGGCCTCGAGCTGCCGACGAGCGGGCGCGTGCTCATCGGCGGCGAGGACGTCACCGAAGTCGGTGCCGCGGAGCGCGACGTGTCGATGGTGTTCCAGAGCTACGCGCTGTTCCCGCACCTGAGCGTGCTCGAGAACGTTCGCTACGGGCTCGTCGTGTCGGGCACGGCGAGGGCCGAGGCGGACGAGCGGGCGCGCTCGACGCTCGCGACCGTCGGCCTCCCCGGCTTCGATGCTCGCCTGCCGTCCGAGCTGTCGGGCGGCCAGCAGCAGCGCGTCGCCGTCGCGCGCGCGCTGGTGCTGGAGCCCGCGGTGCTGCTGTTCGACGAGCCGCTGTCGAACCTCGACGCGCGGCTGCGCCGCCAGATGCGCGACGAGATCCGCGAGCTGCAGCAGCGCCTGTCGCTCACGGTCGTCTACGTCACGCACGACCAGGCCGAGGCGATGGCCGTGTCCGACCGGATCGTCGTGATGAACCGCGCCGTGATCGCGCAGGAAGGGGCGCCGCGCGACCTGTACGAGCGCCCGCGCGACCCGTTCGTCGCGAGCTTCATGGGCGACGCCAACCGCGTGCGCGGCGTGCTCGCGCGGCGCGACGGCGACCTTGGCGACGTGCACATCGGCGCGGTCACGCTGCGCCTGCCCCACCGCGGCCTCCCCGACGGCGAGGTCGAGATCGCGATCCGTCCCGAGGCGATCGAGCTGGTCGACGCAACGGGGGCGCCAATCCGCGGCACCGTGCGCAAGGCGTCCTACCTGGGCGGCCTGATGGAATACACGCTCGACACCGACGTGGGCGAGCTGTTCGCGACCTCGTTCGCCGTCGATTGCCCGCGCCCGCCGGGCTCCGCCGTCGGCGTGAAGCTCGCCGGGCACGGCGTGGTGGTGATTCCGGGGGTTGGGGTCTGACCCCGGCTTCATCGGGGTCTGACCCCGGTTTGATCTAACGCGGCTTCAACGCAGTACCGGGGTTGGACCCCATGCAATCAACACCGGGCTCGGACCCCTGAC
>DASTCK010000032.1:0-3784 GCA_035711225.1 Casimicrobiaceae bacterium
GGCGATGGGCGATAGGCGATAGGGAAACCGTGCCCATCCGAAGGGCGGCGATGGGCGATGGGCGATAGGCGATAGGGAAACCGCGCCCATCTGAAGGGCGGCGATGGGCGATGGGCGCTAGGCGATTGGGAACCCGCGCCCATCCCATCGCTATCGCTTTTCGCTTTTGCCTTTCGCCTTTCGCCTTTCGCTTTCGCCTTTCGCCTTTCGCCTTTCGCCTTTCGCCTTTCGCCTTTCGCCTTTCGCCTGTCGCCTGTCGCCTATCGCCTGTCGCCTATCGCCTGTCCCCTATCGCCTATCGCCTATCGCCTCGCCTCCAAAACACAGGGCCGACGACCCGAAGGTCGCCGGCCCTGCGCGCTTCTCTGGGGGAGAGGAGCGAAAAGCGGGGCTCAGCCTCGCGGGGCGGACGTCGCCTGCGCCGTGGTGCGCACGCCGACGACGTCGATGCGGCCGGGCTCGATCGCGACTTCCGTCGCGCCCGTCGACGCGATGGCCTCGAACGCGTTGCCGGCGTCGGGCAGGATCCTGCCGGCGACGTAGGCCGTGCCGCCGGGCATCGCGAAGGCGAGCGTGAGGGTGGACAGCACGGTCGCGATGGCGAACGCGGCGATCCGGGAAGTCGTCGTGCGCTTCATGGCGGTCGGGGTCCTGGGGCTCATGGTCGTGGTCGCGTCGGTACGTTATTCGTCCCGCCGGGCCGGAAAGTTCCCGTCTCGCGGCGGCATCGTCGGTAGGATGCGGTGGCAGGTCCGAACGGTTTCACGGGGCCGGCCTGTCGCTGCTGTCCTCGTCGATGGACCGAACTCTAGGCAGGCTCGGGCGGGCCGGGAAGCGGAACGCGACGAAACCGGCCCGGCAGGCGACCAAGCGCCCGGGCGGTGGATTGGACGGGATCGTGCGGGCCCGGGTGCGGGCACCGGCGGGGCGTCCCGCGGGCCGCCACCCCTGTCCGCCGGGCGAGAGACGTGCGCGACGGGGCTAGCGGTGCGCGACGACGCGCTGGTCGATCGCGCCGAAGACCGAGCGGCCCGCGGAATCGACCATCTCGAGGCGCACGCGGTCGCCGAAGCGCATGAACGGCGTGCGCGGCTTGCCCTCGAGGATCGTCTCGACGGTGCGCTGCTCGGCGATGCACGAGTAGCCGATCCCGCCGGCCGCTGCCGGGCGCCCAGGTCCGCCGTCCTCGCGGTTGGACACCGTGCCCGATCCCACGATCGTGCCGGCGACGAGATCGCGCGTCGTCGCGAGATGAGCGATCAGCCGGCCGAACGAAAAGGTCATGTCGACGCCCGCGTCGGGGCGGCCGAAGAGCGCGCCGTTGAGATGCGAGACGAGCGGCAGGTGCAGCTTGCCGTCGCGCCACGCGTCGCCGAGCTCGTCGGGCGTGACCGCGACGGGCGAGAACGACGACGCCGGCTTCGACTGCACGAAGCCGAAACCCTTCGCGAGCTCCGCGGGAATCAGGTTGCGCAGGCTGACGTCGTTGACGAGCATCAGCAGGCGCACGTGCGCCAGCGCGCCGGCCTCGGTCGTTCCCATCGGCACGTCGCCGGTGACGACGGCGACCTCGCCCTCGAAATCGATTCCCCACGCCTCGTCGGCCAGCACGATGTCCTCGCCTGCGCCGAGCATGTGGTCCGAGGCGCCCTGGTACATGAGCGGGTCGGTCCAGAACTCGGGCGGCATCGCGGCGCCGCGCGCGCGGCGCACGAGCTCGACGTGGTTAACGTAGGCCGAGCCGTCGGCCCACTGGTAGGCGCGCGGCAGCGGCGCGCTGGCGCGCGTCGCGTCGAACGGGTTCGCGTCGGACAGGCGTCCGGCGTCGAGCTCGGCGGCGATCGCCGTGAGCGCGGGCGCGACCCGCGTCCAGTCGTCGAGCGCGTGCTGCAGCGTGCGCGCGATCTCGGGCACCGCCACGGCACGGGCGAGGTTGCGCGACACCACGACGAGCTCGCCGTCGCGCGTGCCGTCGGGCAGCGTGGCGAGCTTCACGCCGTCTTCTCCGCGCGCCGCTTGAGCGCGTAGCCGTCGGCGCGATCCTCCATCTCCCATCCGGCCGCGTGGAGCGCGGCGCGCAGCCGGTCGGCCTCGGTCCAGGCCTTCGACTTCCGAGCGGCGAGCCGCGCCTCGGCGAGTGCACGGACGTCGGCGGGGGCGTCCTCCACCTTCGGCGTCCACGACGCGAGCCCGAGCCCGAACACCTCGTCGAATCGCTCGAGCGTGGCGCGCTTGACCGAGGGCGCGAGGCCGCCGCGCAAGCATTCCCACGCGACGGCGAGCGCGCGCGGCAGGTTCAGGTCGTCGTTGATCTCGTCGCCGAAGCGCTCGAGGAGCCCGGCGTCCGGCGCGGCGCGCTCGTCGGGAAGCGCGCGGAAGCCCTGGCGCAGGCGGTCGAGCCCGGTCGCGGCAGCGTCGAGCGCCTCCCACGTGAAGTTCATCTGGCTGCGGTAGTGCGCGGTGAGGCACAGGTAGCGGTAGGCGAGCGGATCGACGCCGCGCTCGTCGAGCGACGCGAGCCGCAGGAACTCGCCGGCGGACTTCGCCATCTTCGCGTCGTTCGCGAGCAGGAAGTACCCGTGCATCCAGAAGTTCGCGAGCCGCCGGCGCTCGCGCGGAATCTCGGGATGACCGGCGAGCCGGCCTTCGGTCTGCGCGATCTCGTTGGTGTGGTGGACCGGGATGTGGTCCTCGCCGCCGCAATGGATGTCGAAGAAGTCGCCGAGGTACTTCTGCGCCATCGCCGAGCATTCGATGTGCCACCCCGGAAAGCCGCGCCCCCACGGCGAGTCCCATTCCATCTGCCGCGACTCGCCCCGCGGCGTGAGCTTCCAAAGCGCGAAGTCGGTGGGATGCCGCTTGTCGCCGAGGTCGACACGGTGGCCCGAGTCGAGCCCCTTCACGTCGAGCCGGGCGAGGTAGCCGTAGTCGTCGAGCTTCGAGGTGTCGAAGTACACGCCGTCGGCGGTCACGTACGCGAAGCCGTTGCGCTCGATGTCGGCGACGAACGCGACCTGCTCGGCGATGTGGTCGGTCGCCCTGCACAGGACCGTCGGGTCCTCGATCGCGAGCCGCTTCATGTCGGCGAGGAACGCGTCGGTGTAGAACGCCGCGACTTCCCACGCGGTCTTGCCGGTGCGCCGCGCGCCCTTCTCGATCTTGTCCTCGCCCTCGTCGGCATCGGATACGAGGTGGCCCACGTCGGTCACGTTCATCACGTGCCGCACCGCGTAGCCGTTCCAGCGCAGCACGCGCTTCAGCACGTCTTCGAACAGGAACGTGCGGAAGTTGCCGATGTGCTGGTAGTCGTAGACGGTCGGGCCGCAGGTGTAGAGGCCCACCGGGCCGCCGGGGGCGAGCGGCGAGAACGGGCGCGTGCGCCTCTCCCAGGTGTCGTACAGCGCGAGCGGTCGGGGCATCAACGAAAAAGCCGCCGGGGTCTAAGGCCCGGCGGCTTCATGGACGAGGAGAGGGAGCCTTCAGACCCGCGCCGGCGGGAGGCGGCGTCGCGACGGACGACAGCGGCGGATCGGCATCGGCGGATGGTAGCCGCAACGGGGCCGGACCGGCAAGGGACGCTCGCTGCGCGCGCGAGACGAGGGTCGAAAGACACCGGATTCCGCCTGCGCGGGAATGGCCTCCCCCGCACCCGGTCGGCCTCAGAGCGCCTTCGCCATCACGTAATCGTCCATCACGAATCCGCCGCCGATGTCGATCACGACCGACGCTCGCGTCGCGAATCCGCACGCGAGGTAGGCCGAGATCGCCTTGGCGTTCCGCTTGT
>DASTCK010000033.1:0-4185 GCA_035711225.1 Casimicrobiaceae bacterium
GCTCGATGTTCGGCGCGCCGCCCGCGAGCGCGCGTGCCGCCGACGAGGGGTTCAGCAGCGATTGCGCCGCGTTGGCGTATTTCTCGAACGGCACGAGGTCGTCGGCGGCGGCGCCGAGCGTCATGCACAGCCGGGCGACCCATTCGTAGACGGCGCGTGACGCGGCGAGATCGCCGTGCACCGCGTCGCGGATCGATCGCATGCCGTCCGGCCCGACGCAGCGGTAGTTGCCCGCGAGGAGCATGCTCCACTTCGCGAGCGGCACGAACGCGGATTCGTGCACCTTCAGCTTGACCGGCAGCTCGATCCTGCCGCCGGGCGTGTCGAAGCGCGCCGCCTCGACGCCGTCGGCGAGCTCGCGCAGCATCGCCGTATGCGCGTCCGACGGGAAGCGCGCCGCCTTGAAGTTGGTCGGCAGTCGCACCTGCAGCACGTTGACCGGCTGGTCCGGCGGACGGAACGCCTGCGGATCGGGGCTGCACAGCGTCATCAGCGCGGGGTCGAAGCCGCTCCAGATGCCGTAGTCGGTGTAGCACGCGCGGCAGGCGTCGACGTCGATCGACGGAAAGCGCGCCAGGAACGGTGGCGGCGGCATGTTCATGATCGACATGCAAGGGATGCGCGCCTTCGCGACCGCGCCGAGCAGCTCGCGCACGCCGGAGGAGCGGTACTGCGGCTCCTGCATCGCCAGCACGACCAGGTCGTACGAGGCGGGCTTCACGTCCTGCGGAACCGTGGCGGAAAGCGCGCCCGGCAGGTCGCGCGAGTCGACCTCGACGAGACGGTCGGTCCCCTTCACCGGGAAGCGCACGCGCGCCCCGGCACCGTTGAACGCCGCCACCTCGGCGGGCAGGCAGGCCAGCGTCACCGCATGCCCGGCGGCGACCAGCTTGATCGCCAGGAGCGAGCCGTACGACGCTCCCATGCTCAGGATCCTGATGCTCCTCGCCACCTCGACTCCTCCTCGATGCGCGCGGACGTCGGCCGCCTCGCGACGGCGCGCCCGGGTCGTTGTCGTCCCTGCGTCGCGGCGGCAATCGCCGCGAGGACGTCAGGATCAGCGCAATGGCGGCGGTACGTCAACCGCCCCTTGCTGCCGCCGCCGGAACAGCGCGGCGCGGGCGAGCAGCACCGTCGTCATCGGCGTCGTGACGGCCAGCGCCAGCGGGATGACCCAGGCGTGCAGGACCGGCATTCCCTCGACGAACGAGAACACCAGCGTCGACGCCAGCGCGACGGCCCAGACCCCGAACGTCGCGGCCACGGCAGGCGGGTGCATGCGCAGGAAGAACGACGGCAGGCGCACGATGCCGAGCCCGGCGACCACCGACGCCGCCCCGCTCGCGCAGAGCAGCAGGGCGACGATCGCCTCGATCGCCACCGGCGTCATTCGATCGCCTCGCCGCGCAGCAGGAACTTGGCGAGCGCCGCGGAGCTGACGCCGGCGGCCAGCGCGATCAGGAGCGCCGCCTCGAACACCATGCCGCTCGTGTAGCGGATCCCGAGCACGAGCAGCGCGAGCATGCCGTTGACGTAGAGGAAGTCGAGGGCGAGCACGCGGTCCTCGGCGGCGGGCCCGCGCAGCAGGCGCCAGACGCCGAGCGCCATCGCGACGGCGTAGCAGCTCAGCGTGACGAAGATCGCGATCGAGAGCATCGGGGTCATCGGAAGATCTCCAGCAACGGGCGCTCGTAGCGCGCCTTGAAGTGGTCGACGAACGCCTGTTCGTCGCCGGGGTCGAGCACGTGCAGCCTCACCTCGCTGCGATCGGGCGCGAGCTCGCACCAGATCGTCCCGGGGACGACGGTCGTGATGACCGCCAGGACGGCCAGCGCGGCGGGATCGGTGAGCGACAGCGGCACGCGGACGAACGCGCCGTCCGGTGGGCGATCGCGGCTGCGCAGCAGCGCCCGGGCGACGCTCGCGTTCGACGCCAGCGCGTCGACGATGACGTGCGCGCACAGCACCAGCGCGAGACCGGGTCGACGCAGGCGAATGCGATGAGGCCGCAGCGGCGCGGCGAGCGCGGGAATCGCCACGGCGACGAGCGCCGCGAGCGCGGCCTGCGATGCGGTCGGCGGCATGTCGAGCACGAGCCAGACGACGAAGAGCAGCAGCGACAGGAGCGGCGCGGGGAACAGGCGATTCATCGGGCTCCCCCCGTAACGGCGCGCGCGTGCACCGGCTGTGCCGTGAGCACCGCCTCGATGTACCGTGCCGGGTGACGCAGCGCGTCCGCGGTGGCGGTGGCATAGCGGAAACCGGGCCCGGCGCCGACGGTGAGCGCGATGCACGCGGCGAGCGGAAGCGCGACCGCCACGCATTCGACGACGCGCAGGCGCGGGTGCGGGCGGTCGCGCGACGTCCAGAACTGGCGCATCCCGGTGCGCGCGAGCGCGAGCGTCGCGAACAGCCCGGAGACGATCACCAGCGCGACGAAGAGCCAGGCCTGGATCCCGGGCCTCGGACGCGCCGGCATCGCGAGCCCGGCGGGATCGAGCGCCGCGGCGAGCATCGTGAACTTGCCGAGGAACCCGGAGAGCGGCGGCAGCCCCGCGATCACCAGCGCGCAGGCGAGGTAGGCGAGCCCGAGGAAGACGACGGCGGCCGGCATCGCCCGGCCGACCAGCGCGTGCTCCTCGTCGTCGAGGTTGACGCCCTGCGGGAGCTCGAGCTCCCCGAACGAGAACGGCAGGGAGCCGGTGGCGCCTCCCTCGGCCTCGGGCTGGTCGGTGTCGACGTCGTGGACGCGCTCACCGAGCTCGACCAGCAGGTAGAGCGCGGCTAGCGCGAGCGTCGACGACACCAGGTAGAAGAGCGCGCCGGCGAGGATCGGCGCCTCGCCGAACCCGACCGCGGCGATCAGCGTGCCCGACGACACGGCCACGCACGCCCCCGCCACGCGCGACAGCCGCTGTGTGGCGAGCACGCCGAGCGCACCGACCGCCAGCGTGGCGCAGCCGCCCCCCACGAGGACGTCGCCGCCGAATTGCCCGATCGCGGCATCGCCGGCGGCGAACAGCGACGAGCAGCGCAGCACGGCGTAGACGCCGACCTTGGTCATCACCGCGAACAGCGCCGCGGCCGGCGCGCTCGCCGCCGCGTACGCCGGCACGAGCCAGAACCCCAGCGGCCACATCGCCGCCTTGGTCAGGAACGCGATGGCGAGGATCGCGACGCCGGCGTGCACCAGGCCGCGGTCGGCCGCCGGCACGGCGGCGAGCTTCTGCGCGATGTCCGCGAGGTTCAGCGTGCCGGTGACGCCGTAGATCATCGCCACGCCGACGAGGAACACGGCGGAGGCGAGCAGGTTGACGGCGACGTAGTGCAGGCCCGCGCGCACGCGCGCTACGCCCGAGCCGTGCAGGAGCAGCCCGTACGACGCGGCCAGCATCACCTCGAAGAACACGAACAGGTTGAACAGGTCGGCGGTCAGGAACGCGCCGTTGAGCCCCATCAGCTGCAGCTGGAACAGCGGGTGGAAATGCACGCCCGCTCGGTGCCAGCGTGCCGTCGCGTAGAGGAGCGCGGACAGGCCGAGCAGGTTGCCGAGCGCCAGCATCAGCGCCGAGAGCCGGTCGACCACGAGCGCGATCCCGTAGGGCACCGGCCAGTTCGCCGGCAGGTACACGGCGATCGCGCCGCCCCGGTCGACGTGGACCACGAGCGCGATCGCCACCACGAGCCCCGCGACGCTCGCCGCCAGGTTGACCAGCGTGCGCGCCGCGCGTGCCCGCTCGCCCAGCGCGATCATCGTCGCCGCGGCGGCGAGCGGCAGCACGATCGGCGCCACCGCGAGCGCCGGCATCGCGGACTCGAGCCAGCTCGTCACGATCGCGCGCCCTCGCCGGCGTCGGCGGTCCCGGCGACGCGCCCATCCTCGGCGACCTCGTGCTCGACGCCGTCGACGTGGTCGGTGCCGGTGAGGCCCCGCGCGGCGAGGAGCACGACGAGGAACAGCGCGGTCATCGCGAAGTTGATGACGATCGCGGTCAGCACCAGCGCCTGCGGGACCGGATCGGTGTAGTGCGCGAGGTCGGCGGGCACTCCCGCCACGACGATCGGCTCGGCGTCGAGCGACAGGCTGCCCATGCTGAACACGAACAGGTTGACCGCGTGCGACAGGAGCGAGAGCCCCATGATCAGCTGGAAGGTGCGCGGGCGCAGCACCAGCCACACGCCGCA
>DASTCK010000034.1:0-17350 GCA_035711225.1 Casimicrobiaceae bacterium
GAACCTGGTTCCGGACGTGACGTGACGTCGCGGACGCGACGCCGCTACAGCAGGAACAGCGTCGCGAGGCCGAGGAAGATGAAGAAGCCGCCGGAATCGGTCACGGCGGTGATGAGCACCGACGAGCCGACCGCCGGATCGCGGCCCACCCGCAGCATGGTCATCGGGATCAGCACGCCCATCAGCGCGGCGAGCAGCAGGTTGAGCGTCATCGCGAGGATCATCACGAGGCCGAGCTTGACGTCGCGGTAGAGCATCATCGCGATCAGCCCCATCACGCCGCCCCACACGACGCCGTTCAGGAGCGCGACCTGCAGCTCCTTGCGGATCAGCTTGTCGGCGTGCTCCTTGTTGATCTGGCCGAGCGCGACGGCGCGCACGATCATCGTGATCGTCTGGTTGCCCGAGTTGCCGCCGATGCCCGCGACGATCGGCATCAGCGCGGCGAGCGCGACGAGCTTCGCGATCGAGCCCTCGAACACGCCGATCACGCGCGACGCGAAGAACGCGGTCATCAGGTTGACGGCGAGCCACGTCCAGCGGTTCTGGAACGACTTCCACACCGACGCGAAGACGTCCTCCTCCTCGCGCAAGCCGGCCTGCGCCAGCACCTCCTCCTCGCCGCGCGCGCGGACGAAGTCGAGGATCTCGTCGACAGTGACGCGTCCGACGAGGCGATCGTTGGTGTCGACGACGGGGGCCGAGACGAGGTCGTAGCGCTCGAAGGCTTTCGCGGCCACGTCGGCCTTTTCGTGCTGCCGGAGCTTCACCACCGGAGGCCCCATCACGTCCGCCACCATCCGGTCGGGCTCGTTGACGATGAGCTTCGCGATCGGCAGCGCGCCGAGCAGCCGCTCGTCGCGATCGACGACGAACACCTGGTCGGTCTGCGACGGGAGTTCGTCGAAGCGACGCAGGTAGCGCAGCACCACCTCGAGCGTCACGTCGGGGCGCACCTGGATGTCCTCGAAATCCATCAGCGCGCCGACCATGTCCTCCTCGAACGACATCGCGGCCCGCAGCTGCTCGCGCTCGTCGACCGGCAGGCTGCGGAACAGGTCGTCCATGACCTCCTGCGGGAGGTCCTCGGCGATCGCGGCGAGCTCGTCGGCTTCCAGCGTTTCCGCGGCGGCGACCAGCTCCTCGGTGTCCATCGACGAGATGAGCGACTCGCGCACCGCGTCGCTCACCTCGACCAGGATCTCGCCGTCGCGCTCGGCGGACTTGATCAGGTCCCAGATGTAGAGGCGCTCGTCGAGGGGCAGCGCCTCGAGGATGTAGGCGATGTCGGCAGGGTGCAGGCGATCGAGCCGCGCCTGCAGCGCGGCGCGGTTCTGCTTGGTGACGAGGTTCTCGACGAGGCCGGCGCGCTCGCTGTCGGCCGCGTGCGCGGCCTGCTCGTGGACCAGCCCCTCGACCAGCCGGTTCTTGCGGATCAGCGCGGTGATGTCCGCGAGCGCGTCCTCGACGCGCACGCGCTCCACGCCGCGGTCGGCCGGGGTCTTGTCGGCGATCTCGGGCATGGGGGCGGTGTGTGCAAGCGCGTTCGTGGCGGCGGCAGGGGCGCCGGCATTCTACGCGCGGGGGCACCGCGAGGCGAGGAGCCTTCGAGGTCGGGCCGCGGTCAGGCCGGCGACCTGACCCCGAACCTGACCTCCGGGGCAAATCGCAAGGGGTCGGGTTCCGACAGTGCCGGTGCCCGACCCAGAGTCACCGTCCTGCCCGCGAGCGCGGACAGGACGCGAATCACTCTTCGCGCACCTTCCGGATCGTGACCTTGCCGACCGGCACGGGCTTGCCGTCGCGCACGAACATCGGCGCCTTGTTGAGCGACGTCGGCACGAACGGATCGACCGCGACCTTGCTCGCCAGGTAGGTCGTCGCGTTGTTGGTGCCCGAGTCCCACGCGTAGAGCGGCATCGTCTCGCCGTCGATCCAGCGGCCGTCGCGCTTGAGCGCCACCGACGTCACGCCGGTGAACCAGTCGGGCGACGGCGCGATCATCTGCGCGAACGACAGCATCGAATGCATGTCGTCGGCCCTGACCTCGGCCTTCGACTCGCCCCCGGCGATGCGCACCGGCGAGAGCATGAACACGTTGCCCACGGCGCCCTTGTCCTGCGCACCGGCGATCTCCCTGTCGAACGGCGAGGTCCTGCCCTTCTGCGACAGCGTCTCGAGGCCGGGCGTCGCGATGCCGCCGTCGGCGAAGAGCTTGTAAGCCGGCGCGTGCGTCGCGCCGATGCCGGGCGAGAAGTGCGCGGCGTCGCCGGGGTAGTCGCGCGGATGCGTGGCGTCGGACCAGGTGCGCTCGACGCGCACTTCGTAGACGGCGCCGCCGGCGGCGAGCGCCTGGGACGCGACGAAGCCCAGCGCCGCGGCGAGGGCGAGCTTGGTGAAGCGATGCATGACGATCCTCCTTGAGTGACGGTGAGCCGGCCGCGCGTCGCGCGGCGGCGGGTGCGTGACGACTTGCCAGCGTCAGTCGCGCCGGGGATCGGGGGCTTACATTAGCGGGGTCAGGGTCGGAACCAGGTTCCGAACCTGGTTCCATCCTGAGGGCTGTAAGGAAGACGCGCGCTCGCGCGACGCCCCGCGGGCCATAGTCCCGGCCCCGACCCCAGGAGCGGGCGTCAGGGAATCACGGCGGACGGCATGCGCGCGAGGATCGTCGCGACGCGGCCGTCGAGGTACTCGGAGCCGGGATTGCGCTCGAAGCGCCGCGGCGACGGGATCATCGACGCCAGCCGCGCCGACGCCTCGGCCGACAGGTTCGCCGCCGACGTGTTGTAGTAGCGGCGCGCCGCGGCCTCGGCGCCGAACACGCCGTTGCCCCACTCGATGACGTTCAGGTAGAGCTCGAGGATGCGCTGCTTGGGCAGGATCGCTTCCATCATCGCGGCGATCAGCGCCTCCTGCCCCTTGCGCAGGTAGCTCTTCGACGGCGACAGGAACAGGTTCTTCGCGAGCTGCTGCGTGATCGTCGAGCCGCCGGCGACGACGCGGCCCTTCTTCAGGTTCTTCTCGCGCGCCTTCGCGATCCCTTCCCAGTCGAAGCCCTCGTGCTCGAGGAACTTCGCGTCCTCGGCGGCGATCACCGCCCGCTTGAGCGAGGGACTGATGCGCGCGTAGGGCACCCATTGGTAGCGGATCGTCGCCGACGGATTCTTCTCGCGCAGCTCGGCCAGGCGCTGCGTCATGAACGCGGTCTGGCGCGGCGGCTCGAAGCGGTACCACAGGATGTGCGCCGCGAAGTAGGCCTGAACCACCACGAACAGCGCGACGAGCGCGAGCGCGACGCGCAGCACCCAGCGGCCGGCCGTCGCCTGTGGCATCGCGCGCGCGTCAGGCGCCGGGACGCAGCAGCTCGAAGACCGCGCGCGTCTCGGGACGCACGCCTCGCCACAGCGCGAAGCTCTCCGCCGCCTGCTCGATCAGCATGCCCATGCCGTCGCTCGTGCGCGCGGCGCCGTGCGCTCGCGCCCATCGCATGAACGGCGTGGCAGTGTCCGAGTAGATGAGGTCGTAGGCGAACGACCCCGGAGCGATCACCGACGGGTCGAACGGGAATTCGGCCACCTGGACCCCGCCCACGCCGATCGACGTCGCGTTGATGACCACCGGATGCGGGTCCTCGTGCGCGACCGGCGCGGCGGCCACGATCTTCCCGAAGCGCGAGAATTCCGCGGCGATCGTCTCGGCCTTCGAGAGCGTGCGGTTGATCACGGTGATCGACGCGGCGCCCGCGTCGAAGAGCGGCTTCACGATGCCGCGCACCGCGCCCCCCGCGCCGAGGATCGCGACCGGCAGGCCGCGCACGTCGACGTGCAGGTTCGCGAACAGGTCGCGCGTGAGGCCCACGCCGTCGGTGTTGTCCGCCTGCCACGCGCCGCCGCTGTGGCGCAGCGTGTTGACCGCGCCGGCGAGCTTCGCGCGCTCGGTCGTCGACGCCGCGACCTCGAACGCCTCGCGCTTGAACGGCGCGGTGACGTTGAGCCCCATCCCGCCCTCGGCCGCGAAACGCTCGACCGTCGCGCGGAAGCCGTCGAGCGGCGCGAGCAGCCGGTCGTACACCATGTCCTGGTGCGTCGCCCGTGCGAACGCCATCTGGATGATCGGCGACTTCGAGTGGGCGATCGGGTTGCCGATCACCGCGTACTTGTCAGGCATCACGGAATCAGGGATCAGGGGCGGCGCATATCTCGTGGAGGCGCATCGAGCGCCGCGGGAGGCCGGCGGTGGCGCTCGGGGAGCCGGCGGCAAGGTCGCGCATTATCGCGCAGGCTGCGCAGCGCTCCGGGAGTCCGCTGAAATTGCCCGGACCAAGGGTGCTTCATGCGCCAGCACGGGCATCGCACGCGGGGCGTCGAACCGGGGTCGGACCCCGCTTCGTCGAACCGGGGTCAGACCCCGCCGGCGTCGATTACTGCGAGACCAGCTCGTCCGCCTTGGTGAACGTCCACGTCCGCGTGATGTGCAGGATGTCGGTGTCGCGGCGGACGTCGGGCGGGAACGCGGCGTAGGGGGCCGCCATCTCGACGATGTGGACGGCGGCCGCGTCGAGGATGCGCTGGCCGGACGAGCGGTTGACGACGACGTTCTCGATCGAGCCGTCGGCGCGGATCGAGACGGTGATGAGGAGGCTGCCGTAGAGCTTGCGCTGGCGCGCCGCCTCGGGGTAGTTCAGGTTGCCGATGCGCTCGACCTTGAGGCGCCAGTCCTCGACGTAGCGCGCGAAGCGGTACTCCTCCGCGCGGGCGCCGACGAAGCGTCGCTTCGGGCGCTTCTGGTAGACGTCCATGTCCTTCGCGATCTGCGCTTCGAGGCGCATCGCGTCGAGCGTGCGCTGCATCAGCTCGTTCGCGGTGGGCGAATCGGTCGGCTGCGCGTTGTCGATCGGCCGCGGCTGCACCGGCAGCGTGGGAACGCTGCGAAGCTGCGTGAGGAGCTCCTGCGTCTGCTTCTCGAGCGTCTGCACGCGCTCGGTCGCGAGCGCGATGTCCTCGCGCGGGCTGTCCTTCGGCAGCACCGGCAGCGGCGTCTTCGCGCGGCGGTTCGCGTCGGTATTGCCGCCGCCGTCGAGGTTCGCCTGCGCCAGGATCTCGGCCTTGTGCGGCCTCTCCTTGGTCTTCGCGTTGACCAGCGCGATCTCGAGCGGCGGCCCGCGGTCGAACAGGCGCTTGATGTCCGGCGGCGCGAAGTGAATCATCAGCGCGACCGCGTGGATCGCGACCGACAGCCCGACCGCCCACGCGATCAGCCGGTCGGTGCGCGGCGCGACCAGCGCCTCGGGCGGGATGCGCGCCGGCGGCAACGCCCCCGCGAGGTGGACGCGGGCGCGCGACGGGGTGGTCAGCGGCGCGAGGCCGGCCGGCGCGGCCGGCGTGAGCGGCCCGGCCGTGGCGACCGAGGTCAACGGCCGCACGACCGCACGAGTGGCGCGCACGCCCGTCGGGGACTGCCGGGGGACGCTCCCCGGGCTCCGGGTGCCCCTGGCGCGGGCCGCGGCCAGCGCCGCCCGCAGCGCGGCCTCGTCGGAGGTCGCCGGTGCCGCCGCGACCGCCTTGGGCGCCTTTCGCACGGGGGCATGCGCCGGCTTCGGCGGGGCGTCCGTGCCCAGGGGCGCCACCGGTGCGACGGCCTCCGTCACCCTTTTTCGCGGGCGCGGCAGCGCGATGGGGTCGCTCGGCGTCGCGTCAGGCCGAGGCTTGACCGGGGTCGTCTTGCGGGTCACCGGGTCGGGAGCGGGTCCGGAAGAGACCCATTGTAGGCAGACAACCGGTCAGGCAGCAGCTTCCGTGCCCGCGGGCGAGCGTTCGAGGACGCCTGCGTAGCGCGCTTCCAACACTGCCTCGAGGAGGTCGACCCGCAACACCTGCACGCGGACCGGCGTGCCCGACGCGAGCGGCGGCAGGTCGGCGAGGCGAACGCGCAGCGGGATCGCGTCGAGGCGCACCACGCCTTCCCGGTCCACGGTCCCCGTCGCCTCGTCGACGCCCTCCTGCACGAGCCAGCGCAGGCACCAGTAGTGCTCCATCCGCTCCTGGAACTCCGCGTACTGCGAGTACGTCGCCTCGAAGTCGGTGAGCGCCGCCACCAGCTCGGCGTCGTTCGCGGCGTACGGGGGACGCTCGCCGGCGACCACCGCGAGCAGCTGCCGCTGGTTGACGAGGTCCGCGTAGCGCCGCAGCGGCGAGCTCGACCAAAGGTAGTGCATGAGGCCGAGCCCCTGGTGCTCGCCGGGGCGCGTGCTCATCTTCACCTTGCCGCCCGACTGCACGCGATAGAGGCCCGCCGCGCCCGACGTCGCCAGCACCTCGCCCCAGGTCGCGTTGACGCGGATCATCAGCTCGGCGACGAGCTTGTCGAGCGGCGAGCCGCGCGGCCGCGTCGAGATGCGCACGCGCCCCGGCTCGGGCACGCCCGTCCGCGCGTCCCAGTCGACGTCGAAGCTGAAGTCGATGCGCGCGACGTCTGGCTTGCCGCGTGCCGCGGCGTAGCGTTGCGCGAGCTTCCACAGCACGCGCAGCTCCGCGGTCCACGGCGGATCGGAAGCCGACGGCAGCGGTGCGGCGAACGCTTCGCCGATCGCCTGCAGCGCGAGATTCTCGACGACCGTGACGCGCTCGACCACGGTCCGCTCGGCGACCGGCTCGCCGCGATCGTCGAGCTCGACGTAGTACGACAGCGTCGGCCGCGGCTCGCCCGCGACCAGCGAGAACGCGGCCACGACGTCGTCGGGCAGCATCGTGATCTTGCGGCCGGGCATGTAGACGGTCGACAGGCGCGCCCGGGCGACGGCGTCGTGCGGCGTGCCGCGCGCGATCGCCAGCGCCGGGGCCGCGATGTGGACGCCGACCGACAGCCGTCCGCCCGGCAGCTCGCGCACCGAGAACGCGTCGTCGATCTCGGTCGTCGTCGCATCGTCGATCGAGAACGCGCGCACGCCCTCGGCGACCGGCAGCGCCGGAAGCTCGGGCAGCGGCGGCAGCGGCGGGAAGGCCGTGCCGCGCGGAAACGCCTGCGCGAGGAACGCTTCGTAGTGGTAATCGTGCGTCGACGGGATCGCGCCGCACTGCGCGAGCAGCGCGACCGGGTGCAGGCGCTCCGCCTCGCAGGCGGCGGCCAGCGCCTTCCATTCGAGCGCGTTCTTGTCGGGGCGGTAGAGCAGCATCGCGCGCTTCGCCGCGAGCTCCGGCGGAAGCTCGCGGCGCTTCAGCGCATCGGCCCACGCCGCGATCTGCACGCCCTCGCGCTTCCTGCGGTCGACCGAGGCGAGCGCGGCCGCGAGGGCGTCGGCCGGCGCCTTCCGGTAGCGGCCCGTGCCCCGCTTGTAGAAGTACATCGGCGCCGCGTGCAGCAGCTGCAGGACGGCGGCCTGCTCGGGCGCGCTCGCCTGGGCGCCGTAGTACTCGCGCGCGAGCTGGTCGAACGAGAATTCCTCGTCGCCGGAGACGTCCCACAGGAACTGCGGATCGAGCGTGCCCGCGAGCGCGGCCGATTGCGCGAGCGTCTCGCCCGGCCCCGGCGACGCGAAGCGCAGCAGCACGTTGGCCGCCTTCACCTTGATGCGTCGTCCGGTCGACACCTCGACCTGCAGCGACGTCTCCTGGTCGGCGAGCACCGACCCTGCCTTGAGCTGGCCGTCGTCTTCGAACAGGACGTTCACGATTCGGGGATCAGGATCTGGGATGAGGACGCAGCGCGCTTGCGGCTCGCCCGGCCGCCCCCGACGAGGCGAGGGGTCGCGATTGTACAGGGCGCGCCTCCGACGCCTCGCTCGCGTTTGCGATCGCGGCGCGCGTGCGGCATAGTCGGCGGTCCGACACCGAAGCAGGAGCATCCGCGCATGGACTACCGCCGGCTGGGCCGCAGCGGGCTCGAGGTCTCGACGCTCACGCTGGGGACGATGACCTTCGGCGACACGACCGACGAGTCCGCGGCGATCGAGATCGTCGCGCAGGCGCACGACGCGGGCGTCAACAGCATCGACACCGCGGATGCCTACGTCCGGGGCGAGTCCGAGCGCATCGTCGGCCGCGCGATCCGCGCGCACCGCGACCACTGGGTGCTGGCCACCAAGGTCGGCAACCGGCTCGCCAGGGAGCGCAACAACGGCGGGTCGTCGCGCGCGTGGATCCTGCGCGCGTGCGACGGAAGCCTCGCGCGCCTGGGCGTCGACCACATCGACCTCTATTACCTGCACCGAGACGACCCGACGACGCCGATCGACGAATCGGTCGGCGCGATGGGCGACCTGATCCGCGCCGGGAAGGTCCGCTATTTCGGCGTGTCGAACTTCCGCGGCTGGCGGATCGCCGAGGTGATGCGCTCGTGCGAGCGGCTGGGGGTGCCGCAGCCGATCGTCTGCCAGCCGTACTACAACCTGCTCAACCGCATGCCGGAGGTCGAGATCCTGCCGGCGTGCGACCACTACGGGATCGGCGTGGCGCCCTACTCGCCGATCGCGCGCGGCGTGCTGACCGGCAAGTACGCGCCCGGCGTCGTGCCCGAGGACTCTCGCGGCGCGCGCAAGGACGCGCGCTTCATGGAGACCGAGTTCCGCGAGGAGTCGTTCGCCATCGCCGCGACGCTGAAGGAGCACGCGTCGAAGTCGGCGCGCTCGCTCACGCAGTTCGCGCTCGCGTGGATGTGGGCGAACCCGATCGTGTCGACGGTGATCGCCGGCCCGCGCACGCTCGAGCAGTGGAACGATTACGTCGCTGCGCTCGCCACCGCGTGGACGCCGGAGGACGAGGCGCTGGTCGACAAGCTCGTGCCCCCCGGCCATCCGTCGACGCCGGGCTACACCGATCCGCAGTATCCGTTCTACGGCCGCAAGCGCCTCGACCGGGGTCAGATCAAGATCTGACCCCGGTCTTGTCCCCCATGGCCGACGACACCGCCGCGTTCCGCTACACGTTCGGGATCGAGGAGGAGTTCTTCCTCGCGCACCCGAAGTCGCGCGCGTTGTCGACCAGCGTGCCGCGATCGCTGCTGCGCGCCTGCCGCCGCCGTTTCGGCGACGCCGTCGCTCCCGAGCTCCTGCACTCGCAGATCGAGGTCGTGTCGCCGGTGTTCGAGCGCTGCGACCACGCGTACGACGAGATGCTGAGGCTGCGCCGCGGCGTCGCGGAGATCGCGCGCGAGAAGGACCTGCGGATGCTCGCGGCGGGCACGCACCCGATCGCGGCGTGGCGCGAACAGGTCGAGACGCCGAAGAACCGCTACCGCGGGATCATGGAGGACTTCCAGATCGTCGCGCGCCGCAACGTGCTGTGCGGGTTGCACGTTCACGTCGCGGTGCCGCCCGGCGTCGACCGCGTCGTGCTGATGAATCGCGCGATGCCGTGGCTGCCGGTCCTCCTCGCGCTGTCGACGTCGTCGCCGTTCTGGAACCGCGAGCCGACCGGATTGCTGTCGTACCGGCAGGCCGCGTACGACGAATGGCCGCGCACCGGCATCCCGGACCGTTTCGCCGACGAAGCCGAGTACGCGCGCTTCGTCGAGCTGCTCGTCGCCGGAGGCGCGGCGCGCGATTCGAGCTACCTGTGGTGGGCGATCCGTCCGGCTGCGCGCTACCCGACGCTGGAGCTCCGCATCTGCGATGCGTGCACGCGCGTCGCCGACACCCTTGCGATCGCCTCGCTCTATCGCTGCCTGCTGCGGCTCCTCGTGCGGCGTCCCGGGCTCGGCGCGCCGTGGACGCCGTTCACGCGACGGCTGATCGACGAGAACCGGTGGCGCGCGAAGCGCGTCGGGATCGACGCCGAGTTCCTGGCGCTGGACGGCGGTGTCCCGACGCCGTGCCGCGAGGTGGTCGGGAGCCTGCTCGACGACGTCGCCGAGGACGCGCAGGCGCTCGACTGCGAGGCGCCGCTCGCGCGCGTTCGCTCGCTCTTGCGCGAAGGCACGAGTGCGCATGCCCAGCTCGCGATCTTTCGCGGCCGTCGCGCGAAGGGCGACACGGCGTTCGAAGCGCTGCAGTTTCTCGTCGACTGGCTGGTCGCCACGACGGTGACCGATACGACGGGCGGCGACTCCGCCGATCCGGCGCCGCTCGCGGACGTTCCCACGATCGAGCCGGCTTAACGCCGCGGGACGGGCTCCGGAATCTGTCTCCCGGCAATCCAGCGGTAGCCCGGCAGCGGTGCCACGACCTTTCGCACCGCCTCGGAGGCGATGAGGCGTCGAAACGCGCGCAGTCGCGGCTCCGCGAGGTCGCCGCGACGGCAGGCGAACGCGTAGCGCTCGACCGCGAGCGGCACGAACGCGAGCCCCAGCTGCGCGGCCGCGGCCCGGATGCCGAAGCCGACGTCCGCCTCGCCGGCCGCCACCGTCGCGGCGACCGCCGCGTGCGTGAACTCCTCGCGCGTCCATCCGACGATCGCCTCGTGCCCGATGCGCGCGCGCGCGAGCAGGCGCTCCAGCGCGACGCGGGTGCCCGAGCCGGGCTGCCGGTTCACCAGCCGCAAGCGCTTGGTCGCGACGTCGGCGAGCGTGCGCACGTTAGCCGGGTTGCCGCGCGGCAGGATCAGCCCCTGGGTGCGCACGACGAACGGCAGGATGGCGTCGCGCGCGGGATCGAGGCGTGCGAGCAGCGGATCGTCGGCCCCGCCGTGCCGCAGGCGGGCCTCGACCGCCACGTGGAAGCCGGCGATGTCGACGCGGCCTTCCACGTAGAGCGCGATCGCATCCTCGCTTCCGTGGAAGGCGATCGCGATGCCGTGACGCGCGAGCCACGCGTCGCGAAGCTGCGCCAGCACGAGGTCGTGGCTCGCCGCGACCAGGAGCTCCGACCGCTCGCCGGGCGGCATCGCGCGCGCGAGGGGGACGTCGAGGCGATCGCGCTGGCCATCGACGATGCTCGTCGCCTGCGCGCGCGCGGCGATCAGCCGCTCGCCGAGCGGCGCGGGCTTCGCGCCGACGCCGCGCTCGAGCGCGAGCAGGCGCTGGCCGAGCGCCTTCTCCGCGCCGGTCACCAGCGACCACGCCGTGCGGTACGGCAGCCCGAGCCCGCGCGCGGCCGCGGCCAGCGACCCCCGGCTCGCGGCGAGCGCGACCAGCTCGACCACCCGGGGGTCGAGCCACCCGCCGCCCGCCCCCGGAAGCCGCCATGCGATCGTCGCGGCCAGGCGCCTGCGCATATAGGCAGATTCTTGCATATTTCCACGGAACCGCCCGACCGCTCTAGAGTCGGGGCCCCCTCGGGTTGCGCCCGCGACCCCGAGCGGGTCCGATTCCGGAACCCGACCCCTTGAACACGCTCACCCAGGCCGCTGCCGAGGCCTTCTCGATGGTCGCGCGGCTCGACCCGAAGCTCGTCGAGATCGTGCTGATGTCGCTCGGCGTGAGCCTGTCGTCGGTCGCCCTGTCGTGCGCGTTCGCGCTGCCGGTCGGCGCGGCGCTCGCGGTCGCCGATTTTCGCGGGCGCGGCGCGCTCGTCACGACGCTGAATGCGCTGCTCGGCCTGCCCGCCGTCGTCGTGGGTCTCGCCATCTACCTGCTGCTGTCGCGTGCGGGACCGCTCGGCAGCGCCGGCCTGCTGTTCACGCCGCAGGCGATGGTCCTCGCGCAGGCGGTCCTCGTGTTCCCGTTGATCGCCGCGCTGACGCGGCAGGTGGTCGCCGACGCCTGGGCGGAGACGCGCGAGCAGCTCCTCTCGCTGGGCGCATCCGCGTGGACGTCCGCGGTCGCGCTCCTCGTCGACCTCCGCTTCACGCTCGTGACGATCGTGCTCGCGGGCTTCGGGCGCGCGATCTCGGAGGTCGGCGCGGTCATGATCGTCGGCGGCAACATCGACGGCGTGACGCGAGTGATGACCACCGCGATCGCGCTCGAGACGTCGAAGGGCGACCTCCCGCTCGCGCTCGGCCTCGGCATCGTGCTGCTCGCGATCGTGCTGGCCCTCAACATCGGCGCAACGTCCATCAAGGACGCCGCGCAGCGCCGCCATGGCTGAAGCGCTCCTGCCGCTCACGCTCGACGACGTGTCGTTCGTCGCCCGAGGACGCACGATCCTCGATCGCGTGTCGCTGCGGCTCGCGGCGGGCAACCGCACGGTCGTGCTGGGAGCGAACGGCGCGGGCAAGAGCGTGCTGCTGCGCGTGATGCACGGCCTCGTCGCGCCGACGTCGGGCAGGGTGCGCTGGGCGAGCGACGAGATCCCCGGAGCGCCGCGACGCCAGGCGATGGTGTTCCAGCGGCCGGTGCTGTTCCGCCGCAGCGCGATCGGCAACCTGCGCTTCGCGCTCGCCGTCGCGGGTGTGCCCGCAGTGGAGCGCGAGGGGCGCGCGACCGTCGCGCTCGAGCGGGTGGGATTGAGCGCCATCGCGCGCCAGCCGGCGCGCGTGCTGTCCGGCGGCGAGCAGCAGCGGCTCGCGCTGGCCCGCGCGTGGATGCTCGCGCCCGAGGTGCTGTTCCTCGACGAGCCGACCGCGAACCTCGACCCGGGAGCGACGCGCGAGATCGAGCGCGTGATCCTCGCCATCCACGAGGCCGGCACGAAGATCGTGATGGTGACGCACAACCTCGGGCAGGCGCAGCGCCTGGCCGACGAGATCCTGTTCCTGCACCACGGTCGCCTGGTCGAGCGGAGCACCGCTTCGGTGTTCTTCCGCAGCCCCGCGACGGCCGAGGCCGCCGCCTACCTCGAAGGAGAATTGCCATGGCGCCCGACCGCCGCAGCCTGATCGTCCTGTTCGCCGCCGGCTGCGCGGCGCTCCTCGCGCTGCCCGCTCCCGCGCAGGACAAGTCCATCGTCGTCGCGTCGACGACGTCGACCGAGCAATCCGGCCTGTTCGGCCACATCCTGCCCGCGTTCACCGCGAAGACCGGCATCGCCGTCAGGGTCGTCGCGGTCGGGACCGGCCAGGCGCTCGACATCGGCCGACGCGGCGACGCCGACGTCGTGTTCGTGCACGACCGGCCCGCCGAGGACAGGTTCGTCGCCGAAGGCGCCGGCGTCGACCGCCGCGACGTGATGTACAACGACTTCGTGCTGATCGGACCGAAGACAGATCCCGCGAAGGTCGCGGGCACGAGGGACATCGCGGCCGCGCTGAAGGCGATCGCGAGCGCGAAGGCGCCGTTCGTGTCGCGCGCCGACAAGAGCGGCACGCACGCCGCCGAGCTCCGCTACTTCAGGCTCGCCGGCGTCGACCCGCTCGACGGCAAGGGGACGTGGTACCGCGAGACCGGCTCCGGCATGGGGCCCGCGCTCAACACCGCGTCGTCGATGGACGCCTACATCCTCGCCGACCGCGGCACCTGGCTCTCGTTCAAGAACCGCGGCACGCTCGGCATCGTGGTCGAGGGCGACAGGCGCCTGTTCAATCCGTACGGCGTGATGCTCGTCAATCCGGCGAAGCACCCGCACGTGAAGGTCGCCGAGGGCAAGGCGTTCATCGAGTGGCTGGTCTCGAAGGAGGGGCAGGACTCGATCGCAGGCTACAAGGTCGGCGGCGAGCAGCTGTTCTTCCCCGACGCGAGATGACGGCCGCCGGGACTTCCCGCCGTCGATCAATCGGCCGGCCGGCCTGCGCCGGCTACGCCGCATCCTTTATCCTGACGCCTTCCCCGAGGACCTCCGACCCGCGGTGCGCGAGTTCGACAGCCTTTGCCGTCCCCAGGCGCCGGCGCCCGAGCCGATCGAGCGCCTGATCGCGACCGCGGAGCGCGCACCGCCGACATGACCGCGCGGACCGCGTGGGTCGCGCTCGGTGCCATCGCGGCGCTCGTCGTTGCGGTCGCCGTCGCGTTCGCGGTGGGTCGCTATCCGGTCGCGCCCGGCGACCTCTCCGCGATCGCCTGGTCGAAGCTGACCGGCGCGCCGTCGACGGTCGCGCCCACCGTCGAGGCGATCGTGTGGAGCGTGCGCGGGCCCCGGATCGGCGCGGCGCTCGCGATCGGCGCCGCGCTCGCCGCCGCGGGTGCCGCGTACCAGAGCCTGTTCCGCAACCCGCTCGTCTCGCCGGACATTCTCGGCGTGTCCGGCGGCGCGGCCGTCGGTGCAGTGCTCGGCATCTTCCTCGCGCTGCCTATCCTCGCGATCCAGGGCCTCGCGTTCGCCTTCGGGCTCCTCGCCGTCGCGCTCGTCGCGTTGATCGCGAGCGCGGTGCGCGGGCACGATCCCCTGCTGGTGCTCGTGCTCGCCGGCGTGCTGGTGGGCGCGCTGCTCGGTGCGTGCGTCGCGCTGCTCAAGGTGCTGGCCGACCCGTACAACCAGCTGCCGGCGATCACGTTCTGGCTGCTGGGCAGCCTCGCGGGCGCCGCGCCGGCTGACCTCGCCTCGGCGCTGCCCGCGATCGCGGTGGGCTTCGTCCCGCTGTGGCTCTTGCGCTGGCGCGTCAACCTGCTGTCGCTCGGCGACGAGGAAGCGCGCGCGATGGGGGTGGAGACGACGCGTGTGCGCCTCGCGGTCATCGCGGCGGCGACACTGATGACGGCGGCAGCGGTGTCGATCGCCGGCATCGTCGGCTGGATCGGCCTCGTGATCCCGCATTTCGCGCGCCTCGCGGTCGGGCCCGATTTCGGCCGGCTGCTGCCGGTCTCGGCGGTCCTGGGCGCCGCGTTCCTGCTCGCGGTCGACACTCTCGCGCGCACCACCGCGCGCATCGAGATCCCGCTCGGCGTGCTCACCGCGTTCGTCGGCACGCCGCTGTTCCTGTGGCAGCTCGTGCGCTCGCGGCGGAGCTGGCAATGAGCGTGCTGCAGGCACGCGGGCTCGATTTCGGCTACCCGGGGCATCCGGTCGGCCGGGGCGTGACGCTCGCGCTGCGCGCGGGCGAGATCGTGTGCCTGCTCGGCCCCAACGGCGGCGGCAAGTCGACGCTGTTCCGCACGCTGCTCGGCCTGCTCCCGGCGCAGGGCGGCGACGTCCTGCTCGACGGCGAATCGATCGCCACGCTGTCGCGCAGCGCGATCGCGCGACGCCTGAGCTACGTGCCGCAGGCGCACGCGGGCTATTTCCCGTTCACGATGCGCGACGTCGTGCTGATGGGACGCACCGCCCATCTCGGGCCGTTCGCCTCGCCGTCGAAGCACGACGTCGACCTCGCCGACGCCTGCCTCGCGAAGCTCGGCCTCGGCGCGCTCGCCGACCAGGTGTACACGCGCGTGTCGGGCGGCGAGCGCCAGCTCGCGCTCGTCGCACGCGCGCTCGCGCAGGAGGCGCCGCTCGTCGTGATGGACGAGCCCACCGCGAGCCTCGACTTCGGCAACCAGGTGCGCGTGCTCGACGAGGTGCGCGCGCTCGCGGCGTCGGGCATCGGCGTCGTGATGGCGACGCACGATCCCGACCAGGCGTTCCTGTGCGCGGACCGTGTCGCGCTCCTCTCGCACGGCCGGCTCGTCGCGGACGCGCCGCCGCGCGAGGCGATCACGCCCGCGTTGCTGCGCGAGGTCTACGGCGTCGATGCCGACGTGATCGACGTGACGCTCGCGGGCGGGGAGCGGCGACGCGTCTGCGTGCCGCTGAAGCGTCCGGGGTCAGGCTCCGGAGCCTGACCCGGCTGCGCCGAGGACGGGCTCGGCAGCCTGTCTCCCGGCATGACGCCGGTCAACGGTGCGGAGCGGCGAGCGTGGTAGCGTCGCCGCCATGGCGACCGCTGCTCCCGAAGCGCCGCGCTTCGCCGTCGACGCGCCGCACGCGCGCGGGGCCGCCGAGGTCGCGGTCTCGCTCGACACCGACACCGAACGCGGACTGAGCGCCGCCGAGGCGGCGCGCCGCCTCGCCCTCCTGGGCCGAAACGCGCTCGATGCGTCGCGGCCACCGCCGCGCTGGCGTCGCCTGCTGTCGCAGTTCGAGAGCCCACTCGTCCTCCTGCTCCTCGCCGCCGGCGGAGTGTCGCTCTTCGTCCACACGCTCGAAGGGGATGGCGACGTACCGTACGAGGCGCTCGCGATCTTCGCGATCGTCGTCGCCAACGCGATCCTCGGTTTCGTCCAGGAGGAGCGCGCCGAAGCCGCCGCCGCGAGCCTGAAGAGGCTCGCCGCCGCGGGGACCCTCGTGATGCGCGACGGCGAGCACGCGGTCCTCGATGCCGCCGCTCTCGTCCCCGGCGACGTGCTCGTCCTCGAGGAAGGCGACGCCGTGCCGGCGGACGCGCGCGTGGTCGAGTCGGTGTCGCTCAAGGCCGCCGAGGCGGTGCTCACCGGCGAAAGCGCGCCGGTCGACAAGGATCCGTCGCCGCTTCCGCCCGGCACCGAGCTCGCCGATCGCGCCAACATGCTCTGGTCGGGAACGAGCGTGACGTACGGGCACGGCCGCGCGATCGTCACCGCGACCGGGATGAGCACCGAGGTCGGCCGCATCGCGACGCTGCTGGCCGCCGCGCCGCAGGAGCCGACGCCGCTGCAGCGCGAGCTCGACCGCATCGGCCGCGTGCTGGGGCTCGCCGTCATCGCGATCGCGATCGTGGTCGCCGCGACGATCCTCGCGATCCACCGCGACTACTCGACCGGCGCGCTGACCGCGATCCTGCTCTACTCGGTGTCGCTCGCCGTCGCCGCGGTCCCCGAAGGCATGACGGCCGTGACGACGATCGTGCTGTCGCTCGGCATGCAGCGGATGGCCCGCCGCAACGTGATCGTGCGCAAGCTCGCCGCGGTCGAGACGCTCGGCGCGACCAGCGTCGTCTGCACCGACAAGACCGGCACGCTGACCAGGAACGAGATGACGGTCCGCGCGGTGGTGACGGCGGGCGGGCGCGTCGACGTCACGGGAGTGGGCTATGCGCCCGACGGCGCGCTGCACCGCAACGGCGCCCCGGTTCCTCCCGGCGCGCTGATGCAGGAGATCGAGGCGGCGATCGCGGCGGGATCGCTCGCCAACAACGCACGGCTCACGCGGCACGAAGGCCGGTGGACGGTCAGCGGCGACCCCACCGAGGGGGCGCTGAAGGTGCTCGCCGAGAAGGCGAAGCTCGAGTCGGCGATCATCCACCGCTTTCCGCGGCTCGGCGAGATCCCGTTCTCGTCGGAGCGCAAGCTGATGAGCACGGCGCACGAGGACCGCGACATGCCGGAGCGCGCCGTGCTGTTCACCAAGGGGGCGCCGGACCTGCTGCTCGCGCGGTGCACGCACGAACGGGTCGGCAACGTGGACCAGCCGCTGACGCCGCTGCGGCGCGTCGAGATCCAGCAGGCGATCGACGCCCTCGCGGTCGAGGCGTTGCGCACGCTCGGACTGGCCGGTCGCGTGATGGACCCGCGCGACGTCGACGGGCTGCACGCGGGGCACGAGCAGGCGTTCGTCTGGCTCGGCGCCGTGGGAATGGTCGATCCGCCGCGCGCCGAGGCGCGCTAGGCGGTAGCGACCGCCCACGCGGCGGGCGTGCGCGTGCTGATG
>DASTCK010000035.1:0-7938 GCA_035711225.1 Casimicrobiaceae bacterium
CCGCGCACCGGCGCTTCCAGTCGCTGCTCGACGCGCCGGCGGCGGGGATCGGCCCCGCCTATTTCGTCGGTGCCCTGCGCGACGACCCGTTCCGCCGCTGGCTCGAGGACGACGGAATGAACTTCGGCGTGGCGTTCCCGACCGCGGCGTTCGGGTGGAAGGACGACTATTTCTACGTCGGGAACGCGTCGATCGCGCGCGAGACGTTCGATCGCGTGGGTGCGTTCGACGAGCGCTTCAGGCACGACCTGTTCGACGACTTCGAGTTCAGCCTGAGGCTCAGGGAGCGCGGCGTGCCGACTCGCTTCGTGCCGCGCGCCGTGGCGTGGCACGACCACGAGGTGACGTTCGACTACCGCCTCGAATCCTCGCGAAGGCTGGGCGAGGCGGCGGCGATTTACGAGTCGACGTCGACCGGGCCGTGGCCCTGGAGCCCGCTCACCGCGCAGGCGATCGTGTCGTTCGAGGCCGCGGAGCGGGAGGAGGCGCAGCGAGCCCCGACGGCACCGACGATCGGCGCGTCGAGGAAGCGCTGGGAGATCGCGTTCAACCTCGCGTTCCTGCGCGGCTACCACGCCGCGCGGCGCGGCGCCGGTCCCGGCTGACCTCGCCCGCGCAGGCGGCGGCCGGCCCTCAGGCGCCGGCCGAGCGCAGGATCATGCGCACGAGCACCAGAAGCGAGGCCACGAGAATGGCCGCGAGCACGACGCCGACGATGATCACCTGGTGAGGGCGGATCGCGACCGCGTCGCGGCGCATCGCCTTTCCCTTGCGCACGCCGAAGAAGCTCCAGAACACCGCGCCGACGACCTCCCGCAGCGAGGCCGGGCGGGGAGCGGGCTCGGGCGGCTCCGGGGAAGAGGGGACGGGGTCGGACATGGGGCTCGGGGCCACGCGACGGCAGGCCCATTCTAGCAACCGGGGTGGCGCCCCAGGATCGCAAAACCCCTTGAAACGGTACGGGATTCCCCCATCTGCTTTCGAAACAGGCGTCGCCGACGCCCCGGAGACTTCATGCGTTTCGACAAGCTGACCACCAAGTTCCAGCAGGCCTTCGCCGACGCCCAGAGCCTCGCGCTCGGGCACGACGCCGGCTTCATCGAGCCCCAGCACCTGCTCGCCGCGCTGCTCGCGCAGGAGGACGCAGGCACCGCCTCGCTGCTCGCCCGCGCCGGCGTCGCCGTGCCGAAGCTGCAGGCCGCGCTGAAGGCCTCGATCGGGCGGCTGCCCAAGGTCGAGGGCACCGGCGGCGAGATCGGCGTCTCCCGCGACCTCAACAACCTGCTCAACCTCACCGACAAGCTCGCGACCAAGCGCGGCGACCAGTTCATCGCCAGCGAGCTGTTCCTGCTCGCGCTCGCCGACGACAAGGGCGAGGTCGGCCGCATGCTCAAGGACGCGGGGCTCGCGAAGAAGTCGCTCGAGAGCGCGATCGACGCGGTGCGCGGCGGCGCGGGCGTCGGGTCGGCCGAGGCCGAGGGCCAGCGCGAGGCGCTCAAGAAGTACACGATCGACCTGACCGAGCGCGCGCGCGAAGGCAAGCTCGACCCGGTGATCGGTCGGGACGACGAGATCCGCCGCACGATCCAGATTCTGCAGCGGCGCACCAAGAACAACCCGGTGCTGATCGGCGAGCCCGGCGTCGGCAAGACCGCGATCGTCGAGGGGCTCGCGCAGCGCATCGTCGACGGGACGGTGCCCGAGACGCTGAAGGACAAGCGCGTTCTCTCGCTCGACATGGCCGCGCTGCTCGCGGGCGCGAAGTACCGCGGCGAGTTCGAGGAGCGCCTGAAGGCGGTGCTGAAGGACATCGCCGCGGACGAGGGGCGCACGATCGTGTTCATCGACGAGCTGCACACGATGGTCGGCGCGGGCAAGGCCGAGGGCGCGATCGACGCCGGCAACATGCTGAAGCCCGCGCTCGCGCGCGGCGAGCTGCACTGCGTCGGCGCGACCACGCTCGACGAATACCGCAAGTACATCGAGAAGGACGCCGCGCTCGAGCGCCGCTTCCAGAAGGTGCTGGTCGGCGAGCCGTCGGTCGAGGCGACGATCGCGATCCTGCGCGGCCTGCAGGAGCGCTACGAGATCCACCACGGCGTCGAGATCACCGACCCGGCCATCGTCGCCGCGGCGGAGCTCTCCGCGCGCTACATCACCGACCGCTTCCTGCCCGACAAGGCGATCGACCTGATCGACGAGGCGGCCGCGCGCATCAAGATGGAGATCGACTCCAAGCCCGAGGCGATGGACCGGCTCGACCGGCGCCTGATCCAGCTCAAGATCGAGCGCGAGGCGGTGAAGAAGGAGAAGGACGAGGCGTCGCGGAAGCGCCTCGCGCTGATCGAGGAGGAGATCGGCAAGCTCGAGCGCGAGTACGCGGACCTCGAGGAGGTCTGGAAGGCCGAGAAGGCGAACGTCGCCGGGACGCAGCACATCAAGGAGGAGATCGACAAGATCAAGCTCCAGATGGACGAGGCGAAGCGCAAGGGCGACTGGCAGACGATGTCGGAGCTGCAGTACGGCAAGCTGCCGCAGCTCGAGGCGCAGCTCAAGAAGGCCGACACCGCGCTCGCGAAGGAGTCCGCGCAGAAGCCCAAGCTCCTGCGCACGCAGGTGGGCGCCGAGGAGATCGCCGAGGTCGTCTCGCGCGCCACCGGCATCCCCGTGTCGAAGATGATGCAGGGCGAGCGCGACAAGCTCGTCCGCATGGAGGAGCGGCTGCACCAGCGCGTGGTCGGCCAGGACGAGGCGGTCCGCCTCGTGTCGGACGCGATCCGCCGCTCGCGCTCCGGACTCTCGGACCCGAACCGCCCGTACGGCTCGTTCCTGTTCCTCGGGCCCACCGGCGTCGGGAAGACCGAGCTCACCAAGGCGCTCGCCGAGTTCCTGTTCGACAGCGAGCACGCGCTGATCCGCATCGACATGTCCGAGTACATGGAGAAGCACTCGGTCGCGCGGATGATCGGGGCGCCGCCCGGCTACGTCGGCTACGAGGAGGGCGGTGCGCTCACCGAGGCGGTGCGCCGCAAGCCCTACAGCGTGATCCTGTTCGACGAGGTCGAGAAGGCGCACCCGGACGTGTTCAACGTGCTGCTGCAGGTGCTCGACGACGGGCGGCTCACCGACGGGCAGGGCCGCACGATCGACTTCAAGAACACCGTGCTGGTGATGACGTCGAACCTGGGCTCCCACCGGATCCAGCAGCTGACCGACGAGGGTGCCGATCCGGGCGTGGTGAAGATCGCAGTGATGGCGGAGGTGAAGTCGGCCTTCCGTCCCGAGTTCGTCAACCGCATCGACGAGATCGTCGTGTTCCATCCGCTCGACGAGGCGCAGATCGCCAGCATCGCGCGCATCCAGCTCAAGTCGCTCGAGGCGCGGCTCGCGAAGCTCGACATCCGTCTCGACGTCGACGACGCCGCGCTCAAGGCGATCGCCGCTGCGGGGTTCGACCCGGTCTACGGAGCGCGTCCGCTGAAGCGGGCGATCCAGCAGCAGATCGAGAACCCGCTCGCGAAGGAGATCCTCGGCGGCAAGTACGCCGCCGGCGACACGATCCGCGTCACGTCGACCGGCGGCGAGATCGGATTCCGGAAGTCCTGACGAGCGGGACGTCGGTGGCGGCGCCCAACGCGCCGTCGCCGGGCGAGCGGCGCGGCGTCGCATCCCGATGATGCGGCCGGGCGCCTCCACCGTGTCCCACGCTCGCGGTCGGGCGACTGGACCGGGTTGCGGCGACCGACCCAGCCGCGTGACGATGCGGCGCGTTCACGATGGGTCCGTCACTCGCCGTCGCCGGCGTCGCCGAGCGACACGTAAGCGCGGAATTTCCGCCCGGGCCGCGAGACGAAACGATCGACCAGCGTCACCTCGAAGCGCACGTCCGGGCCGAGGATCGCCGCGGCCGTGTCCCGCATCCGCTCCACCTCGCCGCGGACAGGCGCGCGGCGCGTCGCCACTGCGAGGACGACGCTGTCCTCGTGCGTCTGCCGGAGCTGGTGCTGCGAGACCCAGTCCGCGTCGCGCTCGGCGAGCGCGCCGGTGATGCGGTAGGGATGCACGCGCCGCCCGCCGGGCAGGAGCAGCGCTTCGGCCGCGCGACCTTCGATCGCCCCCAACGTCGACCAGGGAGCGCCGCAGCGACATGTCTCCGGACCGCGGACGGCGAGGTCGCCGGTGCGGAAGCGAACGAAGGGCATCGTCCACGAATGCAGCGCCGTCGCGACGACCTCGCCGCGCTCGCCCACGCGCACCGGCGCCCCGTCGTCGCCGAGGATCTCGACCAGCACGTTGTCGTCGCACACGTGGTAGCCGAAGCCGGCGGGACATTCGGAGGCGATCAGGTTGAACTCGTGTGCCCCGTAGAAGTCGGTCACCGGCGCCGCGAACGCCTCGGCGATGGTGCGTCGCGTGGCGGCGTCGAGCACTTCGCCGCCGCACAGCACGCGCCTCACGCCGGTCTCGCGCGGCCCGTCGCACAGCAGCCGGCGGGCGATCTCGGCCAGGGTCGACGGGTACGCGCGAAGCGCCTGCGGTTGCAGCCGCACGATGTCAGCGAGCATCGACGCCGCGTCCGCGAGCCCGTCGAGCGCGACCTCACGGTGGACGCGCAGGGCGCGACGCATCCGGGCGGGCCACGGCAACGCGGCGGTGTGCGCGGGAAGCTGGCGGAACTCGGCGATGCGGTCGAACGCCCGCAGCCCAGCGCCGGCCTCGGCGCGCCTGCGGAAGAGCCCGAGGAGCTGCTCCTCGAAGCGCGAGCGATGCACGGCGAACGGCTCGCCGGACGACCCGCTCGTTCGATGGACGACGAGGCCGCGCGCGTCGACGCCGTCGGCCAGCGTCGCGGCGAGCGGTCGGGAGCGGAGGTCGTCCTTGCGAATCGTCGGCCACGCGGCGATCGCGTCCGGCGACGCGAGATCGCCGGGGGCGATCGAGGTGCCGCGCCAGTGATCGCGGTACACGGCGACGCGAGCGCTGCAATGGGCCAGCAGCGCGCGAAGCCTGCGAGCCTGGAAAGCCCGCAGCTCGTCGCGGCCGCCCGGTGGCGGCGCCCAACGGTGGAACAGCGTGCCGGTGTGCGCGAGCGCGCGCGCGACGCCGTCGTCCCACGCGCGCGACGGTTCTCGCACCGCGTCGTCTAGTCGTGCGGGATGAGGCTCGCGTTCGCGGCGAGCCATTGGTCGAAGGTCTGCAGCTTCGGGTTGAGCGCCCGCGAGCGCGCGACGTCCCGCACCGCACGGTACTCGCGCTCGAAATCGCGCTTGTACTGGAACATGTTGCCGAGGTCGTCGGCGCCTGGGAACCCGAAGCCGCGGTAGGTGTCCGGCGTCACGTCGTTGAACCGGACGGTCGTGTGCAGCGCGCGACCGAGCGCGGCGGCCATCTCGGCCCCCGACAGGTGCTCGCCGGCGATCCCGACGGTCTTGCCGACGTACTCGTGGCCGCGCTTGAAGATGCCGTAGGCGCAGCCGCCGATGTCGCCGGAGGCGATGCCGGGCAGCTTGGCCGCGCCCATCGGCATCGTGAACCCGAGCACGCCGTCGGGGCCCTTCGTCGGGCCCATGCCGAAATGGATCAGGTTGTCCCAGTAGAACGACGTGAGCAGGTAGGTGGTCGGGACGCCGGCGTCGGCGAACGCGGCGTTGGCCTCGGCCTTGCTGTCGAAGTGCGGGACCTTGTAGTGGCCCATCAACGTCGGCATGCGCGTGTCGTCGAGCGGCACGCGCTTGCGCGTGTCCTCGAACGTCGACCAGATCACGTGCGGCACGCCCGCGGTCCTGGCGGCGCGCGCGATGCGGCGTCCTTCCTCGGTCTCGCGCGCCGGGTCCATGTGCGCCCAGTAGAACGTCACGCCGTAGACGCCGTGCGCGCCCGAAAATGCGCGCACGAGGCTCTCCTCGTCGTCGACGTCGCCGGCGACGACCTCGGCGCCGCGCTTCGCGAGCGCGCGCGCGGCGTCCGAATCGACCGTGCGGGTGATCGCGCGCACCGTGAATCCGCTGTCCGGATCGTCGAGGATCGCGCGAACGAGACCGCCGCCCTGCGCACCGGTCGCGCCGAGCACCGAGATGATCTTCTTCGCGGCCATGCCTGCCTCGCGGGTAGAAGCGGCGCGGGTGCCGCAGGGCGCCAAGATACCGCAAACCCGCGGCGACGCGCCTCGCCTGGGCGGGCGTCAGGACGCGTGCAGCAGGCGCCCGCCGGCGAACGCCCAGTTCTCCCACGCGGTCTCGACGAACACGACCATGACGTCGTCGGGATCGAGGGATCCTGCGCGCGCGACGCCCGCAGCGATGTCGGCGGCGACCTTGCGCTTGATCTTCACGCTGCGCCCCACCGACCACAGGACCTCGACGAGCGCGTACCGTTCGCTGCGGTCGCGCTCGAGGTCGGGATAGCGCGGATCGACGACGATCGCTCCCGGCGCGAGCTCGAGCACGCGCTGGAAACGGTCGGTGGGCGGCACGCCGCCCGCGACCAGGGCCGCGTGCACCTCGTCGAGCATGCGGCGCGCGACCCCCGGAGCCGCCGGCTGCCGCAGCGTCAGCGTCACGAGCGGCATGGCGCCCTCACCGGGGTCGGAGTCGACCTCTCACCGGGGTCGGATTCACATCCGATCCCAGGCAGCGCACGCGAGGACACGCGGACGCACGCGATCATACGTACGGCGCCCAGGGGCGGTTCATCCACCCGTCCGCGGCGCGCGCGAGCCAGCCGGACAGCTGCCCGGGGGTCGGCGCGCTGGCGACGGGGAGGATCGCCGCGGCGGCGCCAGGGCCGCTCAGGTCGAGGATCGTCGCGTGCTGGGCCTGCACGATCGTGCGCCCGTTGCGCTCGATCGCCCAGCTGTCGCCGGCGTCGAGGACGTGGTCGACCGGATCGCCGTACTGCGTGAGCCAGACCTGGCCGCGGCCGACGCGCACCGTGGTGCCGCGCGCGTCGTCGAGGTTCACGAGATCGCCCGACGCGAGCGCCAGGCGGCGGGGAAGGGTGGCAGCGGTCATTGTCATTCTCCTGGTTCATGGCTAAAGTCACGGGGCCGGCGGGGATCTAGGGGAGTTGCCCGGGTCGGAACGTGCGCCATGTGACGAGAATCTAGCGCCCGCCCGCGGCTCGTTCAAACGACGAATCGGCATGGCTTGCATGCATCCAGATCATGCATAAGACCCTGCGTCGGCTGCCGTCGCTCGACTTTTTGCGCGGCTTCGAGGCCTCCGGCCGCCTGCTGTCGTTCACGCGCGCGGCAGCGGAGCTGCACCTCACGCAATCCGCGCTGTCGCGACAGGTGGCGGCGATCGAGGAAGCGCTCGGCGTCGCGCTGTTCGAGCGGCGCCACCGCGCGCTCGCGCTGACGCCCGAAGGCGAGGCGTTCCACCGCGAGATCACCACGCACCTGCAGGCGATCGCGCGCGCGGCGGAGTCGGCGGGCAGCGTGCGTCGCGCGCCCGGGCTGACCGTGACGACGACGGTGTCGTTCGCCTCGCTGTGGCTGATCCCGCGATTGTCGCGTTTCCGCGCGCTGCGGCCGGACGCCGAGGTGTACGTGTCGGCCGACGATCGCACCGTGGACCTGGCGCGCGGCGAGGTCGACGTCGCGATCCGCTACGTCGGGCAGGACACGAGGCTTCCGGCGGGAGCGCTGGCGATGTTCGGCGAGCGGATGCTGCCGGTCGTGAGCCCCGCGGTCGCGAACGATCCGGCGACGCCGCTCAAGCGTCCCGCGGACCTCGCGAAGCACGTGCTCCTGCACCTCGACGATCCGGAAGGCCGCGTGCCGTGGCTCAACTGGCCCGCGTGGCTCGCGGCGAACGGCGCGCCGGGCCTGAAACCCGCGGGCTCGCTGCGCTTCACGCTCTACGACCAGCTGGTCCAGGCGGCCGTGGGCGGGCAGGGCGTGGCGCTGGGGCGGCTGCCGTTGATCGCGGAATTGCT
>DASTCK010000036.1:0-8265 GCA_035711225.1 Casimicrobiaceae bacterium
CGCGCGAAGCCCGCCTTCGCGGCGACCGACTCGAGCTTGAGCGCGGTGTGGCCGAGCCGCGCGAGCTCGCGCTCCACCATCAGCCGGCCCTGCGCGACGGTCTGGTCGTGCTGCTGCGCCTTGAACCACTGCCGCACCTTCGCGCGCGCGCGGTGGCTCGTGACGTAGCCCAGGTCGGGGTTGAGCCAGTCGCGCGACGGCCCGCCCTGCTTGACGGCCAGGATCTCGACGCGCTGGCCGTTCGCGAGCGGCGTGTTGAGCGGCACCATGTGGCCGTCGACCTTCGCGCCGCGGCAGCGGTGGCCGAGGCTCGTGTGCACCGCGTACGCGAAGTCGACCGGCGTCGCTCCTGCGGGCAGGTCGACCACCTTGCCCTGCGGCGTCAGCACGTAGATCGTGTCGGTGAACAGCGACTGCTTGAACGCCGCGAGCCAGTCGCTCGTGTCGGCGATCGCGTCCTTCCAGTCGAGCACCTGGCGCAGCCACGCGATGCGGTCCTCGAACGCCGGGTCGCGCCGCGACTCGACGCCTTCCTTGTAGCGCCAGTGCGCCGCGACGCCGTATTCGGAGTGCTGGTGCATCTCGCGCGTGCGGATCTGCACCTCGAGCGGCTTGCCTTCCGGCCCCATGACCGCGGTGTGCAGCGACCGGTAGTCGTTCGCCTTGGGTTTCGCGATGTAGTCGTCGAACTCGCCGGGCAGCGGCGTCCACCGGTGGTGCACGATGCCCAACGCCGCGTAGCACTGCTTCACGTCGTCGACGAGGATGCGCACGGCGCGGATGTCGTAGAGCGCGTCGATGCCAGCCTGCTTGCGCCGCATCTTGCTCCAGATGCTGAAGATGTGCTTGGGGCGGCCGGACACGTCGGCGGCGATGCCCGCGGCAGCGAGCTCGCGCCTCAGCGTCGCGATGACCTCCTCGATGTAGCGCTGCCGGTCGAGCCGCCGCTCGTCGAGGAGCTTCGCGATCTCCTTGTAGGTGTCGGGCTCGGTGGCGCGCAGCGAGAGGTCCTCGAGCTCCCACTTGAGCTGCCAGACGCCGAGGCGGTTGGCGAGCGGCGCATACAGCTCGAGCACCTCGCGCGCGGTGGCGCGGCGCTCGCCCGCATCGGCGGCCATGAGCCAACGCAGCGCCTGGAGTCGCTCGGCGAGCTTGAGGATCACCACGCGGATGTCCTCGACCATCGCGAGCAGCATCTTGCGCAGGTTCTCGGACTGGGCGGCCCGCTCCTCGGGCGTGGCGCCGATGCTGCGCGCGCGGATCGAGTCCATGCGGGCGACGCCTGCGACCAGGCCCGCGACGTCGCCGCCGAAGCGCGCCGAGACGTCCTCCGCGTCGAACGCCCTCGCCGCCGGCAGCACCGACAGCAGCGCGCCGCGGATCGACGCGGGGTCGAGCTTCAGCCCCGCGACGATGCCTGCGATGCCGAGCGCGCGGTCGGCGAGCTTCTCGCCGTCGTGGGCGGTCGCGTCGCCGGCACGCGAGGCGACATAGTCGAACGCGGCGCGGAAGGCGTCGACGTCGGCGCGCGGGTAGGTGCCCGCCAGCGAATCGAGCCACGCGGCGACGGCCTGCGGCGCGGCGGATCCGGGAGCGGCGTGGACGACGGCGACCATGGCCTGATGATAATACCCATCGCCGCCGCGAGCCGGGGCGGGCTGCGCGACGGGCGTGTCCGATCGCGAGCTGCGCGGCGAAGGCGTCAGCCCCCGACCGGCCGCGCCTGCGCCTGCGCGGTGAGCGCCAGCTCGCACACCTTGTAACAGTGCGCGTGCGTCATCGCGGTCTCGGTGCGGTGGACGATGTCGTGGTGGAGGTTGCGGTAGTACGGGAGCGGCGCGTCGCTGCAGTCGAGGTGGCGCGTCCCCTGCCCGTCGACCAGGAACAGATGGTCCTTGCCGGGCCGACCGGCGATGTCGACGTACTTGCGCAGCTCGATCGTGCCGCGCGTGCCGACGATGAACAGCCGGCCGTCGCCCCAGGTCGGCAACCCGTCGGCGGTGAACCAGTCGACGCGGATGTAGCCCGACGCCTTGCCGGCGGCCAGCGCGACCTCGCCGAAGTCCTCGAAGAACGGATCGTCCGGATGCGCGACGTTGCCCGCGCGCGCGAGCGTGATGCGCGCGTCGCTCGCGCCGGTGAACATCAGGAACTGATCGATCTGGTGCGACGCGATGTCGGCGAGGATGCCGCCGTACCGGCGCTTGTCATAGAACCACGCTGCGCGCGTGGGGCGGTTCTCGCGATGCGGCCCGAGCCCCACCGTCTGCACGACCTCGCCGATCGCCCCGCCGTGCACGAGCTCGAGCGCGCGCGTCACCGCGCGCACCTCGAAGCGTTCGGTGAAGTTGACCGTCCAGATGCGGCCGGTCGCCTGCTGCACCTCCCGCACGCGCGCGAGTTGCTCGAGCGTCGTGACGCCCGGCTTGTCGGCCATGAAATCCTTGCCCGCCCGCATCGCCTCGATCGCGAGGTCGGCGCGCTCGTCGAACACCGCGGCGCAGGTCAGGAGCTGGATCGACCGGTCGTCGAGCAGCGTGCGGCGGTCGGCGACCCGCGGGATGTGCGGGAAGCGCTTGACGAACCCCTCGAGCGGGCGCGCGTCGTCGTTCGTCCAGTAGCCGACGCAGGTGCCGCCGATGTCGAGGAGGCTCTGGACCTGGTCGTAGATGTGCCGGTGGTCGAGGCCGACGGCCGCGAAGCGCAGCGGCGGCAGCGCTTCCGCGGTCACAACGGCATCCCGGCCGCGCGCGCGATCGACTCGGCGATGGCGCCCGCGTGCTCGTCGGCGAGCGACTTGTCGCGCGCCTCGACCATCACGCGCAGCACCGGCTCGGTCCCCGACGGCCGCAGCAGCACGCGACCGGCGTCGCCGAGCGCGGAGACGGCACGGTCGCGCGACCGCTTCACCGCGTCGCTGCCCTGCCAGTCCCAGCCGCGCCGGATCGGCACGTTGATCAGCGTCTGCGGGAACATCGCGACCGGCGCGGTCGCCTCCGCGAGCGTCGCGCGGCCCTCGATCAGCGCGCGCAGCACCGCCAGCGCCGCGACGATCCCGTCGCCGGTCGTGTGCTTGTCGAGGCAGATCAGGTGGCCCGAGCTCTCTCCGCCCAGCGTCCAGCCGCGCTCGACCATGCGCTCGAGCACGTAACGGTCGCCGACCTTCGCGCGCTCGAGCGGCACGCCCGCGTGCAGGAGCGCCTGCTCGAAGCCGAGGTTGGACATCACGGTGCCGACGACGCCGCCCTCGAGCACGCCGCGCCGCCTCGCGTCCATCGCGACGACGAACAAAAGCTCGTCGCCGTTGTAGATCCGCCCGTCGCGGTCGACCATGACCAGCCGGTCGCCGTCGCCGTCGAGCGCGATGCCGAGGTCGGCGCGGTGCTTGACCACCTCGCTCGCGAGGAACGCGGGATGCGTCGCGCCGCAGCAGTCGTTGATGTTGAGGCCGTCGGGCGCGACGCCGACCGGCACGACCGTCGCGCCCAGCTCGCTGAACACCGGCGGGGCGACGTGGTAGGCCGCCCCGTGGGCGCAGTCGACGACGAGCGTCACGCCGCGCAGATCGAGCGACGACGGGAACGTCGCCTTGCAGAACTCGACGTAGCGCCCCGCCGCGTCCGCGACGCGGCGTGCCTTGCCGAGCTCGGCCGACGCGACGCACTCGAGCGGCGAGGCCATCGCGGCCTCGATCGCGCTTTCGGTCGCGTCGGGCAGCTTCGCGCCGGCCGACGAGAAGAACTTGATGCCGTTGTCGTCGTAGGGATTGTGCGAGGCGCTGATGACGATGCCCGCGGTGAGCCGCAGCGCGCGCGTCAGGTACGCGATGCCCGGCGTCGGCAGCGGCCCGCACAGCGCGACGTCGACGCCCGCGGCGGACAGCCCCGCCTCGAGCGCGGCTTCCAGCAGGTAGCCGGAGATGCGCGTGTCCTTGCCGATCAGCACGGCGGGCCGCCCGACCGGCCTGCGCGGGTCGGCCGCGAACGTGCGGCCCGCGGCCCAGCCGAGCTTCATCACGAGCTCGGGCGTGATAGGCGACTCGCCCACGCGCCCGCGCACGCCATCGGTCCCGAAGTATTGTCGCTGCATCGCCCGCCCCACCCCGTTGCGTTCGCCGCGATTATGCGCGCGCCGCCGCCGGCGTCAGCCGCGGCGCTTGAAGAACTGCACCGCGCGCTCGTGCTGCTCGGCCTCGGCGCGCGTCCGGAACGTCCCGAGGTTGCGGCGCCGGCCCGTCTTCGGATCGGCCTTGCGCGAGTACAGGCGGTAGCCGCCCGAAGGAAGCTTGCGGATCATCGCTCTCTCCCGACGCCATGGGACGGCTCATGGTAGCGCGTCGCGCGGTGCGCGCGCGTCCCGGGCGCCGGCGACCGCCGACCACACCCTGAGCGCATCGACGGTCTCGCGCACGTCGTGGACACGCACGATCGCCGCGCCGCGATCGACCGCGATCACGGCGGCCGCCACGCTCGCCGCGAGTCGGTCGTCCCCGTCGCGCCCGGTGACGGCGCCCAGCGTCGACTTGCGCGACAGGCCCGCGAGCACGGGCACGCCGAGCGACGCGAAGTCGCCGAGACTCGCGAGCATCTCGAGGTTCTGCGCCGCGCTCTTGCCGAAGCCGAAGCCCGGGTCGACGACGAGGCGCCCGCGCGCGATGCCCGCGGCCTCGCACGCGCGGATCCGGGTCTCCAGGAACGCGCGCACCTCCGACACGACGTCGCCGTAACCCGTCGTCCGCTGCATCGTGGCCGGCGTGCCGCGCATGTGCATCAGGCACACTGCCGCTGCAGTGGACGCGACGGCATCGAGCGCCTCCGGCTCCTGCATGGCGCGCACATCGTTGACCATCGAGGCCCCGGCGGCGAGCGCGGCGCGCATCACCGCCGGCTTCATCGTGTCGACCGACACGAGCGCGCCATCGCGCGCCAGCGCCTCGATCACCGGCACGACGCGCGCGATCTCGGTCGCCGCGTCCACCGCTTCGGCACCCGGCCGCGTCGATTCCCCGCCGACGTCGACGATGTCGGCACCGTCGGCCAGCATCGAGCGCGCGTGGGCGATCGCGCTCGCGGAATCGTGGAAGCGGCCGCCGTCGGAGAACGAGTCGGGGGTGACGTTGAGGATCCCCATCACGCGCGGGCGTGCGAGGTCGAGCGCGAAGCGTCCGCAACGGAGGATCGGGTGTGCCTTCACGGACGTCGCAGATCGGGGATCAGAGCCGATCCTCCGGCAATCGCGCTACCCTGATCCGCGCGTCCCCGGGAGCATGTCCATGCCCACGCCTGCCCATCAGGCGCGGGCGCTCGAGGTCGAGGACGCGACGGCGGGCGACGGTCCGGACGGGACGGGAACGCATCGGGGCGGTAGTGTAGCTTCCGGGCGCGACGCTCCTCCGCGCGAACGACCCGCCAAAGGAAAAGGGCGCGCCCATGGGCGCGCCCCGTCCCATTGCCCGGTGGCGAGCTACGCCGGGTTGGCCGACGGCGCCGTGCCCGGCGACGGCGACGATCCGGACGAGCCGGTGCCCGACGACTGCGACGACGACGGCTTCGGCGGCCGCGGCGGCTTGCCGGCCATGATGTCGTCGATCTGCTCGGCGTCGATCGTCTCGAGCTCGAGCAGCGCCTTCGCCATCGCCTCCACCTTGTCGCGGTTCTCCTCGAGGAGCTTCCGCGCGACCGCGTACTGCGCGTCGATGATCTTGCGCACCTCGGCGTCGACCTTCTTCATCGTCTCCTCGGACATGTTGACGGTGCGCGTGATCGAGCGCCCGAGGAAGATCTCGCCCTCGTTGTCGCCGTAGACCATCGGGCCCATCAGGTCGCTCATGCCGTAGCGCATCACCATGTCGCGCGCGAGGTGCGTTGCGCGCTCGAAGTCGTTCGACGCGCCGGTCGTCATCTGGTGCATGAAGAGCTCCTCGGCGATGCGCCCGCCGAACAGCACCGAGATCATGTTGAGCATCCGGTCGCGGTCCATGCTGTAGCGGTCCTCGGTCGGCAGCTGCATCGTGACGCCGAGCGCGCGGCCGCGCGGGATGATCGTGACCTTGTGGACCGGGTCGGTCTTGGGCAGCAGCATCGCGACGATCGCGTGGCCCGACTCGTGGTACGCGGTGTTGCGCCGCTCCTCCTCGGGCATCACGATCGAGCGCCGCTCGGCGCCCATGATGACCTTGTCCTTGGCGCGCTCGAAGTCCTCCATGTCCACCAGGCGCTTGTTGCTGCGCGCGGCGAAGAGCGCCGCCTCGTTGACGAGGTTCGCGAGGTCGGCGCCCGAGAAGCCGGGCGTGCCGCGCGCGATGATGTCGGCGCGGACGTCCGGCGCCATCGGCACCTTGCGCATGTGCACGAGCAGGATCTGCTCGCGACCGCGGATGTCGGGCAGCGGGACGACGACCTGGCGGTCGAAGCGGCCCGGCCGCAGCAGCGCCGGGTCGAGCACGTCGGGCCGGTTGGTGGCGGCGATCACGATCACGCCGGCGTTGCCCTCGAAGCCGTCCATCTCGACCAGCAGCTGGTTCAGCGTCTGCTCGCGCTCGTCGTTGCCGCCGCCCAGGCCCGCGCCGCGCTGGCGGCCGACCGCGTCGATCTCGTCGATGAACACGATGCACGGCGCGTTCTTCTTCGCCTGCTCGAACATGTCGCGAACGCGCGCGGCGCCCACGCCGACGAACATCTCGACGAAGTCCGAGCCCGAGATCGAGAAGAACGGCACCTTCGCCTCGCCGGCGATCGCCTTGGCGAGCAGCGTCTTGCCGGTGCCCGGCGAGCCGACCATCAGCACGCCGCGCGGGATGCGGCCGCCGAGCTTCTGGAACTTCGACGGGTCGCGCAGGAACTCGACCAGCTCGGCGACTTCCTCCTTCGCCTCGTCGCAGCCGGCGACGTCGGCGAAGGTCACCGTGTTGTTCGACTCGTCGAGCATCCGCGCCTTGCTCTTGCCGAACGAGAACGCGCCACCGCGCCCGCCGCCTTGCATCTGGCGCATGAAGAAGATCCACACGCCGATCAGGAGCAGCATCGGGAACCACGAGATGAACACCTGCGCGAGGAAGCTCTGCTCCTCCTCCGCCTTCGCGTCGACGCGCACGCCGTACTTGAGCAGGTCGGACACCATCCAGATGTCGCCGGGCGTCGTGGTGACGAAGCGCTTCTTGTCGGAGCCGGTCCACTTGATCGTGCGGCCCTCGATCACGGCCGATTCGACCTTGCCGTTCTTCGCCGAGTCCATGAACTCGGAGTAGGAGACGGTGTCCTTGGAGGTCTGGCGCGCGTCGAACTGCTTGACCACGGTGAGGACCACCAGGCCGATCGCGATCCAGATCAGGATGTTCTTGAGCAGATTGTTCACGTGACGCTCCTCGCCGTGGCGCCGCGGCAGAAAACCGTGTGGCGCCGCCGCCGCGCGAGGATGAGCCGCGCCGCGGAACCGGGGCGAAAGCCCCCGGACGTACGTTCGATTCTACCCCACCCCTCGGGCCGACCCCGGGGAAGAGGCCCTGGACGCCGCGCCCTTGTAGCCCTTGCCGACCAGGAACACCTCGCGGCTGCGGTCCCGGCTCGCCTTCGGCTTGCGGACGTAGGCCTTCGCGAAGCGCTCCCTGACCGCCTTCTCGAGCGGCGCGAGGCCCGACCCCTGGAAAACCTTGACCGCGAAATCGCCGCCGGGTTGCAGGTGCTGCTCCGCGAACGCCAGGGCCAGCTCGGCGAGTCCGACGCTCCGCGCCTGGTCGACGGCGTCGATGCCGGAGAGATTGGGGGCCATGTCGGAGACCACAAGGTCGACGGGGCGACCGCCCAGCGCCGACTCGACCGCCGCGAGGCCTGCGTCGGTCGCGAAGTCGGCCTGAATCACCTCGACGCCCCGCAGCGGGTGCATCGGCAGGAGATCGACGCCGACCACGCGCCCCTTGGGGCCGAGCCTCTCGTGCAGCACCTGGCTCCAGCTTCCCGGCGCGGCCCCCAGGTCCACCGCCGCGATCCCCGGCCGCATCAGCTTGTCGCGCTCGTCGAGCTCGAGCAGCTTGAACGCCGCGCGCGAGCGGTAGCCACGCCGCTGCGCCTCCTTCACGTAGGGATCGTTGACGTGCTCGTGCAGCCACGCCTTGTTGGAGCGGTGCTTCTTCTTCGACGGATTGAGCGGGGAAGGCATGTGAAGGCGGCGGTGGGCGATAGGCGATGGGCGATAGGCGATTGGCGATTGGCGACAGAGCAACCCCGCGCGTCGCCAAAGTCCCTGCTTCCATTGTAGGAGGACCGCGCC
>DASTCK010000037.1:0-16578 GCA_035711225.1 Casimicrobiaceae bacterium
GGCGTCGATCGACCGTAGCAGTTCGAGGAAGGATACCGGCATCAGGATCCGCGCGTGGCATTCGAACGCGGCACGAACGAAATGAAGATATCCCTTGGGCGTTGAGACGAGCAAGCAGGAAACGATATTCGGGTCCTGTCGTACCATCTCGACCCACGCATCCGTTGTGACGACGGGACTCCCCATCAAGCGCTGACCCTCGCGCGCCAACGTATCGTCGACGATGGCGACGATGTTGGCGTGACGTGCAAGGACACGAATTTCGGACCGGTGCTGAGATCCCAGGACGACAAAGCGACGAGTGGCGATGGCATCGGCAGGACTGCAACCCAAGATTTCGGTCAGCGCTCCCTCGCGATTTCCTGCAACAAACCCGGCGGCGACGAGATCGGTGCTGCGCCTCAGTTCGTCCACGGAAAGCTCGGGGAATGCCATGTTCGAACTCCGGTGAGCAGCGTTATCTGTGCACGAGACGAACGGGATTTGAAAACAGGCAGGAGATGAATGTTCCGGCGGCAAAAGTGCCGCGATACGCCCCGGCGACCTCGATCTCGCCCGGCCCCTGGAACTGCGTGCGGTCGGCGAGCTGCACGCCGGTGCCGAGCACCGTGTGCGCGCCGACGCTCGCCAGCGCGCCGATCACGACGCCGCGCGCGAGCCAGCACCACGGCGCGATCGTCGCCGCCGTGCCGATGCTCGCCGCGGCGCCGACGATCGTGCCGCGCCCGACGTGCACGTCGGATTCGATCGACGCGTTCGGGCCGATCAGCACGTTGTCGGCGAGCACGGCCGACGGATCGACGTGCGCGCGAGGATGCACGAGCGTCGCGCAGCGGTAGCCCTTCATCCTGAGCTTTGCCCAGAGGTCGAAGCGAGCGTAGTTGAGCGCGGACAGACCGATGGCGGCGAAGACGTCGATCGCCTCGGGCGGGTCGGCGCCGAGGGAGTCGAGCGTATCGGTGGCGATGCGGTCGGGCGCGAGTTCGACGACGCGGACGTTCGCCGTGCCGCGCTCCATGACGCCGATCGCCGCGGCGAGCGTCGCGAGCGGCGCCTCGCCGATGACCACCAGCCGGCGGCCGCCGGTCACGCGGCCTCCATCAGCTTGCGGTACACCTTGGCGACGCGGCGCAACCGGTATTCGTAGGCGCCGTGGAACGCCCGCGGCGTGCCGTCGTGGAAGCCGCGCTGAAGGCTCTCGAACACCGCGACGTCCTCGTCGATCACGCGCTTCTCGGCTTTCAGCTGGCCCCAGAGGATTGCGGGTGCCGCAGGCAGCCGCTGCTTGCGGCGGCCGAGCGCCATCGTGAGTCGCACCTCGGTGCGCTCGGGCGCGACCGGGCAGAACTGCTGGATCAGGTGGACGGCCCCCGCCATCACGACGTAGTTGACGTTGGGGTAGATGAACAGGTTCAGGTACTCGTTCGTCGCCGCGCAGCGCTCGACCGCGTCGTGCCACGGCCAGTCGCGGAAGTCGAAGGGCGCCCGGGCCTCGTACGAGAGGTCGCGGATGTCGTCGCCGATGGCGTCGTCGGGCTCGGGCGGCGGCGACGCGGGCCGCTCGCCGGGCGCCGCGGGACGCAGCGTCGGCATCAGGGATGCGAAGCTGGACGCGTGCACGAACGGCACGTGATTCCAGTCGATCACGTTCTCGAAGTTGAGCTTCCAGTTGTACGCGCCCTCGAATTTCGCAAAGAGCGCATCGTCGCCGACCACGCCGGTGACCGCCTCGATCCGCTCGAGGAACGACGCGTGCATTTGCGACTCGAGCGGCATCGGGTCGGCGTCGAGGTTGACGAACACGAGGCCGCCGACGACCCGCAGCGCCACCGGCTTGAGGTGCAGCGTCGCGACCGTGCCGGGCGCGAAGCCGTAGTTCGCCTCGTTGCCGGGCACCGACTTCACGCAGCCGGCGTCGTCGTAGACCCAGCCGTGGTACGGGCACGCGAGCCGCCGCTGGCCGAAGTCGGCGTTCTGCACCGGCGACTGGCGGTGCGCGCACTGGTTGACGAACGCCTTGAGCCCCCCGGACGTGTTCTGCACGACGACCGGGATGCCCCCGATGCGGTGCGTCACGAACGCATCGGGGGCGTCGAGCAGCGAGCGGAACCCGACGAGGATCCACAACCGTCGGAACAGGCGCCGCTCCTCGCCGACGAGGACCTCGGGCGAGGTGTAGTCGGTGGCGGCGAGGATCGAGTGCATCAGCGCGAGAAGACGATCTTCGCGGGATTGCCGAAGACGGTGCTGTCGGGCGGGACGTCCTTGACCACGATGCTTCCCGCGCCGACGACCGAGCGGTCGCCGACGTGGACGCCCGGCAGGATGCAGCTGTGCGGGTGGATCTGCACGTCGCTGCCGATGCGCGCGCGCGCGCCGATGAACGTGAAGCTCGCGATCTGCACGTAGTCGCCGATCGTCACGTCGTGCCCGATCACCGACATCGACAGGATCGTGACGAAGTCGCCGATCCTGGTGTCGCTGCCGACCTGCACCTTGCGCTCGAAGATGATGCCCTGACCGAGCTTCGCCGACGCGGGATAGGCGACCTCGGTGCGCAGGTTGATGAACTCGACGCCCTGCGCCACCAGCGGCGCCGCGTACTTGCGACGCATCTGCGGCTCGCCCAGCGCGCACAGCCAGATCTCGTTGGGCTGAGCCTTGTACGTGAAGGGGCTGCCGAGGATCGGTTGCGGGATGCCGAAGCCGTCGAGGATGTGCGGGCGGTCGTCGAGGAAGCCCTTGATCGTCCACTCGCGGTGGTTGCCGTAGTCGGCGTCGCACTGCCAGTAGATCGTGCGGCCGAAGCCGCCCGCGCCGATGATGACGAGGTCCTTCATGTCGATCTCCTAGCTGATCGTCAGCCCGCCGTCCATCACGAGCGTGGTCCCGGTGATCCAGCGGCTCGCCGCCGACAGGTAGAACACGGCGGCGTTGGCGACGTCCTCGGGCTTGCCGAAGCCGAGCGGGTACGCCGCCTTCTGCGCGTCCATGTTCGCCACGACCGTCTCGGTCGCCGCGAGCAGCGGCGTCTCGACGAGCGCGGGGGCCAGGCAGTTCACGCGGATGCCGCGCTTGACGACTTCCATGGCGATGCAGCGCATCGTGGCGATCAGCGCGGCCTTGGTGCCGGAATAGACGCCCACGCCGGCGACCCCGATGAACGCGGCGATCGACGACATGAACAGGATCGATCCGTTGGCCGCGACCTGGTTCTTCGCGAGCAGGCGCTGCGTGAGAAGCGTCGGCGCCTCGTAGTTGATCCTCCACACGTCGGCGAGGTGCTGGGGCGTGGCCATCCGGATCGGCGACAGCCTGGAGATGCCGGCGCTGTGGACGACGCCGTCCAGCGTCCCGCACCCCGCCGCGAGCTTCTCGCGCCCGGCGGGGTCGACGAGGTCGCCGGCGACGCTCACGTGCCCGCCGCCGTCGAGCGCGGCGAGCGTTTCGCCCAGCCGGGCTTCGTCGCGGCCGTTCAGGATCACCGCGGCGCCGCGACCCGCGCAGGTCGTCGCGATCGCGCGGCCGAGCCCCGACGACGCGCCGGTGACCAGGATGCGCTTGCCTTCGAGCGAGAACGGATCCGCGCTCACGGGGCCGCTCACATTTCCACCAGCGGGGGCATCACGATGCCCTCGGTCCGCGCGATGCAGCTTCCCCACGACAGCCCGATGCCGAAGCCCGACATGAGCACCGTGGCGGGCGCCGAGGTCAGGCGATCACGCAGGCACACGGTCATCGTGAGCGGGACCGAAGCCGAGCTGGTGTTCCCGAAATCGTAGAGCGTCGACGGCACCTTCTCGGGCGCGAGCTGCAGCTTCTTGCGAATGGTCTCGTTGATCATCCGGTTGGCCTGGTGCAGCACGAAGTAGTCGATCGACTCGATCGGCGTCTTCGCGTACTCGCACAACGAGCGGAGCGCCGGCGGCACGCGCTGCGTCGAGAAGTTGAGCACCGCGGTGCCGTCGAGGACCAGGTCGGCGTCGCGGCGCATCTCGCCGTCGGCGTCCTTGTGCGGGAGCAGGTGGTGGACCTGGGTCGGCTCGCGATGCCCGCCCACGGGCAGGATGATCGCGCGGTAGCCCGAGCCGTCGCTGTTCATGTCGAAGTGGATCGGCGGCGCGCCCGGATCGAACTCGAGCGCGGTCGCGGTGCCGCAGTCGGAGAACAGCGGGTCGTTCAGGCTCGCGCATTTGTCGCCGACGAGCAGCAGGGCCTTCCTGATGCCCCCCGACGAGAGCATCGAGCCGACCGTGTAGAGGCCGAACGGGTATCCCGAGCAGCCGAGGTTGATGTCGTAGGCGATCGTCGTGATCGGCAGCTTCATCCGGTCCTGCAGGATGATGGCGGTCGCCGGGATCGGATAGTCGGGCGATTGCGTGACGACGATCAGCGCGTCGATCTCCTCGCGCTTCCAGCCGACCGCGTCGAGCACCTGCTCGGCCGCCGTCTGCGCGAGGTCGGAGAAGTACTGCCACGGATAGCAGATGCGGCGGCGACTGATGCCGATGTTGCGCACCAGGCGCTCGCGCTCCGATCGCCGGTCGGGGGCGCAGTCCAGGTTGCCGACGGAAGCCTTGGGCACGCAGCACACCAGCCCCCGGATGCGGACGCGCTCGAGCGTGACTTGCGCCATCACTGCGCCTTCTTGGCGTGGACCCGGGCGAGGATATCGCCGACGGTCGTGCAGTCCTTGAGGTCGTTCCCGGTGATCGTGACCCCGTAGTCGGTGTCGCACATCACGATGACGCCCAGCGCGGCGAGGCTGTCCCATTCGGGCAGGTCGGCGAGCTTCGTGTCGCCGGCGACCGGTCCCGCGGTCTGGAAGTCGACGGCGACGACGAATTGCTCGACGAATGCCGCCAGGTCGGCCGGGTCGGGCGCGCCTGCTGTACTCATTGGGGCCTCGGGCGGGAAAGCGGGGTCGGGGGAAGAGGGAAACGCAAATGTCATGCCATCGGCATGGCCCGGGTCGCCGCATCGGCGACCTTGGCACCGCGCCATCTTACCCCTCTCGACAGCGAGATCATCTATGTGATATAGATGATATAGATGACTCCGGCGGCCAGCCCCGCGCGGTAGGCTGGGCTTCGCGTTCGGCCCTGCCGGGCCCATCGCGCAGGCACGATCGAGAGCGTCGAATCGAACCCGGAGGAGGCCGGTGGCGGTCACGCAGGCACGCTATCCCGATCTGGCGGGACGCACGGTGTTCGTCACCGGCGGCGGCTCGGGCATCGGCGCGGCATTCGTGCGCGCGTTCGCCGCGCAGGGATGCCCGGTCGGGTTCGTCGACATCGCCGACGAGCCGTCGCGCGCCCTCGTCGAGAGCCTCGCGCCCTCCCGCGTCCACTTCGAGCACTGCGACGTCCGCGACATCGCGGCGCTGAAGCGCGCGATCGCGGCCACGTCGGCGACGCTCGGCCCGATCACCGTCCTCGTCAACAACGCCGCGCGCGACGACCGGCATGCGATGATGGACGTGACCGTCGAGTACTGGGACGAGAACCAGGCGGTCAACCTGCGCCACCACGTGTTCGCGGCGCAGGCGGTGGTGCCGATGATGGAAGCGGCCGGAGGGGGCGCGATCATCAACCTGGGCTCGATAGCGTGGATGCGCGGCCGGCCGGCGATGGTCGGCTACACGACGGCGAAGGCGGCGATCGGCGGCCTGACGCGCGTGCTCGCGCGCGAGCTCGGCCCGAAGAAGATCCGCGTGAACGCGATCGTTCCGGGCGCGATCGCCACCGAGCGGCAGGCGCGGCTGTGGACCACGCCGGACGCCGAGCGCGAGTTCCTCGACCAGCAGTGCCTCAAGTTCCGGCTCTCGGAGAGCGACGTCGCGCGCACCGCGCTGTTCCTCGCCTCCGACGAGGCGCGCGGCATCACCGGACAGAACCTCATCGTCGACGCCGGTCTCGCGCAGACCAGCGTCGTCAGCTAGGCGCCGCATGTCCGAAGTCCTGCTCCGCAACGTCGTCAAGGCGTACGGCGACAACCGCGTGATCCACGGCATCGACCTCGAGATCCGCTCGGGCGAATTCGTCGTGTTCGTCGGGCCGTCCGGGTGCGGCAAGTCGACGCTGCTGCGGATGATCGCCGGCCTCGAGGCGATCAGCGGCGGGGAGATCGCGATCGGCGGCACCGTCGTCAACGAGCTGCCGCCGCGCTCGCGCGACATCGCGATGGTGTTCCAGGACTACGCGCTCTACCCGCACAAGACGGTCTACGAGAACATGGCGTTCGGCCTGCGGCTGCGCAAGCGACCGGACCACGAGATCCGCTCGCGCGTCGGGGCGGCGGCCGCGATCCTGCAGATCGAGCACCTGCTCGAGCGCAAGCCGCGCGAGCTGTCGGGCGGCCAGCGGCAGCGCGTCGCCATGGGACGCGCGATCGTGCGCCAGCCGAAGGCGTTCCTGTTCGACGAGCCGCTGTCGAACCTCGACGCGCTGCTGCGCGCCGAGATGCGCGTCGAGATCAAGAAGCTGCACCAGAAGCTCGGCAACACGATCGTCTACGTGACGCACGACCAGGTCGAGGCGATGACGCTCGCCGACCGCATCGTCGTGCTGCAGGCTGGGCGCCTCGTGCAGTTCGACACGCCGGACGGCATCTACAACCGCCCCGCGGCGAAGTTCGTCGCGGGCTTCACCGGCTCGCCGCCGATGAACTTCCTGCCTGCGCGCGTCGGCGAGGGCGGGCGCACGCTGCACCTCGCGGGCGGCGTCGACCTGCCGGTGCCCGCGCCGCGCGTCGCCGGATGCGCGCGACACATCGGCCGCGCGGTGCACTTCGGCCTGCGCCCGGAGGACATCGGCGTGGCGAACGGCGCGTCCGCCGCGAGCGCCCGGGTCGGCGGCCGCGTCGTGCTGATCGAGCCGCTCGGATCGGACACCCTGGGGCTCGTGCGCCTCGGCACGGGGGCGGACGCCGGGGAGATGACCGGGCGCTTCCCGCCCGACGCTCCCCTCAAGGTCGGTGAGCCGATCGAGGTCGCGCTCGCGCTCGACAAGTTCCACCTGTTCGACCCGGAGACCGGCGTCGCCATCCGCGGCGAGGACTGGTGAGCGGCAAGCCATTCCGGGAAGCGGGGGCGCTCGGGGCGCCCGCGACCCCGGCGAGCAACGCAAGCTGAGCAAGTCGACAACAAGGAGGCAGACGATGAAGACGTGGAAGATCCTGCTCGCAACGGCGCTCTCCGTTGCGTTCGCCGCGACCGCGTGGGCGCAGTCGACCACGCTGCGCATCTTCACCGGCGGGCAGCAACGGCCCGACGTGATGCGCAAGATCGCCGACGAGTACACGAAGCGCAACCCGAACGTGAAGATCGACGTCGAGGTCGGCGGCGCGACGTCCGAGGCGCAGCAGCAGTACCTGTCGACGGTGCTGTCGTCGAAGGACTCCGTGCTCGACCTGATCCTGATCGACGTGATCCGCCCGGCGCAGTGGGCGGCGCAGGGCTGGGCGGAGCCGCTCGACGCCTACCTCGGCGCCGACAAGGCGAAGATCCTGCCGACCTACCTCAAGGCATACGCCGACGCGAACCAGGTGGGCGGCAAGCTGATCGCGCTCCCGTATTTCGCGGACTCGCAGTTCATGTACTACCGCAAGGACCTGCTCGAGAAGTACAAGCGCCCGGTGCCGCAGACCTGGGACGAGATGATGGAGACGGCGAAGCTCATCATGGACGGCGAGAAGAACCCGCAGCTGCAGGGCTTTTCGACCGCCGGCGCGCCGATCGAAGGGACCGTATGCACCTATCTCGTGCCGCTGTGGGGCGCGGGCAGCGACCTGACCAGGGGCGGCAAGCTCAACCTCGACACGCCGGAGGCGCGCCAGCCGTTCCAGCTCTACGGGCGCATGAAGCAGGCGGGCGTGCTGCCGAAGAACATCGCCGAGATCCCGACCGACCGCATCCGCATCGACATGCAGGCGGGAAACCTGATCTTCGGCATGACCTGGGGCTACGTGTGGAACCGGCTCGAGAACGATGCCGACAGCAAGGTGAAGGGGAAGATCGGCGTCGCCACGCTGCCGCACGACAAGGGCGGGAAGAGCGCGACCTGCATCGGCGGCTGGCAGGTGGCGGTCTCGGCGTACTCGAAGAACAAGCAGGAGGCGGTGAAGTTCGCGCGCTACCTGTCGTCGCCCGAGGTCTCGAAGATGCAGGCAATCCTCGCGTCGCACATGCCGGTGTTCCCGAGCGTCTACAAGGACCCCGAGGTGCTGAAGGCGAATCCGTGGTTCGCCGACGCGCTGCCGGTCGTCGAGGGCGCCAGGTCGCGGCCGGTGTCGCACCAGTACCCGCAGGTGTCCGACGCGATCCGCAGCAACATGAACGCCTACCTCGCCGGGACGAAGACGACCGACACCGCGCTCGCCGACATGAAGAGCCGGTTGCAGCCGATCTATCGCTGATGCGCGAAGGCGGCGCGCTCTCGCTCCCGCCCCTCTCCCCGCCCGGGCGGGGAGAGGGAAAGGTTCGCCACCGGCGCAGGCTGCGGTGGAGCGTCTCTCCGTTGTCCCGCTCGCGACCAAGGGCCTGGGTGAGGGTCGACAACGGCAGACCGGAAGCATGAGCGACACCTCGATCTCGACGAAGAAGGACCTCTCCGAGCGCACGCTCGGGATGCTGCTGCTCGCGCCGGCGTTCCTGCTGCTCGCCGTCATCGTCGTCTACCCGATCGCAACGCTGTTCTGGAACAGCCTGCACGGCGTCGACAACGCGAACCCGGCGGCGGGCGAGCAGTGGGTCGGCTTCAGGAACTACGCGACCGCGTTCGAGGACGACCGCTTCTGGCACTCGCTGCTGCAGACGGTCGTCTACATCGTCGTGACCGTGCCGGGTGCGCTTCTCGTCGGGCTCGGCCTCGCGCTGCTCGCCAACAAGCCGTTCAAGGTGAAGTGGCCGGTGCGCCTCGGGCTGCTGCTGCCGTGGGCGCTGCCGCTCGTGTTCGCCGGCCTCATCTTCCGCTGGTTCTTCGAGTACAACACCGGCGTCGTCAACGACCTGCTGGTGCGGCTGGGCGCCGAGCCGCTGCAGTGGCTGTCGAGCCCGACGCTCGCGACGGCGGCGATCTGCATCGCGATCGTCTGGAAGGCGTCGTCGTTCATGGCGCTGATGCTGCTCGCCGGCCTGCAGACGATCCCGAAGTCGCTCTACGAGGCGGCCGAGGTCGACGGCGCGTCGACCTGGCAGCAGTTCGTCGAGATCACGCTGCCGATGCTGCGGCCGGCGATCTTCGTCGCGCTGATCTTCCGCACGATCACCGCGATCCAGACCTTCGACATCCCGTACGCGATGACCGGCGGCGGGCCGGGCGACTCGACCGAGACGCTCGCGATGTACATCCACAAGACGACGCTCGACTTCCTCGACTTCGGCTACGGCTCGGCGCTCGCCGTGCTCATGTTCCTGTTCTCGATGGTCGCGACGTCGGGCTACCTGCGCTACACGCGGCGCAGCGCGTCGCGCAGCGGGGAGGACTGACGCCATGGAGCTGTTCGGCGTCACGTTCAAGCGCAAGGCGGTCGTCTGGCTGTCCGCCACCATCGTCGCGGTCAACGGGTTCTTCCCGGCGGTGTGGATCCTGCTCACCTCGCTCAAGACCGAGACCGAGCTGATCCAAAGCCCGATCACCTACCTGCCCGAGGCGGCGACGCTCGACAACTACGCGACGGCGTTCACCGCGCAGCCGATCCTGCGCTTCATGTGGAACAGCCTCGTCGTCGCGTCGCTGTCGACCGCGCTGTGCGTGCTGGTCGGCGCGCTCGCCGCCTACGCGCTGACGCGGCTGCGCATGCCCTACCGCAACGTGATCATGTCGGTGCTGCTCGCGATCAGCATGTTCCCGCTGATCTCGCTGATGGTGCCGCTGTTCAAGGTGATGCGCGAGCTGGGGCTGCTCAACACCTACCTCGCGTTGATCCTGCCCTACGCGGTGCTGTCGCTGCCGGTGTGCACGCTCGTGATGGCGAGCTTCTTCCAGGACATCCCGCCCGACCTCGAGGCCGCCGCGATGGTCGACGGCTGCACCCGCGTCGGCGCGCTCTTCAAGGTGATCATCCCGTTGTCGGCGCCGGGAGTGTTCACCGCGGCGATCCTCGCGTTCGTCAACGCCTGGGACGAGTTCCTGCTCGCGCTGACGATGATGAACCGCGTCACGATGCGCACGCTGTCGGTGGGGATCACGCTCTACCAGGGGGAGTTCGCGTTCCCGTGGCCGCTGATCTCGGCGGCGCTCGTCATCGCCATCGTGCCGATCTGCATCCTGATCGCGGTGTTCCAGGAGCGCGTCGTCGGCGGGCTCACGTCGGGCGGCGTCAAGGGCTGACCTTCGCTGCCCCCGCGGGCGCGGAGCCGCTAGAATCCGGCTCGGCGTCGACTTCGCTCGAGCGCGGAGGCCGGGCCGCCGCCGCTTCCATGCGCCACCTCCTCCGCTCGCAGGACTTCCGCGAAGGCTTCGTCGAGATGCTGCCCGCATGCGTCGGGCTCATCCCGTTCGGACTCGTGTGCGGCGTCGGCGCGCAGGCGGCCGGCGCGGACGCGCTCGCGGCGCTCGGCATGGCGACGATCATCTTCTCCGGCGCGGCGCAGGTCCTCGCCGTCCAGCTCTACGCGGCGGGGGCGCCCACCGCGGTCATCATCCTCACCTGCTTCGTGCTGGGTCTGCGCTTCCTGATGTACAGCGCGGCGATGGCGCCCTACATGAAGCCGCTGCCGGTCGCGTGGCAGCGCGCGCTCGCGTTCCTTCTGACCGACCAGGCGTTCGCCGCCTCGATCCGGCGCTTCAACGCGAAGGACGACCCGCGCGGCGGCGGGCTCCATTTCCTCGGCTGCGGCGCCGCGCTGTGGCTCATGTGGATCGTCACCAACATGAGCGGGTTCTTCGCCGGCAACGCGATCCCGGCCTCGTGGTCGCTCGATTTCGCGGTGCCGCTGTGCTTCATCGCGCTGGTCGCGCCGCTCTTCCGCACGGTGCCCGCGATCGTCACGGCGATCACCGCGGGGTTCGCCGTCGTCGCGCTGGCCGCGCTGCCGATGAAGCTCGCGCTGATCGCGGCAGGCCTCCTCGGCATCGTCGCCGGCACGATCGTCGACCTCGCGAGGGAGCGATGGACGGCGCGCTGAAGCTCTGGGTCGTGATCGTGGCGGTCGGCGCGCTCAACTACCTGTCGCGCCTGTCGTTCATCGCGTTCTTCGCGAGCCGCGAGATGCCGCCGCTGCTCGCTCGCGCGCTCAAGTTCGTGCCGGCGGCGATGCTGACCGCGCTGGTGCTGCCGATGGTGCTGACGCCTTCCGCAGCGGGCGTGCTCGCGGGACTCAATCCGCGCATCCCGGCCGCCGTCGTCGCCGCGATGGTCGCCTGGTACACGCACAGCACGCTGAAGACGCTCGGCGCCGGGATGGCCACGCTGTGGCTGGCGCAGGCCCTCGCCGGTTGACGTGCCCTGCCGGTACGCCGTGCGTCAGCGGTGCCGGAAGGCGGTCACTCGTGCAGCATCAGCTCGCGCCGCCGCGCTTCAGCCCGGAACTGCTCGAGGTCGGGGTCGAGCGCGCTGCGCGCGGAGACGATACCGACCACCTCGCCCTTCTCGACTACCGGCAGGTGGCGGATGCGATGCTGGTGCATCAGGCCCAATGCGTACCCGAACGTGCGCTCCGGGGTCACCGTGCGCGGATCGGGGGTCATCACGTCGACGAGGCGCGTCGAGCGCGCGTCGAGGTCCTTCCCGACGACACGGGAGACGACGTCACGCTCGGTGAAGATGCCGACGAGGCGACCGTCCTCGAGGACGAGGGCGGCGCCGGTATTGCGCGCCGACATCAGCTTCGCGGCCTTGCGGACGGTGGTGTCGGGCGGGACCTTGATGATGCCGCGACGCTTCATGACCTCGCGGACCGTCATTTCGTACATGGCGCGTTCCTGGGTGCCTGGGGCCGGCGTCCGGGAGCGTGCCGGCGATCGCCGCGCCCGGCCGCGATTGCCGATGCCGCTCGCCGGGCGAGGGCTGCGAAGCCCTCACGCTATCCGCACGCGTGTCCGCGGCCGTTGATCCGGATCAAGCCGGGCCGGTGGAGGACGCACGGACCGGGCGCGGCGCCGTCGCCGGCGTGGCCGACGTCCGCGCCGCAGGGGGCCGCGGCGATTTCCGCTACCATCCCGTTTCCGCTCGACTTTCGCCCGCCATGCGCTTCGAAGGCACCGACACCTACGTCGCCACCGACGACCTCAAGCTCGCGGTCAACGCCGCGCTCGCGCTGGAGCGGCCGCTCCTGGTCAAGGGCGAGCCGGGCACCGGCAAGACGCTGCTCGCCGAGGAGGTCGCCCGGAGCCTCGGCCGCCCGCTCTACCAGTGGCACGTCAAGTCGACGACCAAGGCGCAGCAGGGCCTCTACGAGTACGACGCGGTGTCGCGGCTGCGCGACTCGCAGCTCGGGGACCGCAAGGTCGCGGACATCGCCAACTACGTGAAGAAGGGCGTGCTGTGGGAGGCGTTCGAGAGCGACGCCCCCGGCGTCGTGCTGATCGACGAGATCGACAAGGCCGACATCGAGTTCCCCAACGACCTGTTGCGCGAGCTCGACCGGATGGAGTTCTACGTCTACGAGCTGCACCGGACGATCGTCGCGCGGCATCGGCCGCTCGTCGTCATCACGTCGAACAACGAGAAGGAGCTCCCCGACGCGTTCCTGCGCCGGTGCTTCTTCCACTACATCCGCTTCCCGGACCGCGCGACGATGACGCGCATCGTGGACGTCCACTATCCCGGTCTCAAGAAGGCGCTGCTCGCCGAGGCGCTCGAGGTGTTCTTCAACCTGCGCGAGGTGCCGGGGCTCAAGAAGAAGCCGTCGACCTCGGAGCTCCTCGACTGGCTCAAGCTGCTGCTCGCCGAGGACATCCCGCCCGAGGCGCTGCACAGCGCCGACCGCAAGGCGTTCATCCCGCCGCTGCACGGCGCGCTGCTCAAGAACGAGCAGGACGTCCACCTGTTCGAGCGCGTCGCTTTCATGGCGCGGGCGGGGCGGTAGCCGCGGCCGTGACCGCCGCGCGCTTCATCGAGCCGGTCACGCTGGAGGGCGTCCATGCGACGCTCGAGCCGCTCGCCGCGTCGCACGTCTCGGCGCTGGCCGAGGCCGCCGGCGACGGCGAGCTGTGGCAGCTCTGGTACACGGGCGTCGCGGCGCCGGAGAGAATGGACGAGTACGTCGCGACGGCGCTCGACATGCGCGAGCGGCTGGGCGCGATGCCGTTCGTCGTGCGCGACCGGTCGGGCACGATCGTCGGCTGCACGCGCTTCTTCAACGTCGACGCCGCGAACCGCCGCGTCGAGATCGGCCACACCTGGTATGCGCGGCGCGCGCAGCGCACGCCGCTCAACACCGAGTGCAAGCTGATGCTGCTGACGCACGCGTTCGAGAAGCTCGAGTGCATCGCGGTCGAGTTCCGCACGCACTGGTTCAACCACGCGAGCCGTGCTGCGATCGCGCGGCTCGGGGCCAAGCAGGACGGCGTCCTGCGCAACCACCAGGTCACGGCGGACGGCATCAAGCGCGACACCGTCGTGTTCAGCATCCTCGACAGCGAGTGGCCGGCGGTGAAGCGCCACCTCGCGTTCCAGCTCGAGCGCCCGCGCGATTGACGCGGCGCGTGCGGCCACGGGCGCCGGGCGGCCGCGTCTTCGCCGACGGATCGTCGCCCGTCCGCCGGCCGTCGTACAATCGATTCACCGCGCGCGTCTTCGCCACGTGCCGTCCCCGGAGGATGCATGAGCACCGCACGCCGTCTGCTGGGCCCGATGCGCGTCCCGTTCCTCGCGCTCACGCTGGTCTGCGTGCTGCTGGGAATCGCGACGGCGTTCCACGCCGAGGGACGCGTCGCGTGGCCGATCGCCGTTCTGGCGTTCGTCGCCGCGCTCGCCGCCCACGTGAGCGTGAACGCGCTGAACGAATACCTGGACTTCCGCAGCGGCCTCGACCTGAGGACGCAGAAGACGCCGTTCTCCGGCGGCAGCGGCGTGCTGCCGGCGGACTCGTCGGCGGCCCCGCTCGCGCTCGCGATCGCGGTCATCGCGTTCGTGGTCGCGGCGGCGATCGGCCTCGGGCTCGTCGCGACGCGCGCGACGCTCCTCGCACCGCTCGGCGTCGTCGGGCTCCTCCTGATCGTCGCGTACACGAGCTGGATCACGCGCCATCCGCTCGCCTGCCTCATCGCGCCGGGGCTCGGCTTCGGGCCGCTGATGGTGGTGGGCACGCACATCGCGCTGGCGGGCCGCTACCACCCGGCAGCGGGCGTGGCCGCGCTGTTGCCGTTCTTCCAGGTCAGCGCTCTGCTGCTGCTGAATCAGTTCCCCGACGTCGAGGCGGACCGCGAGGTGGGCCGCCGCCACCTGCCGATCGCGTGGGGGCGCCCGCGGGCGGCGCGCATGTTCGTGGCGCTGCACCTGGCGGCCTATGCGTCGCTGATCGGCGGCGTCGCGATGGGCGTGCTGCCGTGGCCCTGCCTGCTGGGCCTCGCGACGCTCGCGCTCGCGATCCCCGCGATGATGGACGTGGTGCGGCGGCCCGACGACGTCGCGTCGCTGCTGCCCGCGATGGGGCGCAACGTGGTCGTCAACCTGCTCACGCCGGCGATCGTCGCCGCCGCGCTGTTCGCCGCCTGATGCGCGGAGGCGCGGCCGCATGCTCGTCGACTTCTTCCTGCACCTGAAGTCGTTCAAGCTGCCGGTCAGCACGCGCGAGTTCCTGACGCTGCTGGAGGCGCTCGAGGCGCGCGTCGTCTCGCTGTCGATCGACGACTTCTACGTGCTCGCGCGCGCGTCGCTGGTGAAGGACGAGCAGCACTTCGACCGCTTCGACCTCGCGTTCGGCAGCTACTTCAAGGGCGTCGACGCGATCTTCGACATCCGCGCGAAGATCCCGGAGGAGTGGCTCAAGCGCGAGTTCATGCGCACGCTGTCCGAAGAGGACCGCAAGCGCATCGAGGCGCTGGGAGGTCTCGACAAGCTGATGGAGCTGTTCAAGCAGCGGCTCGCCGAGCAGCGCGAGCGGCATGCCGGCGGCCGCAAGTGGATCGGCACCGGCGGCACGAGCCCGTTCGGCGCCTATGGCTACAACCCCGAGGGCATCCGCGTCGGGCAGGACGAGGGCGGCGGGCGCAGCGCGGTGAAGGTATGGGACGAGCGCGACTTCGCGAACCTCGACGGCGACGTCGAGCTCAACACCCGCAACCTCAAGATCGCGCTGCGACGGCTGCGCCGGTTCGCGCGCGAAGGCGTGCCCGAGGAGCTCGACCTCGAGGGAACGATCGAGGGCACCGCGCGCAACGCGGGCTGGCTCGACCTCAGGCTCCAGCCGGAGCGCCGCAATCGCGTCAAGGTGCTGCTGTTCCTCGACGTCGGCGGGTCGATGGATCCCCACGTCGAGGTATGCGAGCAGCTGTTCTCGGCGGCGAAGAGCGAGTTCCGGCACCTCGAGCATTTCTATTTTCACAACTGCGTCTACGATCATGTGTGGCGCGACAACTTCCGGCGGCGCAGCGAGCGCACGTCGACGCTGGAGCTGATCCGCACCTACGGTCCCGACTGGCGAGTGGTGATCGTGGGCGATGCCGCGATGAGCCCCTACGAGCTCACCGACGTCGGCGGCAGCGTCGAGTACGGCAACGACGAGCCCGGCATCGGGTGGCTGACGCGACTATTCGAGCATTTCCGCCACAAGGTCTGGTTCAACCCCGAGCCGCCGCGCGCGTGGGAATACACGCGATCGACGCAGATCGTGCTGAAGGCGCTCGGGCCGCGCATGTTCCCGCTCACGCTCAAGGGCGTTTCCGAGGGGATGGACGCGCTGCGCAAGTAGTCGGGCCGTCGGAATCGGGTTCCGGCGCTGGGCTGGGGTCGGGTACCGGCGCCGGTCCTGGGGTCGGGTATCGGCGCCGGTCCTGGGGTCGGGTATCGGCGCGGGCGACCGCAGGGAGCAGGCGCCGGTACCTGACCCCTGAAGTTGTTCGAACCGGAGTCGGAATAAAATCTGACTCCGGTCAACGAACGTCGAGCGCCGCGTCGGCAACCGCCAGCCGCTCGTTCGCGCACTCGAGCTTCACGCGAAAGCGGTGCGCGCCGGCCGGCGGGCGCGTGGCGGAGAGCTCGATCGCGACGGCGTGGCGCGCGCCGGGGGCGAGGTCGAACCTCGGCGAGCTGCCGTTCAGGTAGCCGTTGCGCGCCGTGTAGCCGTCGACGCCGGCCCTGCAATCGCGCAGCGCCTCGCGTCCTACGTTCGACGCGTCGAGCGCAATCCGCGCCACACCGGAGGATGACGGCATCGTCGCGCTCGACGCCACCGACAGCGTCGCGCTGCGCCCGGTGAGCTTGCCCTCGAGGGGGAGCAGCGCGCCGCTCTCGGCGACGAGGAACGCCGGGACGAACAGCAACGCGGCGACGCCCACCGTGCCCACCAGGAGCACGACGAAGTCGGCCGCCAGCACGGCGCCGGTCTTGCGGAGCGGAGCGTCGGGCGCGTCGACGCCATAGGTGCCCGCGTCGACGATGCTCGTCGATTCGGCGACTCTGACGCGCAGCCAC
>DASTCK010000038.1:0-19059 GCA_035711225.1 Casimicrobiaceae bacterium
GGTTACCTGGGAGGCCGCGTCGACGCGTTCATCATGCGGCTGGCCGACATCCAGCTCTCCTTCCCCGCCATCCTGATCGCGCTGCTCATCGACGGGCTGGCGCGCGTCGCGCTCCCCGCAGCACTGCACGCCGACATCGCCGTGTCCGTGCTGATCCTCGCCATCGGCGTGTCCGGCTGGGTGCAGTACGCGCGCACGGTGCGCGGCTCGACGATGGTCGAGAAGAACAAGGAGTACGTGCAGGCCGCGCGCGTGATCGGCGTCGCGCCTTTCGGCATCATGCGCCGCCACCTGCTTCCCAACGTGCTGGGACCGGTGCTCGTGCTCGGAACGATCAACATCGCCACCGCGATCATCACCGAGGCGACGCTGTCGTTCCTCGGCGTCGGCGTGCCGGCCACGCAGCCGTCGCTCGGCACGCTGATCCGGGTCGGCAACGACTTCCTGTTCTCCGGCGAGTGGTGGATCACCGTGTTCCCCGGGGCGGCGCTGGTTATCATGGTCCTGTCGATCAACCTGCTGGGGGACTGGTTGCGTGACGCGCTGAACCCGAAGCTCCGGTAAGCCGGACGCGGGGGCGAGGCGTTTAGGCAGATGGCGGGAGCCTTCGGCATCCCGCCCAACTTCGAGGAGGCCCCATGCGAATCCCGCTTGCAATGCTCGCGTTCCCCGTCGTCCTGTCCGGGTGCGCGACCATGAACGCGCCGTGGTCGGAGGTGCTCGGCGAACGCTACCACGTCGCCATCGCCGACCGGCGGCCGGTCAACATCGTCACGGTGGGCGGTACTGGCGGCTGGGCGAACAACCAGCCGATGCTGGTCGACCCGGGTTCCTACCGGGTGGTCGTCGAATCGCGGCCGCACGCCGGGTACCGCGGAGGCCGCCAGCGCGAGATGCAGCTCACGCTCGAGCCGTGCATGCGTTATTACCTGAACGCGCAGTTCGACAACCAGGTGAGCGCCGATTACACGCCGGTCGTCGATTACGTCGAGCCCATCGGCGGCTGCCGCCGCTCCGCCTGACCGTCGCGTGGCCCCCGAGCCGCTCCTCGCCGTCGACCGCCTGCGCGTCGAGTTCCCGACGCGCCATGGAACGCTCGTCGCCGTCCACGACGTGAGCTTCCAGATCGCCCGCGGCGAGGTGCTGGGCGTCGTCGGCGAGTCCGGCGCGGGCAAGTCGGTCACCGGGGCCGCGGTGATCGGGTTGATCGACCCGCCCGGGCGCATCGCGGGCGGCGAGATCCACCTGGACGGGCAGCGGATCGACGGCCTGCCGCACGACCGGATGCGGCGGATCCGGGGGCGGGAGATCGGCGCCGTGTTCCAGGACCCGCTGACCTCGCTCAACCCGCTCTACACGATCGGCCGGCAGCTCGTCGAGACGATCCGCACGCACCTCCCGCTGAGCGAGGACGCGGCGCAGCAAAGGGCGGTGGCGCTGCTGGAGGAGGTCGGCATCCCCGCTGCCGCGCGGCGCATCGACCATTACCCGCACCAGTTCTCCGGCGGCATGCGCCAGCGCGTCGTCATCGCGCTCGCGCTCGCGGCGCAGCCCAAGCTCATCATCGCCGACGAGCCCACCACCGCGCTCGACGTCTCGATCCAGGCGCAGATCATCCAGGTGCTGAAGCGGCTGTGCCGCGACCACGGCACCGCGGTGATGCTGATCACGCACGACATGGGCGTCATCGCCGAGACCGCCGACCGGGTCGCCGTCATGTCTGCGGGGCGGATCGTCGAGATCGGACCGGTCGCCGAGGTCATCCACCGGCCGCGCCACCCCTATACGGTCGGCCTGATGGGGTCGATCCCGTCGATCGGCGCGACGGTGGAGAAGCTCGCGCAGATCGACGGCGCGATGCCGCGCCTCGACGCGGTGCCGGCGGGATGCGCGTTCCACCCGCGCTGCCCGCGCGCGATCGAGCGCTGCAGCCGCGAGCGCCCCGAGCTCGAGGCGTCCGGGACCACGCGCGCGGCATGCTGGCTCGCCGACGTGCCCGTCGAGCTGGCCGCGTCATGAAGCAGCATCTCGCTGCCCGTGGGTCCGGCTTGGGCCGGTCGCCTTGCACGACGAACCATCGCCAGGCTGATGCCTGGCCCCACTGGCAAGATGGACGGTCGGGCATGACCGGGTCGCACGCTCGGGGTTCCGGCTTTGGCCGGACGCATTCGACGACGATCCGCCAGGCTGAAACCCGGCCGGCGAGCGAGAGGGACGGTCGAGCATGAGCGCGTTGCTCAAGCTCACCGACGTCGCGCGCGTGTTCGACGTGTCGCCGCCGTGGCTCGACCGGGTGCTCGAGCGCAAGCCGCGCGTGCTGCTGAAGGCCGTCGACGGTGTATCGCTCGACATTCGCCGCGGCGAGACGGTCGGGCTGGTCGGCGAGTCGGGCTGCGGCAAGTCGACGGTCGCGCGCCTCATCGTCGGGCTGCACGCGCCCTCGCGCGGGCGCATCGAGTACGACGGCATCGTGCTGGCGGGCGAGGGCGCCGTCCCCGAGGAAGGCGCGCGGCGAAGGCGCGCCCGTCGCTCGATGCAGATGATCTTCCAGGACCCCTACGCGAGCCTCAATCCTCGCTGGCGCGTCGCCGACATCGTCGCCGAGCCGCTCGTGACGCAGGACGACGCGCTGCCGCGCGACGAGATCGAGGAGCGCGTCGGCAAGCTGCTCGCGCAGGTCGGCCTGTCGCCCGCGGACGGCGCCAAGTACCCGCACCAGTTCTCCGGCGGCCAGCGGCAGCGCATCTCGATCGCGCGCGCGCTCGCCACCGAGCCCGCGTTTCTCGTCTGCGACGAGCCGACCTCGGCGCTCGACGTGTCGGTTCAGGCGCAGGTGCTGAACCTGATGCGCGAGCTGCAGCGGCGCCTCGGGCTCACCTACCTGTTCATCTCGCACAACCTCGCCGTCGTCCACCACATCGCCGACCGCGTAGGCGTCATGTACCTCGGCCGCATCGTCGAGCTCGCGCCGACCGCGCGCCTGTTCGGGCAGCCCCGGCATCCGTACACGCGCATGCTCCTCGACGCCGTGCCCGACCTCCGGATGACCGGCCAGTCGCGCATCGCAGTCGCCGGCGAGGTGCCGAATCCGCTGGACCCGCCGAGCGGCTGCACGTTCCATCCCCGCTGCCCGTACGCGAACGACCGTTGCCGGCGCGAGGTTCCGGCGTTGCTTCCCGCACCCGGCGGCGGCGAGGCGGCCTGCCACGCCGTGCAGGAAGGGCGCTTGCCGGTGGAGTCGGGTTCCGACGCGCACCTTCGGCAGGAGGCGGGCGCCGGAACCTGACCCCGAACGGAATCGCGACGCCCGCGCCGGAGCGTAGCGTGCCGGAGTCGGATTGGCCGCGAACGTCGCGGAAGCGACGTGCCCGGGTCGGATTCGCCGCGAAAAGTCACGGAAGCGACGTGCCCGGGGTCGGTTCGGCGCGCAAGTCGCGCGAGCGACGTGTGCCGATCCTGGCCCCTGAAGTCAGGGCCGGCACCGGCACGCTCGCGCACAACCACGCGACCTTCTCGAGCGTCGACGTCTCGGCGAGCGCCGGCAGTTCCACGCCGAGGAATGCCGTGGCGACCGCTCTCGCGGATCGTCATCGACTGCGGCGACCGGATCCGGAACTGCCGGAAATGACGGACGAGCCACGGACAGGTGACGAGGGCGGTCCGCCTTGAACGAACCGCGCCGCCGCCACGTAGGCGGCGCCGGGCGGACGAGGCGCATCCGCTATAATTCCAACCGTGGCGGCGCGGCGCGTGCAGGTGCGCTTCCACCCCGTGTTTCCCCCCGCTTCCCGACCCTCCGACGCCCTTGCGCCTCACCCAGATCAAGCTCGCCGGCTTCAAGTCGTTCGTCGACCCGACGACGATCGCCACGCCGGGCCAGCTGGTCGGCATCGTCGGCCCGAACGGCTGCGGCAAGTCGAACGTCATCGACGCCGTGCGCTGGGTGCTGGGCGAGTCGAAGGCCTCGGCGCTGCGCGGGGAGTCGATGCAGGACGTGATCTTCAACGGCGCGGGCGACCGCAAGCCCGTGGGCCGCGCGTCGGTCGAGCTGTTCTTCGACAACAGCGCGGGGCGCATCGGCGGGCAGTGGGGCCAGTACGCGGAGCTGTCGATCAAGCGCGTGCTGACGCGCGACGGCGACAGCTCGTACTACATCAACAACATCCCGGTGCGCCGCCGCGACATCTACGACCTCTTCCTCGGCACCGGTCTGGGGCCTCGCGCCTACGCGATCATCGAGCAGGGGATGATCTCGCGCGTGATCGAGGCCAAGCCCGAGGAGCTCCGCGTGTTCCTCGAGGAGGCGGCCGGCGTCTCCAAGTACCGCGAGCGCCGCAAGGAGACCGAGGGGCGGCTCGCCGACACGCGCGAGAACCTGTCCCGCGTCGAGGACATCCGCGTCGAGCTGGGCGGCCAGCTCGAGCGCCTCGAGCACCAGGCGAAGGTCGCCGCCGAGTATCGCGAGATGGAGGCGCGCCTCAAGCAGGCGCAGCACCTGTCGTGGTACGCGAAGCAGCAGGAGGCCGTGCGCGCCCGCGACCGGGCGAGAAACGAGCTCGCCGAGGTGAGCACGGCGCTGGAGGCGCTGCAGGCGGAGCTGCGTAGCGCCGAGGCGGGGCTCGAGTCGTTGCGACGCGACCATTACGCGGCCGGCGATGCGCTGCACGAGCGGCAGGGCGCGTTCTACGCCGCCAACGCGGAAGTCTCGCGCCTCGAGCAGCAGCTCGCCTTCGCGCGCGATTCGGAGAGCCGGATCGCCGAGCAGGTCGCCGAGCTGGGCGCGCAGGTCCAGGCGCTCACCGGGCAGTCGTCTGCGCTCGACGCCGACCGTGCGTCGCTCGATGCCGCGCTCGAGTCCGCCCTCGCGGCGCGCGAGCGCGCGGCCGACGAGGAGCGGGAGGCGCAGGCCGCGCTGCCGGCGCTCGAGGAGGCGCTCGCCACCGCGACGCAGTCGCTCGCCGAGGTGCAGCAGCACATCGCCGACGCCGAGCAGAACGCGCGCGTCGCCGAGACGCGCCGCGACAACCTCGGGCGCATGATCGCTCAGCTCGCCGAGCGACGCACGCGCGTCGCGGCGGAGATCGCCGCGCTGCCCACGCCCGACGGCGAGCCGATCCGGGAGGTCGAGACGCAGCTCGCGCAGGAGAACGACGACCTCGCCGGCAAGCAGGCGTCGCTCACGGCGCTGCAGGCCGAGGTCGAGGGGCTGCAGGCGCGCGTGCGCGATGCGGGCGAGGCGTGGCAGCGCGAAAGCCGCGCGCTCGCCGACCTGGAAGCGCGCGCGCAGGCGCTCGCGGCGCTGCAGGCGAAGGTCGGTCACGGCGAGGACCGCGCCGACTGGCTGGCGCGCGTGGGCCTCGACCGCGCCACGCACCTCTACACGGCGCTCGACGTCGACGCCGGCTGGAACGACGCGCTCGAGGCGGTGCTGCGCGAGCGGCTCGAAGCGGTCGAGTTGCCGGCGCTGGACCGCGCGCTCGACTGGGAGAGCGACGCCGCCGGGCCGCCGGTGCGCCTGGCGGTCTACGCGCCGGTCGCTGCACGGCACGCACCGGCGAGCGGCGGCGACGCCCTCCTCGCGAAAGTGCGGATCAAGCGTCCCGAGGTCTCGCGACTGATCGCGGATGCGCTCGACGGCGTGCGCTGCCGCGACTCGCTCGCGGGAGCGCTGGCCGAGCGCGATGCGCTCGGTGTCGGCGAGAGCTTCGTGACGCCCGCCGGGCACCTCGTCACCGCCCAGGCGGTGACGCTGTTCCGGCCCGACGGCGACCTGCACGGCGTGCTCGCGCGCCAGGCCGAGCTCGAGGACCTCGACGCGCGGCTTGCGCCGATGCGCGAGTCGGCGGCCGCGGCGCGTGCCGAGCTCGAGACGGCCGAGGGCGAGCAGACGTCGCGCCAGCAGGCCTGGCACCTCGAGACGCAGGCGCTCGCCTCGCAGCAGCGGCGCTGCCACGAGCTCGAGCTCGAGCTGATGCAGCTCAGGCAGGCGGCCGAGGCGGCCCAGAAGCGGCGTGCCGAGCTCGCGCGCGACGAGGCGGACCTCGGCGCCTCGATCGCGCAGGAAGAAATCCAGCGCGAGGGGATTGCCCGCGAGATCGCCGACCTGCAGTCGGGCTTGCACGACCGGTTCGGCGCGCGCGACGCAGCGCGCACCGAGCGCAACGAGCGCGAGGTCGCGCTCTCGCGCGGCCGCGAGCGATTGCGCGTGGCGGAGCGCACCGCGCAGGAGGCCGCGTTCGCCGAGCGCAGCGTCCGCGACCGCATCGCCGACCTCGAGCGTCGCCGCGAGGGCCTCGTCACGCAGGTGGCGCAGCAGCAGGCGCTGCTCGCGCGCCTCACGGGCGAGCGTGCCGCGATCGACTGGTCGCCCGTCGAGGAGGCGCTGCAGCGCCAGCTCGCGACCCGTGCCGAGGCCGAGCAGGCGCTCGCGGCCGCGCGCGACGCGCTCGAGGGCCTCGGGGCGCGGCTGCGCAGCGGCGAGGAGGAGCGGCTCACCCGCGAGCAGGCGCTCGATCCTGCACGGGCGCGCATCGGCGACATGCAGCTCAAGGTCCAGGCGGCGACCCTCGCCGAGGCGCAGTTCAGCGAGCAGCTCGCCGAAGCGAATGCCGACGTCGCGAGCCTGCCCGACGCGCTGAAGGCGTGGGGCCGGGCGTCGACGCTGCCCGGCGAGATCGCGCGCCTGACGGCAGCGATCGCGGAGCTCGGCGCCGTGAACCTGGCGGCGCTCGACGAGCTCAACGCCGCGCGCGAGCGCAAGGACTACCTCGACCGGCAGGCCGCCGACCTCACCGAGGCGATGGCGACGCTCGAATCGGCCATCCGCCAGATCGACCGCGAGTCGCGGGCGCTGCTGCAGCAGACGTTCGACCTCGTCAACGACAACTTCGGCAAGCTGTTCCCGGCGCTGTTCGGCGGCGGCCAGGCGCGCCTCGTGCTGACCGGCGAGGAGATCCTGGACTCGGGCGTCCAGGTGTTCGCGCAGCCGCCCGGCAAGCGCAACACGTCGATCCACCTCCTGTCCGGCGGCGAGAAGGCGCTCACCGCCACGTCGCTCGTTTTCGCGCTGTTCCAGATCAACCCCGCGCCGTTCTGCCTGCTCGACGAGGTCGACGCGCCGCTCGACGATCCGAACACCGAGCGCTTCTGCCGGCTCGTGCGCGAGATGTCCGGCGAGACGCAGTTCCTGTTCATCTCGCACAACAAGATCACGATGGAGCTCGCGCACCAGCTCATCGGCATCACGATGCAGGAGCCAGGGGTGTCCCGCGTGGTCGCCGTCGACATCGCCGAGGCGCTCGACCTCGCCGCGAGCACCGCCAAGGCCGCGTGACGCGCGGGTTATCGCGGGCCCCGGGGCTATAATCGGTCGCGGCCTCCCGCCCGGCTCTCCATGCGGCTTTCCACGCTCCAGCTCGGCCTCATCGTCGCGGGCGTCCTGCTCGTGATCGGCGTGCTCGCGTACAACGCGTGGCAGGAGAGGCGGGCGCGCCGGCGTGTCGAGAGCGCATTCCGCCCGGGCGGGGAGGCGCCGGTCGCGCGCGGTGGCCCGCGCGACGACGGCCGCGTCGAGCCCACGCTCGGCAACGCGCGGACGCAGCCGCGCGCGAGCGTGCCGTCAGCGCCGGCCGTCGAAGGCGCGCCGTTCGACATCCCGATGGACGAGGTCGCGACGCTTCCTGCCGAGGAGACCGAGGTCCCGGAGGACGTCCTCCCGCCTGCCGGCCCGATCACGCGCAGCGCGATGGCCGACCCGCAGCCGGCAGCGGGCACGCAGCCGCAGCCGGATCCGGAGATCGAGTGCGTCGTGACGCTGCAGCCGGTGCGGCCGGTGTTCGCGGGCTCGCTCGCGGCGGGCCTGCACGCGCGCCTCGGCAAGCCGCTCCGATGGTTCGGCCGGCGCGACGAGGCGTCGGCGTGGCAGCGCCTCACCGGCGACACGCCCGGCGAGTTCAGCGAGATCGCCGCCTGCCTGCTCCTCGCCGACCGCAACGGCGCCGCGAGCCTCGCGCAGATCCAGGCGTTCCACCGCGTGATCGGCGAGCTCGCGCCGAGCCTGCCGGCGGCATGGTCGGCAGCCCCCCCCGACGACGAGGCCGCCCGCGCCGAGGAGCTCGACCGCCTGTGCGCGGAGCTCGACATGCAGATCGGCCTCACGATCCAGAAGACCGACGGCACGACGATCCCCGGCACGAAGCTGCGCGGCGTCGCCGAGGCGGCCGGCTTCCGGCTCGCGCCGACCGGCCGCTTCGAGTGGGTGCAGGAAGAGACCGGCGCGGTGCTCTACACGCTGCAGAGCCTCAAGGGCGACGTGTTCACGCTCGACTCGCTGCGCATCGCGTCGATCGCCGGTGTGGTGCTCGTGCTCGACGTGCCGCGCGTCGCCGACCCGCCGCGCGCGTTCGACCAGCTCAAGCTCGCCGCGAAGCGCATGGCGCAGACGCTGGGCGGCGAGCTGTGCGACGACAACCAGCGGCCCCTGACCGACGCGGCGCTCGCCGCGATCCGCGCTCAGGTCGTGCAGGCGAGCGAGCTGCTCGCGCGGGCGCAGATCGATCCGGGCAGCCCGCGCGCGCACAAGCTGTTCGCGGCCTGACGCCCGTGGCCCCCGCGCGCTCCGCCCCGAACCGCGGCGCGGCCGGCGCGCCCGCCGCGGTGCGCAAGCGCCTGTCCGACCTCATCGAGGCGATCCGCGACGCCGACCACCGGTACTACGTCCTCGACGCGCCGTCGGTGTCCGACGCCGAGTACGACGGCTGGATGCGCGAGCTGGCGGGTCTCGAGGCCGCGTGGCCGTCCCTCCGGTCGCCGGATTCGCCGACGCAGCGCGTGGGCGGCGCCCCGTCGGAGACCTTCGAGGCCGTCACGCACCGCGTGCCGATGCTGTCGCTCAACAACGCGTTTGCCGACACCGAGGTCGATGCCTTCGACCGGCGCGTCCGCGACGCGCTCCGCATGGAGATCGTGCGCTATGCGTGCGAGCCGAAGTTCGACGGGCTCGCCGTCAGCCTGGTCTACCAGGACCGGCGGCTCGCGGTCGGCGCGACGCGCGGCGACGGGACGACCGGCGAGAACGTCACCGCCAACCTGCGGACGATCGCCGCGATCCCGCTCGTGCTGCCGCCTTCCGCGCCGGTCCACGTCGAGGTGCGCGGCGAGGTCGTGATGCTGAAGCGGGACTTCCAGCGCCTGAACGAGATGCAGGCGGAAAAGGGCGAGAAGACGTTCGTGAACCCGCGCAACGCCGCGGCAGGGAGCCTGCGCCAGCTCGACCCGAAGGCCACGGCCGCCCGGCGGCTGTCGTTCTTCGCCTACGGCGTGGGCGAGGTCGCCTGGGGGACGAAGGGGGGGCCGGACACCCATGGCGCGCTGATGGACTGGCTCGCGACGATGCATTTCCCGGTGTCGCACGAGCGCGCGCTGGTGACCGGCTTCTCGGGCCTCCTCGGCTACTACCGCAAGCTGGGCGAGCGCCGCGGCGAGCTGCCCTACGAGATCGACGGCGTCGTGTACAAGGTCGACGACTTCGCGCAGCAGCAGGCGCTGGGCTACGTGTCCCGCGCGCCCCGCTTCGCGGTCGCGCACAAGTTCCCCGCCGAGGAGCTGCCCACCGAGGTGCTCGACATCGGCGTGCAGGTCGGCCGCACCGGCGCGATCACGCCGGTGGCGCGGCTCGCGCCGGTGTTCGTCGGCGGGGTCACCGTCACGAACGCGACGCTCCACAACGAGGACGAGGTGCGGCGCAAGGACGTGCGCATCGGCGACACCGTGATCGTGCGCCGCGCCGGCGACGTCATCCCCGAGGTCGTCCGGGTGCTGGCCGAAAGGCGTCCCGCGCGCACGCGCGAGTTCACGATGCCGAAGACCTGCCCGGAATGCGGCTCGGACGTCGTGCGCCTCGAGGGCGAGGCGATCGCCAGGTGCACCGGCGGCCTCATCTGTCCGGCGCAGCGCAAGGCGTCGCTGCTCCATTTCGCGAGCCGCCGCGCGATGGACATCGAGGGGCTGGGCGAGAAGCTCGTCGACCAGCTCGTCGACGGCGGCGTCGTGCGCACGCCCGCCGACGTCTACGCGCTGGGGGTCGCGAAGCTCGCCGCGCTCGAGCGCATGGCGGACAAGAGCGCGGCCAACGTCGTCGCGGCCATCGAGGCCAGCAAGAAGACGACGCTGCAGCGCTTCGTCTACGCGCTCGGCATCCGACACGTGGGCGAGTCGACGGCGCGCGACCTGGCGCGGCACTTCGGCTCGCTCGACGCGCTGATGGACGCGAGCCAAGCCGACCTGCTCGAGGTCGTGGACGTGGGACCGGTGCTCGCCGAGAGCATCGCCGCCTTTTTCGCCGAGCGGCACAACCGCGAGGTGATCGAGCGGCTTCGCGCGGCCGGCGTGCAGTGGCCCGAGCACGCGCCCGCGCGCCGCGCACCGCAGGGGCCGCTCGCCGGCCTGACGATCGTGCTCACCGGAACGCTGCCGACGCTCACGCGCGACGAGGCGAAGGCGATGATCGAGGCGGCCGGCGGCAAGGCCGCCGGCAGCGTGTCGGCGAAGACCGACTACGTCGTCGCCGGGGCGGACGCCGGCAGCAAGCTCGACCGCGCCGAGGCGCTCGGCATCCCGGTGCTCGACGAGGACGGCTTCCGCGCGCTTTGCGCCGGGAAGGGGAAACGATGAGGAAGATCCGCAAGGCGGTGTTCCCGGTGGCGGGGCTCGGCAGCCGCTTCCTGCCGGTCACCAAGGCGAGTCCGAAGGAGATGCTGCCGATCGTCGACAAGCCGCTGATCCAGTTCGCCGTCGAGGAGGCGGCCGCGGCCGGCATCACCGACATGATCTTCATCACCGGCCGCAACAAGCGGGCGATCGAGGACCACTTCGACAAGGCCTACGAGCTCGAGACCGAGCTCGCGCTGCGCAACAAGACCGCGCTGCTCGAGACCGTCCAGTCGGCGACCCCGGCCGGCATCAACTGCATCTACATCCGCCAGACCGAGGCGCTGGGCCTCGGCCACGCGGTGCTCTGCGCGGAGCCGGTCATCGACGACGAACCGTTCGCGGTGCTGCTCGCCGACGACCTGATCGACGCGCGCGTGCCCGTGATGAAGCAGATGGCGGACGTCGCCGCCCGCGAGGAGGCCTCGGTCATCGGCGTGATGACGATCAGGCCCGAGGAGACCGGGAGCTACGGCGTCGTCGAGGCAGGCGCGATGTCGGGCCGGTTCGCGCCGGTCCGGCGGATCGTCGAGAAGCCGAAGCCCGGGACGACCCCCTCGCTGCTCGGGGTGGTCGGCCGCTACGTGCTCTCGCCGCGGATCTTCCACCACCTTCGCACGATGCCGGCGGGCAGCGGCGGGGAGATCCAGCTCACCGACGGCATCGCGCACCTGGCGCGCGACGAGAAGGTGCTGGCCTACGCGTTCGACGGCCGCCGCTACGACTGCGGCAGCAAGCTGGGCTACCTCGAGGCGACCGTCGACTTCGGGCGCAAGCACCCGGAGACCGGCGAGGCGTTCTCGCGCTACCTGGCATCGATCCGCGCATGACGCTGAACGAGCTCCGTTACCTCGTCGCCGTCGCGCAGGAGCGGAGCTTCGGGCGCGCCGCGGCCAAGTGCTTCGTGAGCCAGCCGGCGCTGTCGGTCGCGATCCACAAGCTCGAGGACGAGCTCGGGACGCCGCTGTTCGAGCGCGGCAAGTCGGAGATCACCGTGACGCCGGTCGGCGAGCGCATCGTCGAGCAGGCGCAGCGGGTGCTGGAGGAGGCCTCGCGCATCCGCGAGCTCGCCCAGGCGGGAAGCAATCCGCTCGCCGGTCCGCTCAAGCTCGGCGTGATCTACACGGTCGCCCCGTACCTGCTTCCGGACCTCGTGCCGGCGCTGCGGAAGCTCGCCCCGCAGATGCCGCTCGAGCTCGAGGAGAACCTGACCGAGGTGCTCGAGACCGAGCTCAAGAGCGGCCGGCTCGACGCGGCGATCGTCGCGCTGCCGTTCGAGCCACCGGGCGTGACCACCGTTTTCCTGTACGAGGAGCCGTTCCAGGTCGTCGTGCCGAGCGAGCACAAGTGGGCGAAGCGGAAGTCGGTGCATCCCGACGAGCTCGCCGGCGAGCACGCGATCCTGCTCAACGTCGGGCACTGCTTCCGCGACCAGGTGCTCGACGCCTGTCCGGAGCTCAACCGGCAGGACGTGCCGACCGCGCGCACCAACTCGCTCGAGACGGTGCGCAACATGGTCGCGTCGGGCCTCGGCGTCTCGGTGTTGCCGCGCGACGCGCTGACGCCCAAGTACCACAGCCGCCTCGTCGTCCCGGTGCCGTTCTCGCGGCCGGTTCCGTCGCGCCGCATCGTGCTCGCTTACCGCAAGAGCTTCCCGCGCCCGCAGGCGATGGAGGCGGTGAGGGCGGCGGTGGCGAAGGTCAGGCCGGCGAAGGAAAAGCGCGAGTAGGGAAGGGAGTGGGGAGTGGGGAGTGGCAACAGCGATCCACCGACCGCACCGTCGCCACTCCCTACCACCCACTCCCCACTCCCGCTTTACGTTCTTCCCGTCACCCCGCCACGATCGCCGCGACCTCGCGCAAGGATCCCACCGCATACGCCGGCGCCGGCGCGTGCCGCTCGAACGGCACGCCGGCGCGGTTGATCCAGAACGCGGTGAAACCGAAGGCCTGCGCGCCGGCCGCGTCCCACGCGTTCGCCGAAACGAACGCGATGGACGGGGGCGGGAGGTCGAGTCGTTTCGCCGCGAGCGCGTAGACCGCGGGCGACGGCTTGTAGACGCCGGCCTCGTCGACCGAGATGCAGCCGTCGAGGACGTCGTCCAGGCCGGAGGCGGTGAGCAGCGGATCCAGCATCTCGTGGGTGCCGTTCGACAGGATCCAGCGCGGCCGCGGCGACAGCGCGACCAGAGCGTCGCGCGCATCGGCGAACAACGCCAGCCGCTCGTATTCTCGGGCCAGGTCGGCCTGGGCAGCGGCGTCCAGCGGCAGCACCAGCGCCGCCACCGCGTACTCGAGCGCCATCGCGGTGATCGCGCGGAAATCCGGGCGCGCATAATGCGGCGCGGTCATGAGGCTCGAAAGCCACGTGTACTCGAGCTGCTTGGCCCGCCACACCCGCGCGAGGTCCGCGCCGTGGCCGGGTGCCAGCGCCTCGGCTCGCGCGGCGACGCTCTGCACGTCGAAGAGCGTGCCGTAGGCGTCGAAGACGCACGCCTTGAGGGCGGGATGCAACATTCAGGAAGGCGGCGATGGGCGATAGGCGATAGGCGATGGCAGGCGCGCGTCGCACACGCCCGGCGGAAGTTGCTATCGCCTATCGCCCATCACCTATCGCCGCTTCACCCAAAAAAAAAAGGGGTTACGCTTTGCGCATAACCCCTCGGTTCGATGTGGTGGGCATTGCTGGGTTCGAACCAGCGACCCCTGCCGTGTGAAGGCAGTGCTCTACCACTGAGCTAAACGCCCCGCGAACCCAGACAGGAGCCATGATTAGAGCACAAGGGGGAGGTCGAGTAAACGGGTTGAACGCCACGAGGGGCGCGCGTCTGACTGGTTTGCACCGTATAGGGGCGTCCCTTCGCACCCTCTTGGTGCAACTGGGGCGCCTTGGGCGGTGGTCGTGCCCTAAACGCCCGAATTCTAGGTGTTTTTCCCGATGGCTCGCCCTTTGCTAGCTCAGGCGGACGTCCCGCGCCCCCGCTGATGCCTCCCGCCTTCTACGACGAGATGCACACCCCCGACGGGGGCGTGCGGGCCCATTACCAGCCCGTCGCGGACTGGCTCGCGAACACCCCGGCCACACGCATCGCCCAGAAGCGCGAGGAGGCGGAGCGCGCGTTCCACCGCCTCGGGATCACGTTCGCGGTCACCGGCGAGGAGACGGGCACGGAGCGCCTGATCCCGTTCGACCTGGTGCCTCGCATCATCCCGGCGGACGATTGGGACGTCCTCGAGCGCGGGCTCGTCCAGCGCGTGCGCGCGCTCAACGCCTTCCTCGACGACGTCTACCACGACCAGAAGATCCTCGACGGCGGGCCCGTGCCTGCCGACCGCATCCTCGGCAACACCCAGTACCGCGCCGAGATGCGCGGTGTCGAGGTCCCGGGCCGCATCTACGCGCACGTGGCCGGCGTCGACGTCGTGCGCGCCGGCGAGGGCGAGTTCTACGTGCTCGAGGACAACCTGCGCGTCCCGTCGGGCGTGAGCTACATGCTCGAGAATCGCAAGATGATGATGCGCCTGTTGCCCGAGCTCTTCGCGGCGCTCTCGGTGCGGCCGGTCCAGCACTACCCCGACGTCCTGCTCGACAACCTCCGCGGCGTGTCGCCCGAGCGCGACGACCCGACCGTCGCCCTCCTGACCCCGGGGCCGTGGAACTCGGCGTACTTCGAGCACACGTTCCTCGCGCAGCAAATGGGCGTCGAGCTGGTCGAGGGCCAGGACCTGTTCGTCCGCGACGACAACGTCTACATGAAGACGACCAGGGGTCCCGAGCGTGTCCACGTCATCTACCGGCGGGTCGACGACGATTTCCTCGACCCGCGCGCCTTCCGGCCCGACTCGATGCTCGGCGTCCCGGGGCTCTTCTCCGCGTACCGCGCCGGCCGTGTAACGCTCGCCAACGCGATCGGCACCGGGGTCGCCGACGACAAGTCGATCTATCCGTACGTCCCGGAGATGATCCGCTGGTACCTGGCCGAGGAGCCGATCCTGCACAACGTGCCGACCTACCAGTGCCACCGGCCGCAGGAGCGCGACCACGTGCTCGCGCGCCTGGCCGAGCTGGTCGTCAAGGAAACCCACGGCGCCGGCGGCTACGGGATGCTCGTCGGGCCCGCCTCGACGGCGGCCGAACGCGAGGCGTTCCGCGCGCGCATCCTCGCCGAGCCCGACAAGTACATCGCGCAGCCCACGCTCGCCCTGTCCACCTGCCCGACGTTCGTCGAGTCCGGCGTGGCGCCGCGCCACATCGACCTGCGGCCGTACGTGCTGTCCGGCAAGTCGGTGAACGTGGTGCCCGGCGGGCTCACCCGCGTCGCGCTGCGCGAGGGCTCGCTGGTGGTGAATTCGTCGCAGGGCGGCGGCACCAAGGACACCTGGGTGCTCGCCGACTGACCGCCGCCATGCTGTCCCGGACCGCCAACGACCTCTACTGGGTCGGCCGCCACGTCGAGCGGGCCGAGAACACCGCGCGCCTGCTCGACGTCACCTACCGCACGTCGCTTTTGCCCTACCACGAGCAGGAGCCCGGCCTCGCGTGGGCCGAGCCCTGGGCCGTGCCGCTCGTCACCTGCGGTCTCGCCACCGCGTTCTACGGCCGCCACCAGACGCTCGCCGCCGAGAGCGTGCTGCGCTACATGATCCTCGACGCCGGCAACCCGTCGTCGATCTGGTCGTGCCTGCGCGCCGCCCGGGAGTCGGCGCGGGCGGTGCGCGGCGCGATGACCTCGGAGATGTACGAAGACCTGAACTCCGCGTGGCTCGAGATGCGCACGATCGACTTCGCCGGCGTCCAGGGACGCGGGATCAGCGAGTTCCTGGACTGGGTCAAGTTGCGCTCGCACCAGTTCCGGGGCGTCACGGTCGGCACGATGCTGCGCGACGAGGCGTACAGCTTCCTGCGGCTCGGGACCCACCTCGAGCGCGCCGACAACACCGCGCGCATCCTCGACACCAAGTACCACATCCTGCTGCCGTCGGCGGCCGACGTCGGCGGAGCGGTCGACTACTACCAGTGGGCGTCGCTGCTGCAGTCGGTGTCCGGCTTCGAGTCCTACCGGCGCATCTACAGCGACGTGATCTCGCCGCGCCGCGTGGCCGAGCTCCTGGTGCTGCGGGCCGACATGCCGCGCTCGCTGCACGCCTGCATGAACCTGATCGACGACATCCTGCGCGAGCTCTGCGACGAGCGCAGCCGCGAGCTCGAGCGGATGAGCGGCGAGCTCCACGCGCGGCTCCACTACGGCCGCACCGACGACATCATGCGCTTCGGGCTGCACGAGTACCTGATGGATTTCCTGGCGCGCGTCGGGGCGCTGGGCAACGAGGTCGCGCGACGCTTCCTGGTGCCCGCCGCCTGAGCGCCCGGCGTCGGCTAGAATCCGCGCTTTCGCTCCCCGGCTCGCCATGACCTACTGTGTCGCCATGTCGCTCGACGCGGGACTCCTGTTCGCGTCGGACTCGCGCACCAACGCCGGCGTCGACCAGATCGCGCGCTTCTCGAAGATGCGCGTCTACGCGAAGGACGGCGACCGCGTCATCGTCACGCTGACCTCGGGCAACCTGTCGATCACGCAGAACGTGCTCTCGACGCTCGAGCAGCGCATGCGCACCGGCGAGAGCGCGCTCAACCTGATGAACGCGCAGTCGATGTTCGACGCGACGCGCCTGGTCGGCGACGCGCTGCGCGAGGTCAAGACGCGCGACGGCCCCTACCTGGTGCAGAACAACGTCGACAGCTCGGCCAACTTCATCGTCGGCGGGCAGGTCCGCGGCGAGCCGCCCCGGCTGTTCCAGGTGTACGGCGAGGGCAACTTCATCGAGGCGACCGCCGACACGCCGTACTTCCAGATCGGCGAGAGCAAGTACGGCAAGCCGGTGATCGACCGAGTGATCACGCGCGCCACCTCGCTGTCGGCGGCGACCAAGTGCATCCTGGTCTCGTTCGACTCGACGATGCGCAGCAACATCTCGGTGGGCCTCCCGATCGACCTCGTCTCCTACGAGACCGACGCGCTGCGCGTGCGCATGCAGCGGCGCATCGACGAGGCCGACCCGTACTTCCGGATGGTGCACGAGCAGTGGGGCGAGGGCCTGCGGCGCGTGTTCGCCGACCTGCCGGACCCGAACTGGGCCTGAGCGGGTCGCGAGCCCCTACGTGGCGATCCGCGTCGGCCTCACGCACCGCACGACCTACCGGTTCGACCGGCCCGTCAGTCTGTCGCCGCACGAGATCCGGCTGCGGCCGGCGCCTCATTGCCGCACGCCGGTGGTCGGGTACTCGCTCGACGTCTCGCCGTCGGGGCACTTCCTCAACTGGCAGCAGGATCCCTACGGCAACTGGGTCGCGCGGCTCGTGTTCCCGGAGCGCGCGAGCGAGCTGTCGGTCGTCGTCGACCTGACCGCCGACCTCTCGGTCATCAACCCGTTCGACTTCTTCGTCGAGCCCTACGCCGAGCGCTTTCCGTTCGCGTACGCGGGCACGCTCGCGAAGGAGCTGAAGCCTTTCCTCGAGACCGCGCCGGCGACGCCGCGCCTCGCCGCCTGGATCGAACGCTTCCGCGCGAGCGTGAGGCCCGCCGAGACGACCGTCGACCTGCTGGTGCGCCTCAACCACGAGTTGCAGCAGGAGATCCGCTACCTCGTGCGCATGGAGCCGGGCGTCCAGGCGCCGGAGTTCACGCTGGAAGCCGGCAGCGGTTCGTGCCGCGATACCGGATGGCTCCTGGTGCAGATCCTTCGCCACCTCGGGATCGCCTCGCGCTTCGCCTCCGGCTACCTGATCCAGCTGGTCGCGGACGTGAAGCCGCTCGACGGGCCCGCGGGCACCGACCGCGACTTCACCGACCTGCACGCCTGGGCCGAGGCGTTCGTCCCGGGTGCGGGCTGGATCGGGTTCGACCCGACCTCGGGCCTGCTCGCGGGCGAGGGCCACCTTCCGCTCGCCTGCACGGCCGATCCCGGCAGCGCCGCGCCGATCATCGGCTTCACCGATCCCTGCGAGGTCGGGTTCGAGTTCGCGATGAGCGTCGCGCGAATCCACGAGGATCCGCGCGTCACGCGGCCCTACAGCGACGTCCAGTGGAAGGCGATCGACGCGCTCGGCGAGGCGGTCGACCTGGAGCTCGCGGCGGGCGACGTGCGCCTCACGCAGGGCGGCGAGCCCACGTTCGTGTCGGTCGACGACATGGACGGTGCCGAATGGAATGTCACTGCGCTCTCGCCGGCGAAGCGCAAGCTCGCCGACGCGCTCGCGCGAAGGCTCAAGGCGCGGCTCGCGCCGGGCGGCCTCCTGCACGACGCACAGGGCAAGTGGTACCCGGGCGAGCCGCTCCCGCGCTGGGCGATCGGCATCTTCTGGCGCGCCGACGGCGAGCCGCTGTGGCGCGACCCCGCGCGCCTGGCCGATCCGTCGTCGCCGGGCACCGCGACCTTCGACGACGCGAGGCGGTACGCCAGCGCGCTCGCGGCTCGGCTCGGTGTGCCTCCCGAATACGCGATCGTCGCCTACGAGGACGTGCCGAAGCTGCTCGCGGCCGAATCCGCGCTGCCCGTCAACGTCGACCCGCTGCACGCGGACCTGAGCAAGCCCGGCGAGCGGGCACGCCTCGCGCAGCTGTTGCAGGCGGGTCTCACGCGGCCGGCCGGGCTCGTGCTGCCGCTGCGGCCAGCGCCGGCGAGCGCGGACATCGCCTGGGAGACGAGCCCGTGGCCGTTGCGCCGCGAGCGGCTCTACCTGCTGCCCGGCGATTCGCCGCTCGGCCTGAGGCTGCCGCTCGGATCGCTGCCCTGGGTCCGGCCGGAGGACGACGATCGCGAGCCCGCGGTCGATCCGTTCGCGCCGCGCGCCGCGCTGGACACGCCCCGCGGGTCGTCGCGCGGTGCGGGGAAGGGCGTGGCCGGGCGCGACGTCATCAAGACCGCGCTGTGCGTCGAGGCGCGCGACGGCCATGTGCGCGTGTTCCTGCCGCCGCTCGAGCGCCTCGAAGCCGCGGTCGCGCTGATCGCGGCGATCGAGGATGCCGCGCGCGAGACCGACGCGGCCGTCGTGGTCGAAGGCTATCCGCCGCCGCGCGACCCGCGCCTGTCCGTGCTGCAGGTGACGCCCGACCCGGGCGTGATCGAGGTGAACGTGCAGCCGGCCGCGAACTGGCGGGCGTTGATCGACGCGACCACCGCGCTCTACGAGGACGCGCGCAACGTGCGCCTTGGCACCGAGAAGTTCATGCTCGACGGCCGGCACACCGGCACCGGCGGCGGCAACCACGTGACGCTCGGCGGCGCGACGCCGGCGGACAGCCCGCTCCTGCGGCGCCCCGACCTGCTGAAGAGCCTGATCGGCTACTGGCAG
>DASTCK010000039.1:0-15537 GCA_035711225.1 Casimicrobiaceae bacterium
CCCGCGGCGCGTCCCGCACCGCATTTGGAGGAGACCATGACCGAGAAGACCCGCGCGGCCGCCGCGCCGCACAAGACCGGCGGACGCCGCCGCTTCCTCAAAGCCGCCACCGCGACCGCCGCCACCGCGGGCACGCTCGGCTTCCCGATGATCGCCAAGGGCCAGACCGGCCCGATCTCGATGCGCTGGCAGTCGACCTGGCCGGCGAAGGACATCTTCCACGAGTACGCGCAGGACTACGCGAAGAAGGTCAACGACATGACCGGCGGCGACCTCAAGATCGAGGTGCTCCCTGCCGGCGCGGTGGTTCCGGCGTTCGGCCTGCTCGACGGCGTGTCGAAGGGCACGCTCGACGGCGGCCACGGCGTGCTCGTCTACCACTACGGCAAGCAGAACGCGCTCGCGCTGTGGGGCTCGGGCCCGGCGTTCGGCATGGACGCGAACATGCTGCTGTCGTGGCACCGCTACGGCGGTGGCCGCGACCTCCTGAACAAGCTCTACAGCTCGGTCGGCGCCAACGTCGTGTCGTTCCCGTACGGACCGATGGCGACGCAGCCGCTCGGCTGGTTCAAGAAGGCGATCACCAAGTCCGACGACCTGAAGGGGCTCAAGTACCGCACCGTCGGCCTGTCGGTCGACGTGTTCACGGCGCTCGGCGCGGCGGTCAACGCGTTGCCCGGCGGCGAGATCGTGCCCGCGATGGACCGCGGCCTGCTCGACGCGGCCGAGTTCAACAACATGACCAGCGACCGCCTCCTCGGCTTCCCGGACGTCTCGAAGGTCTGCATGCTGCAGAGCTTCCACCAGAACGCCGAGCAGTTCGAGATCATGTTCAACAAGACCAAGTACGACGCGCTGCCCGACAAGATGAAGGCGATCATCTCGAACGCCGTCGACGCGGCCTCCGCCGACCTCGCGTGGAAGGCGATCGATCGCTACTCGAAGGACTACATCGAGATGCAGCAGAAGCAGGGCGTCAAGTTCTACAAGACGCCCGACTCGGTGCTGCAGCGCCAGCTCGACGTGTACGAGGGCATCGCCAAGAAGAAGTCGGACGAGAACCCGCTCTTCAAGGAGATCCTCGACTCGCAGCGCGCGTTCGCCGAGCGCGCGGTGAAGTGGGACATGGACAACAACGTCAACCGCCGCATGGCGTACAACTTCTACTTCGGCCAGAAGCCGGCCGGCGGCGCCAAGAAGGCCTGATGCAGGTGGCGAGGGACACCATCCGGCGCCCCCGGATGGTGTCTTTTTTTGACGCTGGGGTGAACCCGAGGACGGCGCGCGCGCCACGGAGCGATCGATGCAACGCCTGATGCTCACGATCGACAAGGTCAGCACCTTCGCCGGCCAGGTCTTCGCCTGGCTGATCGTCGCGCTCACCGGGCTCATCACCTGGGAGGTGTTCTCGCGCTACGTGCTGTCGAACCCGCACGCGTGGGCGTTCGACGTGATGATCATGCTGTACGGCACGCTGTTCATGATGGCCGGCGCCTACACGCTGTCGAAGAACGGCCACGTGCGCGGCGACGTGCTGTACGGCTTCTTCCCGCCGCGGCTCCAGGCGAGCCTGGACCTGACGCTGTACATCGCGTTCTTCATCCCCGGCGTGATCGCGCTGATCTGGGCCGGCTACGTGTACGCGGGCGAGTCCTGGGCGATCAACGAGCACTCGAACATCACCGCCGAGGGGCCGCCGATCTACCCGTTCAAGACCATCATCCCGGTCGCCGGCGCGTTCCTGATCCTGCAGGGCATCGTCGAGATCGTCCGCTGCGTCATCTGCCTCGCGCAGGGCGAGTGGCCGTCGCGCGAGGAGGACGTCGAGGAGGTCGACGTCGACAAGCTCAAGAAGATGGTGCACGTGAAGGACGAGGACATCGCGAAGCTCGACAAGTACGTGACGCCGGAACACGGCGCGTGAGCGGAGCGGGACGCTGCGCCGCCGCTGGGCGGCAGGGCCGACGGGGGGGCGGATGAGGAAGGAAGTCTGGTTCGGCCTGTCCATCATGGCGATGGTCGTCATCGGCGTGTTCTGGCTGATGCCGGCGCCGTCGCAGATGACCAACGGCCACCTCGGCCTCCTGATGCTCGCGCTGATCGTCGTCGCGATCATGCTCGGGTTCCCGACCGCGTTCACGCTGATGGGCATGGGCGTGATGTTCGCGTTCCTCGCCTACTACAGCGCCGACCACCACACGGCGGCGCGGCAGACGCTCGACCTGATGGTGCAGCGCGCGTACTCGGTGATGTCGAACGACGTGCTGATCTCGATCCCGCTGTTCGTGTTCATGGGCTACCTGGTCGAGCGGTCGAACCTGATCGAGAAGCTTTTCAAGAGCCTGCATCTCGCGCTGGCCCGCATCCCGGGTTCGCTCGCCGTCGCAACGCTCGTCACCTGCGCCGTGTTCGCGACTGCCACCGGCATCGTCGGCGCGGTGGTCACGCTGATGGGCCTGCTCGCGTTCCCGGCGATGCTGCGCGCGGGCTACAACGTCAAGATCTCGGCGGGCGTCATCACGGCAGGCGGCTGCCTCGGCATCCTGATCCCGCCGTCGGTCATGCTGATCGTCTACGGCGCGACCGCGGGCGTGTCGGTCGTGCAGCTCTACGCCGGGGCGTTCTTCCCCGGCATCATGCTCGCGGGGCTCTACATCGCCTACGTGATGCTCGTCGCGAAGCTCAAGCCCTCGTGGATGCCGCCGCTGCCCGAGGCCGAGCGCCGCGTCGAGCTGACGCCGGCGGCCGCGGCGGCGAAGCGCCTGGTCGGCTCGAAGGCGGTGCCGGGGCTGTTCGGCGCGATGCGGCTCACCGGGGACGCGGCGGTGCCCACCGCGCGGCGCGAGCTCTTCGTGGCGCTGCTGCCCGCGATCGCGTTCGCCGTGCTGATGGGCCTCACCTGGCATTCGCTGACCAAGCCCGACGTCGTCACCGACATGACCGGCGTGCAGGAGATGGGGATCGGCTTCGACGACAGCGGCGAGTCGGCTTCCGTCCGCGAGCCGTCGTCGGGCGGGCTCCAGGAGCCGCCATCCGAGGAAGGCGGCCTGCAGGAGCCACCCAGGACGGACGAGGCCGCGCCTGCCGCCAAGGTCGAGGCGCCGAAGGCGCCCGCCGCCAAGCCGGCACCGGCACCCGCGGCGAAGACGGCGGACGCGCACGCGTGGGAGCGGATTCCCGCGCCCAACGGGTTCTGGATCACCGCGGGCATCGGCCTCGCGTTCTTCGTCGTCTTCTACCTGTTCTTCACGCTGGAGCAGCTCGAGGTCTTCAAGCTGCTGCTCGCCTCGTTCTTCCCGCTCGCGATCCTGATCCTCGCGGTGCTGGGCTCGATCGTGTTCGGCCTGGCGACGCCCACCGAGGCCGCCGCCGTCGGATCGTTTGGCGGCTTCGTGCTGGCCGCGGTCTACGCGCTCATCGCGCGACCCGCCGAGGAGCGCCGTCGGATCTTCCGGTGGTGGCTGCCTCTGTGGATCGTGATCGGGCTGTCGATCGTCTGGTTCATCCTGTTCCAGTTCGAGGTGCTGGAGATTCCGGTGCCGCGCTACGTCGGATGGGCCTCGGCGATCGCCACGGCGATCTGGTGCGTCGTCGCGGTGTTCCAGGTCAACCTCTTCAACACGGTGCGCGAGTCGGTGTTCCTGACTGCGAAGACCTCCGCAATGGTGTGCTGGCTGTTCGTCGGCTCGTCGATCTTCTCCGCCGCGTTCGCGCTGCTCGGCGGCCAGGAGGTGGTGAACAGCTGGGTGCTGTCGATGGAGCTGACGCCGATCCAGTTCATGATCCTCGCGCAGATCATCATCTTCCTGCTGGGATGGCCGCTCGAGTGGACCGAGATCATCGTCATCTTCATGCCGATCTTCATCCCGCTCTTGATGCACTTCCAGATCGATCCGCTGTTTTTCGGGCTGCTGGTCGCGCTCAACCTGCAGACCGCGTTCCTGTCGCCGCCGGTGGCGATGGCGGCGTTCTACCTGAAGGGCGTCTCGCCGCCGCACGTCACGCTGAACGCGATCTTCGCGGGGATGATGCCGTTCATGGCGATCCAGGTGATCGCGCTCGCGCTGCTCTACATCTTCCCCGGCATCGGCCTCTGGCTGCCGTCGGTCCTCTACAAGTAGGACCGAGGCGGGTTGCACCGTCGCGGGCCCCGGGCGTACCCTAGGCCGAGACGCAGGTTCCGCGCGATACGCGCGGGCGCGCCCGACGCCTGGAGGTCGCCATGCTGGTCAGCGAGATCCTGAGGATCAAGGGCAACACGCTCTTCACGACCGGGCCGGACGGCTCGGTCATCGACGCGGTCCGCGTGATGGCGCAGCACGACATCGGCTCGCTGGTCGTGATGGACCACGGCCGGCTCGCCGGCATGCTGACGTTCCGCGAGGTGCTGGAGGCGATGGCCAAGCACGGCGGGACGCTCGGCGCGCTCAAGGTCAGCGACATCTACGCGCGCGACCCGCTCACCGCCACGCCCGGCCTCGACGTGATGGAGCTTCGCCGCTCGATGCTGGAGCGCCACGAGCGCTACGTGCCGGTGATGGACGGCCCGACGCTGCAGGGCGTCGTCTCGTTCCACGACGTCGCGAAGGCCGTGTACGAGGAGCAGAGCTTCGAGAACCGGATGCTCAAGAGCTACATCAAGGATTGGCCGGAGGAGCAGAGCGCGCAGTAGCGCGACGCGGGCCGACGGAACGGGAGATCGGATTCGGGCTCCGATCGAAGCGCCATCCCCTCTGCCGGTTCCCGTCTCCGGCTTGGATTCGAGCGCCGTCGCGGGCTACGCGCCTCGCCCTCGCTCCGCTTCGAACAGGAAGACCGCCGGCCGCCGCTGGTAGGCGGCCCCGTCCACCCCCCGCCACCGCTCGATCGTCCGCATGGCGATCGACTCGGTCGGCAGCGTGAGGTCGACCGCCACCGCGAGGCGCGTGCGGGGCGATAGCGTCGCCACGAGCGTGGCGAGCATCGCGGCGTTGCGGAACGGCGTCTCGATGAACACCTGCGTGCGCGACGACGCGCGCGACTCGGCCTCGAGCTCGCGCAGCCGCGCGGCACGCTCCGGGTCGCGCACCGGCAGGTAGCCGTGGAACGCGAACGCCTGGCCCGAGAGTCCCGACGCCATCAGCGCGAGCAGGACCGACGAGGGCCCGACCAGCGGCACGACGCGCAAGCCCGAGGCGTGCGCCGTGGCGACGAGCGCCGCACCGGGATCGGCGACGCCCGGGGCGCCGGCATCGGAAACCAGGGCGACCGCGTGTCCTGCGCGCGCCGGCGCGAGGAGCGCGGCAAGCGTCGACGCGTCGGCGCGCTCCGGCAACTCGCGAATGTCGAGCGAGGCGATGGGGCCCGGATGGCCGATCGCCTTGAGGTACGCGCGCGCCGCCTTCGGCGTTTCGACCACCCAATGGCGGGCAGTGCGCGCGAGGGCGAGCGTTCGCGCCGGCAGCACGCTCTCCGGCGGCGAATCCCCGAGCAGCGCGGGGACGAGCAGCAGCGAGCCGCCCGCGGTCATCGCGTCAGCACATCGAGCCCGGCGTCGCGCAGCAACCGGCAAGTGGCGATGAGCGGCAGGCCCTCGAGCGCCGTCGGATCGTCGCTTTCGATGGCGTCGAACAGCGCGATGCCCAGCCGCTCCGATCGGACCGAGCCTGCGCAGTCGAGCGCCGGCTCGCGCGCGAGGTAGGCCTCGATGTCGCCGCGGTCGAGGCGGCGGAACCTGCTGCGCACGTCGACGCGCTCGACCGCGCAGCGGCCGCTGGTCGCGTCGAGCACGGCGACGCCGGTGTGGAAGACGACCGTGCGACCGGACAGCGCGGCGAGCTGCTCGCGGGCGCGTTCGAGCGTCCCCGGCTTGCCGACATGGCGGCCGTCGCAGTCGGCGATCTGGTCGGAACCGATGACGAGCGCGCCCGGGTGCCGGGCGGCCACGGCGCGCGCCTTGGCCTCGGCGAGGCGGACGCAGGCATCCGCGGCGCTCTCGCCCGGGCGGGCGGCCTCGTCGACGCCCGGGGCGTCGACCCGGTACGCGAGGCCCAGCCGGTCGAGCAGCGCGGCGCGGTAGCGGGAGGTCGAGGCGAGGACGAGCGGGCGCAAGGCGGTTTCCCCGTTGTTTTATCGGCCCTTTTTTGACACGGGGCCGAATTCGCCGTATTATCCGACGTTTGTGCTGCCGGCGCCCGGCAGGGCCCACGGGTCCGGGTGGAGCGGCCCGCATGACCGGTTCCCGCTCCGATTCCCGTTTCGACGCGTTCCGGCTTTCCGCGCAGGAAGGCCGGATCGAGGGATCGCTCGACGCTCGCGGCCTCGACAACGTGGCCGACAGCCTCGCGCCGGGCGACGATCCGGTGCCGATCGCGTGGTCGATCACCGGCGGCCAAAGCGCCGAGGGCCGCGCGTCGCTCGCGATCGACGTCTCGGGCAGCGTGCCGCTCACCTGCCAGCGTTGCCTCGGGCGAATGGACTGGCGGGTCGCGCAGGCGACCGACGTGCTCCTGGCGAAGAGCGAGCGCGACCTCGCCGCGCTGGATGCCCAGAGCGAGGTCGAGGTGATCCTCGCGGCCGGGCCCCTCGACCCGGCGACGCTGGTCGAGGACGAACTGGTGCTGACGCTGCCGTTCGCGCCGCGCCACGAGGGCCGCTGTCCGGTGCGCGAGTAAGACGGCGGCGTGATCGCCGGCAACACGAGGACGCCACGCGGCGGTTCCGCGCGGGGCGCGAATGCAGGATCATGGCGGCCGGCGCGGTTGTCGCGCCGGCGCGCGAGGAAGCAAGGAGAGACGACATGGCTGTTCAGCAGAACAAGAAGTCGCCGTCGAAGCGCGGCATGCACCGGGCGCACGACCACCTCACCGCGCCCGCGCTCGCCGTCGAGCCGGTGAGCGGCGAGACGCACCGCCGCCACCACATCAGCCCGAGCGGCTATTACCGCGGCCGCAAGGTCGTCAAGACCAAGGCCGACGAGTAACGCCACGCCGCGCGTGCGCCTGACGCCGCGGCCGCGCCGCGCTCCCGCCGCCTCCTACCGCGGCACGGAACGCCACCGGGCCCCGGCGAGGCGCGCGAGCGCGTCCCGCCGATGACCGTCACCGTCGCCGTCGACGCGATGGGCGGGGACCACGGCCCTGCCGTGACCGTCCCCGCGTCGCTCGCGTTCCTCGAGGAGACGCCTGACGCGTCGGTCGTGCTGGTCGGGCGCGTCGAGGTTCTTGAGCCGCTGCTCGCGAAGTCACGCTCGCCGGCGAAGGCCCGCGCGCGCCTGCGCGCGGCGTCCGAGGTCGTCGAGATGGACGACGCGCCGGCGGACGCGCTGCGTCGCAAGAAGGACTCGTCGATGCGCGTCGCGATCAACCTGGTCCGCGACGGCGAGGCGCACGGCTGCGTGTCCGCCGGCAACACCGGCGCGCTGATGGGCATCGCGCGCTTCGTGCTGAAGACGCTGCCCGGCATCGACCGCCCGGCGATCGCGTCGCAGCTGCCGACCAAGAAGGGCGTCGTCACGATGCTCGACCTCGGCGCGAACGTGAACTGCACGTCGCAGCAGCTCGTGCAGTTCGCGGCGATGGGGAGCGCGCTGGTCACGGCGGTCGAGCACATCGAGCGCCCCACCGTCGGCCTCCTCAACATCGGCGAGGAGGACATCAAGGGCAACGAGCTCGTCAAGGAGACCGCCGAGCTCCTCAGGGCGTCCGGCCTCAACTTCCACGGCAACGTCGAGGGCACCGACATCTACCGCGGCACGACCGACGTCATCGTGTGCGACGGCTTCGTCGGCAACGTCGCGCTGAAGACCTCCGAGGGGCTCGCGCAGATGCTCTACGAGTTCCTGAAGGCCGAGTTCACGAGCGGGCTCCTCTCGAAGGCCGCCGCGATCGTCGCCTATCCGGTGCTGATGCGCTTCAAGCGCCGCATCGACCCGCGCCGGCTCAACGGCGCGACGCTCGTGGGCCTCAAGGGGGTCGTCGTCAAGAGCCACGGCGGGGCCGACGTGCTCGCGTTCAAGCACGCGCTCCTGAAGGCGCACGCCGAGATCGTCGCCGGCGTGCTCGACCGCATCGCGCAGCGCATCGCGGCGATGCCGGCGGGCGCGCTCGGCGAAGCGCCCATCGCCCACGATGCGACATAGCCGCATCGCCGGCACCGGCGCCTACCTTCCGGCGGAGGTGCTCACCAACGACGACCTCGCGCGACGCGGCGTCGACACGAGCGACGAGTGGGTGCGCACGCGCACCGGCATCCGGCAGCGCCACATCGCCGCCGACGGCGAGATGGCGTCCGACCTCGCGCTCGCGGCGTCGCGCGAGGCGCTCGCGGCGGCGGGGCTGGCGGCGGCGGACATCGACCTGATCATCGTCGCGACCACGACGCCCGACATGATCTTCCCGTCGACGGCCTGCATCCTGCAGCACAAGCTCGGCGTGCACGGCGGGCCGGCGCTCGACGTGCAGGCGGTGTGCTCCGGCTTCGTGTACGCGCTGGCGATCGCCGACGCGATGATCCGCACCGGCGGCGTGCGCAACGCGCTCGTGGTCGGGAGCGAGGTCTACTCGCGCATCCTCGACTGGAGCGACCGGAAGACCTGCGTGCTGTTCGGCGACGGCGCGGGAGCCGCGGTGCTCGTGCCCTCGCGCGAGGCGGGCATCCTGGCGACGCGCCTGCACGCCGACGGCAGCCAGCGCGGGATGCTGTGCGTACCGGGCCAGGTCCGCAACGGCGCGGTGGACGGCACGCCGTTCGTGCACATGGACGGCCAGGCGGTGTTCAAGTTCGCAGTCCGCGTGCTCGCGGAGGCGGCCGACGAGACGCTCGCCGCCGTGTCGATGCCGCGCTCGGCGATCGACTGGCTGATCCCCCACCAGGCGAACCTGCGCATCATGGACGCGACCGCGAAGCGGCTCGAGATCCCGCCGGAGCGCGTCGTCGTCACCGTCGACCGGCACGCGAACACGTCGGCCGCGTCGGTGCCGCTCGCGCTCGACGAGGCGGTGCGCGACGGCCGGATCCGCGCCGGGCACCATGTGATGATGCTCGGCGTCGGCGGCGGGTTCACGTGGGGCGCCGCGCTCGTGCGGTGGGGATGAGATGACGAAGCTCGCGGTGGTGTTTCCGGGGCAGGGCTCGCAGTCGCTCGGCATGATGGCAGGCTGGGACGACCATCCCGTCGTGCGCGCGACGTTCGACGAGGCGAGCGAGGCGCTCGGCGACGACCTGTGGGCGCTCGTGACCGACGGCCCCGCGGAAGCGCTCAACCTCACCACCAACACGCAGCCGGTGATGCTGGCGGCGGGCGTGGCGGCGTGGCGCGCCTGGCAGGCCGCCGGGGGCGCGACGCCCGCCGTGCTCGCCGGCCACAGCCTGGGCGAGTACTCGGCGCTCGTCGCCGCGGGCGCGCTCGCGTTTCACGACGCCGTGCCGCTCGTACGTTTCCGCGCGCAGGCGATGCAGGATGCGGTGCCGCCGGGCGTGGGCGCGATGGCGGCGATCCTGGGCGGCGACGACGACGCGATCCGCGAGGCGTGCCGCGAGGCGGCGCAGGGCGAGGTCGTCGAGGCGGTGAACTTCAACTCGCCCGGCCAGCTCGTGATCGCCGGCCACCGCACGGCCGTCGAGCGCGCGATCGAGGCGGCGAAGGCGCGCGGCGCGAAGCGCGGGATGCTGCTGCCCGTGTCGGCGCCCTTCCACAGCTCGCTGCTCAGGCCGGCGGCGGAGCGGCTCGCCGCGCGCCTCGCCGAGGTCGAGTTCCGCGCACCGTCGATCCCCGTCCTCCACAACGTGGACGTCGCCGAGCACCGTACGCCGGAGGCGATCCGCGCGGCGCTCGCGAAGCAGGCGGCGAGCGCGGTGCGCTGGACTGACACGGTCCGCGCGATCGCCGCGCGCGGCGTCACCGACGTGATCGAGGCCGGGCCCGGGCGCGTGCTCGCCGGGCTCGCGCGCAAGATCGAGGCGACGCTCAAGGTCCACGCGCTGACCGACGGGCATGCGCTCGGCGACGCGAAGGCCGCACTCGGCTGACCGCGCCGACGGGAGACGCGATGGCGAAGGATCTCGACGGGCAGGTGGCGCTGGTGACCGGCGCGACGCGCGGCATCGGCCGTGCGATCGCGATGGCGCTCGCGCGCGAAGGCGCGACGGTCGTCGGCACGGCAACGACGGACGCGGGCGCGGCGTCGATCGACGCGGCACTGAAGGAGGGCGGCTTCGCGGGCGCGGGCATCCGGCTCGACGTCACCGATGCGGCGGCCACCGACGCCGTGCTCGTCGACATCGAGAAGCGCTTCGGCCCGGTCGCGATCCTGGTGAACAACGCCGGGATCACGCGCGACAACCTGCTCGTGCGCATGAAGGACGACGAGTGGGACGCCATCATGGCGACCAACCTGAAGCCCGCGTGGCGGCTCGCGAAGGCCTGCCTGCGCGGCATGATGAAGGCGCGTCGCGGCCGCATCATCCAGATCGGCTCGGTGGTGGGATCGACCGGGAACCCGGGGCAGGCCAACTACGCGGCCGCGAAGGCCGCGCTGGTCGGCTTCACCAAGTCGCTCGCGCAGGAAGTCGGCAGCCGCAACATCACCGTCAACTGCGTGGCGCCCGGGTTCGTCGACACCGACATGACCAGGGCGCTGGCGGATGCGCAGCGCGAGGCGCTGCTCGCCCGCGTGCCGCTCGGCCGGCTCGGCACGCCGGAGGACATCGCCGAGGCGGTGGCCTTCCTGGCCGGACCCCGGGCCGCCTACATCACCGGGGCGACGCTGCATGTGAACGGCGGCATGTACATGGCGTGATCGACGGCGTTGAAGGGACGTTGGCGGCGGATCGAATCGGGGACGCATCCCGCGATCGGTCGCTGTCGGGACCCGGCGACGGCGGCACGCGATCTGGTAAAATCCGCCGTTTGGGGATCGTCCCATACGGCCCCGCGAGGGAGGAGACGCATGGACAACGTGGAGCAACGCGTCAAGAAGATCGTCGCCGAGCAACTCGGCGTGAACGAGGCCGACATCAAGAACGAGTCGTCGTTCGTCGACGATCTGGGCGCGGACTCGCTCGACACGGTCGAGCTGGTGATGGCGCTGGAGGAGGAGTTCGAGACCGAGATCCCTGACGAGGAGGCGGAGAAGATCACCACCGTCCAGCAGGCGATCAACTACGTCGGCGCGCACCTGAAGAAATAGCGCCGGTTCCAGGCGCGCGGGCGGCGAGGCCCTGCCGTCTTCGCGCGAAGCAGGGCGCGCGTCCGTCCGGGCGCGTGGCTTCCTTTCCTTTCCCGTCCGCAGGCCCTCGGGCAGCACCCATGGCAGGTCGTCGCGTCGTCGTCACCGGGCTCGGCATCGTCTCGCCCGTCGGCATCGGGCTCGACGCGGCGTGGGAGAACATCCTCGCCGCGCGCCCGGGCATCGGCCCGATCACGCGGTTCGACGCGTCGAGCTTCCCGGTGCGCATCGCCGGCGAGGTGCGCGGCTTCGACGTGACGAAGTGGCTGTCCGCGAAGGAAGCGCGGCGCTACGACACGTTCGTCCACTACGGGCTGGTCGCGTCGATGGAAGCCATCCGCGACGCGGGCCTCGAGGGATGGAACGGCGACAAGGAGCGCGCGGGCGTGTGCATCGGCTCGGGCATCGGCGGCCTGCCGATGATCGAGGACACCCACGTCGCATTCACGACCGGCGGCCTGCGCAAGGTGAGTCCGTTCTTCGTCCCGGGCACGATCATCAACATGATCTCGGGGCTGCTGTCGATCCACTACGGCTACAAGGGCCCGAACCTCGCGACGGTCACCGCGTGCTCGACCGCGAACCATTCGATCGGCGAGGCGGCGCGGCTCATCGAGTACGGCGACGCCGACCTGATGGTCGCCGGCGGCGCCGAGGCGACGGTGAGCCCGCTCGGCATCGGCGGGTTCATTGCGGCTCGCGCGCTGTCCCACCGCAACGACGACCCCGCGACGGCGAGCCGGCCGTGGGACCGCGACCGCGACGGCTTCGTGCTCGGCGAAGGCGCCGGCATCGTCGTGATCGAGGAGCTCGAGCACGCCCGGGCGCGCGGCGCGCGCATCTACTGCGAGCTCACCGGCTACGGCATGTCGGCGGATGCGCACCACATCACGGCGCCGCCCGACGACGGCGACGGCGCGCGGCGCAGCATGCTGAACGCGCTGAAGAACGCCAGGATGGCGCCGGCCGACATCGACTACATCAACGCGCACGGCACCTCGACGCCGATCGGCGACGTCGCCGAATGCACGGCGGTCAAGCGCGCGTTCGGCGAGCACGCCGCGAAGCTCGCGGTGAGCTCGACCAAGTCGATGACCGGTCACCTGCTGGGCGCGGCCGGCGGCATCGAGGCGGTGTTCACGGTGCTCGCGATCCGCGACCAGGTCGCGCCGCCGACCGCGAACCTGTTCAACGTCGACCCGGCCTGCGACCTCGACTTCGTCCCGCTGGCCGCGCGGAAGATGGCCATCCGCGGCGCGCTGTCGAACTCCTTCGGGTTCGGCGGCACCAACGCGACGCTCGTGTTCCGCGCGCTCTGACGCGCGCGCGACCGGACGCCTTGCGACGGCCATGGCCCTGATCGTCCAGAAGTACGGCGGCACCTCGGTCGGCTCGACCGACCGCATCCGCAACGTCGCGAAGCGCGTCGCCTGGCATCGCCGTGCCGGGCACCAGCTCGTCGTCGTCGTGTCGGCGATGAGCGGCGAGACCAACCGGCTGCTCGGCCTCGCGAAGGAGCTGTCGCCGTCCCCGGACCCACGCGAGCTCGACGTCGTCGCCGCGACCGGCGAGCAGGTGACGATCGGGCTCCTCGCGATCGCGCTGAAGGAGATGGGCATCCCGGCGAAGAGCTACACCGGCGGGCAGGTGCGCGTGCTGACCGACAACGCGTACACCAAGGCGCGCATCCTCGATATCGACCAGGCCGCGATGCGGCGCGACCTCGAGGCGGGGAGGGTGGTCGTCGTCGCCGGGTTCCAGGGCGTCGACCGCGACGGCAACGTGACCACGCTCGGGCGCGGCGGATCGGACACGTCGGCGGTCGCGATGGCGGCCGCGCTCAAGGCCGACGAGTGCCAGATCTACACCGACGTCGACGGCGTGTACACGACCGACCCGCGCATCGTGCCGGAGGCGCGCCGCCTCGACACGATCACGTTCGAGGAGATGCTGGAGCTCGCGAGCCAGGGGTCCAAAGTGCTGCAGATCCGCTCGGTCGAGTTCGCCGGCAAGTACCTGGTCAAGCTGCGCGTGCTTTCGTCGTTCGAGGATCCCGAGTCGGCGGGGCCGGGCACGCTCATCACCTACGAGGAGAACGACTCCATGGAGCAGGCGATCATCTCCGGCATCGCGTTCAACCGCGACGAGGCGCGCATCCTGGTCATGGGCGTCGAGGACAAGCCCGGGATCGCCTACGCGATGCTCGGTCCCATCGCGGCGGCGAACATCGACGTCGACATGATCGTGCAGAACATCGGAGCCTCGGGCCACACCGACTTCTCGTTCACCGTCCACCGCAACGAGTACCGCAAGGCGCTCGAGGTGCTCGAGCACGAGCGCGGCCGGACGTTCCACTGCCGCGAAATCAAGGGTGACGACCGCATCGCCAAGGTGTCGGCGGTCGGCATCGGCATGCGCTCGCACGTCGGCCTCGCCGCCCGGATGTTCAAGGCGCTGGCCGACGAGGGCATCAACATCCAGATGATCTCGACCTCCGAGATCAAGATCGCGGTGGTGATCGACGAGAAGTACCTGGAGCTCGCCGTGCGCGTGCTGCACAAGGCGTTCGAGCTCGAGAAGGCGCCCGCGTAAGTGGCGGATTCGCTTCGGGTTTTCTGGACGGTCCGCTGGACGGCACCACCCGCCTGCCGGTAAACTATGGAGTTCCCCGGCGCGAGTCGCGCACGGAGACGTGGCCGAGTGGTCGAAGGCACTCCCCTGCTAAGGGAGCATACGGGCCAAAACCTGTATCGAGGGTTCGAATCCCTCCGTCTCCGCCAGTTTTCCCGAAGCGAACGACGCGATCGATCCGTCGTCGCGAGCGCGTGCCCGCGGCAGTCGCGGATCGACGGCTACGCGGCGGCGCCTTCTGCCCACGCGCCCTCGCGCATCGACGCCGACTCCTTCCAGGGCCTCCAGCCGCCGCGCGGCTGCGCGAGACGGTCCGCGATCACGCGCAGCACTTCCGGATGCCACACCAGTCCCAGGTGGCTGCTCTCGACCTCGACGTTCTCGGCGATCGGGCCCGGCTTCACGCGACACGCCTGCCAGGCGACGACTCCGTCGGAGCGGCTGTAGATGGACGTCGTGGGAAGCGGCGGCGGTGCGCGGAGCTCGCGCGCGTAGCGTGCCGACACCGTGGCGGACGCGCCGTTCAGGAGCTCGAAGAGCCATCCCACGTTGGTCGAATCGCCGACCTGCGCGAACGGGCAGCCGAGCGTGATCACCTGGCGAACGCGGTCCGATCGCGCCTTGGCGATCTCCCTCGCGTAGAAGCCGCCGAGACTCCAGCCGATGAGCGTCACGCCGTTGTCGTTGTGCGCGGTGCGCGCATCGATCTCGTCGCCCAGTTCGCCGATCCAGGCCGCGGCATCGCCGTCCGGCCCCGCGTTGCGCCCGCGTCCCCAGTCGAAGCACTCGTAGCCGAGCCGCTCGCAATGGCGGGCGAGGGGAGCCATCAACCGCTCGTCGGCGCCGAGGCCGGGAAACAGCACGACCGCATGGCCGTCGCCTTCGGCGTGATCGCCAGTGGACAGATGGTGATGGACGTACTCGAGCAGCGCCCTGACGGGCTCAATACCGAGCAATGCGAGACTGGGTCGGGGGACAAGGTCGTCGTTCATCGGGGCTCCGCCGTTGCATGGAATGCCCCGATGTTGCTGCGTCGCAACAGGCCATGGAACAATGCGGACGATGAATCCATGGTAGGGCATGTCCTACACGCAAGACGCGATCGCAGACCGCTCTCACGCCCCACCCGTCGCCGAGCAATGACGCCTGATTACGCCGACACCTACGCCGGACACCTCGAGCAACTCGCTGCACAGAGCCCTGCGGCGCCGGCCCTCGTGGCACCCGGTCGCAGGGCGATGAGCTTCGGCGCGCTCGCGAGGCACGTCGTTGCGACTCGCACGGCGCTTGCCGCCTGGAACATCGGCGCGGGCGACACGGTGGCGTGGCCCGCGATCGATCGGGCCGCCACCGCCGGCGCGCTGGCCATCCTCCCCGCCTGCGCGACGATGGTCCCGCTGTCGTCGTCGCTGACGGCCTCGGCGTACGAACGCGTCCTCGTTCGCGCGCGCTGCAAGGCGGTCGTCCTGCCCGCAGGCGTCGAGCACCCGATGCGCGAGGCGGCCCGCAACGCCGGCGTCACGGAGCTCGCGGCGTTCAGCGAGCCCCACGGCGAAGTCGGCACCTTCGATCTCGCGCTGGTGCACGAAACCTCGACGCTCGCCGCGTCCGCGTCCATCGATCGCTCCGTGACCTACGTGTCGCTGACCTCCGGCACGACGGGAAGGCCCAAGCTCGTCCCGACGAACTGGACCGCCTT
>DASTCK010000040.1:0-4966 GCA_035711225.1 Casimicrobiaceae bacterium
CGCGACATACGTTCCCGACCGCCCGCCCCGCTTCTCGGCGAGCCGGACGCCCTCGATGCGCATGCCCCGGTCCACGGCCTTGCACATGTCGTAGATCGTGAGGAGTCCGATCGCCGCGCCCGCCAGCGCCTCCATCTCGACGCCGGTGCGGCCCAGCGTCTCCGCGACGACCTCGATCTCGACCGAGGCGGCGGCCTCGTCGAAGGCGAACGCCACCGCGACGCGCGTCAATGGCAGCGCGTGACACAGCGGGATCAGGTCGGCGGTCCGCTTCGCGGCCTGGATGGCCGCGATGCGCGCCACGCCCAGGACGTCGCCCTTGGCCGCCCCGCCCGCCCGCACGCGCTCGAGCGTCGCGGGCAGCATCGCGATGCGGCCGACCGCGCGCGCGTAACGATGCGTTACATCCTTGCCGGCGACGTCGACCATGTGCGCGGCGCCGGCACGATCGAAATGGGTAAAATGGGCCGGCGCGGCGCTCTTGCGCTTCGCCGGCGCGCGCGGGCGCGACGGGGACTTCGGCATCGGTGTCGGGGGCCTCGCGGAAGGCCGCGGGTGAACTCGCGCGGCGGTTCGGCCATCATAGCAGGATGCCTCTCGCCCCCCGCCTGCCGGTCCCCAGGTCCCTCGCGCTCGCACGACGGGCGCTGTGCGCGATCGTCTCGACGGCGCTGGCGACCACGCCTGCCCTCGCGCAGACCGCCGGCGTGTCCGCGACGCCGGTGCCGGCGGCGCCGGCGAGCGGCGTCTTCGGCACGGTGCCGCCCTCCCCCACACCGCTTGGGGGACCGTCCCGGGCGGCCAACCTGCCCGACCTCGGCGACTCCGCCCAGGCGATGCTGTCGCCGGCCCAGGAGCGCAAGATCGGCGAGACCGCCCTGAAGCAGTTGCGCGCCGCCGGCGGCTACCTCAACGATCCCGAGGTCAACGATTACCTGAACGAGCTCGGCCAGCGCCTCGTCGCGGTCCGCAACGACAGCCGCTTCGAGTTCCTGTTCTTCGCCGTGCCCGACCCGTCGATCAACGCGTTCGCGATGCCCGGCGGCTTCATCGGCGTCAACACCGGTCTCATCCTGCTGACGCAGAGCGAATCCGAGCTCGCGAGCGTGCTCGCGCACGAGATCACGCACGTCACGCAGAACCACATCGCGCGCATGCTCGAGAGCCAGAAGACGTCGCTCCTGATGTCGCTGGCCGCCCTCGCGGTGGCGCTGATCGCCGCGCGCTCCAATTCCTCGGCGTCGGGCGACATGGTCGGCGCGGCGATCACCTCGGCGCAGGCGCTCTCGATCCAGAACCAGCTCAACTTCACGCGCGAGAACGAATACGAGGCCGACCGGATCGGGTTCGACCGCCTCGACGCCGCGGGCTTCGACGTCGGCGGAGCGGCCACGCTGATGGAGCGCCTGCAGAAGGCGTCGCGCTTCGCCGACGGGAGCGTGCCCACGTACCTGCGCACGCACCCGGTCACCTACGAGCGCATCGCCGAGGCGCAGGCGCGCGCGCAGAACAAGCCGTACCGGCAGGTGGCCGACTCGCCGGATTTCCAGATGGTCCGCGCCCTCCTGCGCAGCTACATGGGTCGCCCGGACGAGGCGGTGGCGTGGTTCGATGCTGCGCTCGCCGACCGCAAGTTCAACAACGAGGTCGCGGTGCGCTACGGGCTGGTCGCGTCGCTCCTGCGCGACGGCCAGCTCGCGCGCGCCAAGCGGGAGCTCGCGGCGCTCGAGCGCATCGCGCCTCCGCACCCGATGATCGAGGCGATCGCCGGCCACGTCCTCCAGGAGTCCGGCGACACCAAAGCGGCCGTCGCGCGCTTCGCCTCCGCGCTCGCCCGCTACCCGACCAAGATGCAGCTGGTCTACGACTATCCCGAGGCGCTGCTCGCCGACGGGCGCGCCGCCGACGCCACCGTCTTCACCGAGGCGCAGCTCGCACGCTTCCCGCAGGACGGCACGCTTCACCGGATCGCCGCGAAGGCCTATGCAGCGCAGGGCAAGCAGCTCAAGCAGCACCAGCACCAGGGCGAGTATTACGCGTGGCAAGGGAACCTGCGGCTCGCCATCGACCAGCTGGAGCTCGCGATCAAGGCGGGCGACGCGAACTTCTACGAGAGCTCGGTGGTCGAGGCGAGGCTGAGGGCGCTGAAGCGCGAGCAGGACGAGCAGAAGAAGGAAGCGTTCGCGCGCGGGCCCGGCTAGGGCTTCCGGGATCGCGCCCCCACCTTCCCAACAACAACGCACCGCTCCCCGATCCCGATGCCCGACGCCTCGACCCGCCCTGCCCCGCGCGCCCGGCGGCGCCTGATCGTCGCGCTGGCCACGCTCGCCGTCGCCGCGGCGGCGGGATGGGGCGCGTGGAACTGGGTCGGCAAGAACGGCGGCACGCCCGCGTACCGGCTGGCGAAGGTCGAGCGCGGCGCGATCGCCGCCGTCGTCTCGGCGTCCGGCACCGTGCAGGCGGTGACCACCGTGCAGGTCGGCTCGCAGATCTCCGGGCAGATCAAGGAGCTCTACGCGGACTTCAACAGCGCCGTGAAGAAAGGGCAGCTCCTCGCCCGCATCGACCCGGAGACCTACGAGCTCAAGGTGAAGCAGGCCGAGGCGGACCTCGAGGCCGCGCGCACCGCCCAGCTGCAGCGGCAGAGCGACGCCGCCGCGCAGCGCTCGCAGGTGCTCCGCGCGAAGATCACCTACGAAGACGCGAAGACCGACCTCGAGCGCAAGGAGTCGCTCGTCCAGAAGGGCTTCATCTCGCCGGCCGACCGCGACAAGGCGAAGTTCACCGAGCAGGGCGCGTCCGAGGCCGTGCGCACCACCGAGGCCCAGGTGAAGTCGGCGGACGCGCAGGTCGCCAACGCCGCGGCGACGGTCAAGCAGCGCGAGGCGGCGCTCGCTTCCGCGCGCAACGACCTCGCGAAGACCGCGATCACCGCCCCGGTCAACGGCGTCGTGATCTCGCGCCAGGTCGACGCCGGGCAGACCGTCGCGGCGAGCCTCAACACGCCGACGCTGTTCACGATCGCCGAGGACCTGTCGAAGATGCAGGTCGCCGTCGCGATCGACGAGACCGACATCGGCCGCATCCGCCCCGACCAGCGCGTCACGTTCACCGTCGATGCGTACCCGGGCCGGCAGTTCCAGGGCCGCGTCGACCAGATCCGCCAGGCGGCGCAGACGGTGCAGAACGTCGTCACCTACACGGTGATCGTCGCCACGCCCAACGCCGACCTGCGCCTCGTGCCCGGGATGACCGCCAACGTGCGCATCGTCTCCGACAGCCGCGACAACGTGCTCAAGGTCGCCAACGCGGCGCTGCGCTGGCGGCCCGCGGGCGCCGGCGCGGCCGAGGCCGCGCCTTCCGGCGCGCCGGCGTCGGGCGGCGGCAACGCCGGCGACGCGCAGGCGCGACGGCAGAAGCTGGTCGAGGACCTCAAGCTCGACGCGGCGCAGACGGCCCGCCTGGACGAGATCTTCGCCGAGCAGCGCAGCCGCTTCGCCGAGCTGCGCGACCTCAACGACGCCGACCGGCGGCAGCGCAGCGAGCGCATGCGCGCGGAGGTGCGCCAGAAGATCATCGCGATCCTCAACGCCGACCAGCAGAAGCGCTACGCCGAGATCGTCGCGGCCGAGACCGGCCGCACGACCGCGGGCACCGGGCGCATCTACACGCTCGTCGAAGGGAAGCCGAAGGAAGTCGCGATCCGCACCGGCCTCACCGATGGCAACGCGACCGAGGTCGTCTCCGGCCCGCTGGCCGAGGGCGACGAAGTGATCGTCGGCACGCAGCTCCCCTCCGGACCGGCGCCCAAGGCCGCGAGCAGCCCGCGGCTGCCCTTCTAGCGCACCGGCGCACGCCGCGCGCACGACTCCCATGGCCGAGACGCCCCTCATCGCCACGCGCGACCTCGTCAAGGTCTACACGATGGGCGAGACCGAGGTGCGTGCGCTCGCCGGGGTCACGATCGAGATCGGCCGCGGCGAGTTCGTCGCGGTGATGGGGCCTTCGGGCTCCGGCAAGTCGACGTTCATGAACGTGATCGGCTGCCTCGACGTCCCGACGTCGGGCGAGTACCGCCTCGACGGCGAGGACACCGCCACGCTCGACGCGGACGCGCTCGCGTCGATCCGCAACCGCAAGGTCGGCTTCGTCTTCCAGCAGTTCAACCTGCTGCCGCGCACCACCGCGCTCGACAACGTCGAGCTGCCGCTGCTCTACGCGGGCATGCCGGCGGCCGAGCGCCACGCGCGCGCTCGCGAGAAGCTCGCCCAGGTCGGGCTCGCCGGACGCGCCGACCACCATCCGGCGCAGCTGTCCGGCGGGCAGCAGCAGCGCGTCGCGATTGCGCGCGCGCTCGTCAACGACCCGAAGCTGATCCTGGCCGACGAGCCGACCGGCGCGCTCGACTCCACCACGAGCATCGAGGTGATGGCGCTCCTGCAATCGCTGAACCGCGAGGGCATCACGATCGTGCTGGTCACGCACGAGCACGACATCGCCGAGTACGCGGCACGCACGATCTCGTTCCTCGACGGCAAGGTGGTGAGCGACGTGCGCCACGAGCCGCGACTCGCGGTCGCGGGCGCCCCGGGGCCGGTTCCCGCCTCCCCCTCCGCGCCGCCCTCGGCACGCGCGCAGGCGACCCGCCCGGCATCGGCCTGGCAGCGCCCGCGATGAGCTTCCTCGCCACGCTCAAGATCGCGCTCGCCGCGCTGCGCGTCAACAAGCTGCGCAGCGCGCTGACGATGCTCGGCATCATCATCGGCGTCGGCGCGGTCATCGCGATGACCGCGATCGGGGCGGGCGCGCAGGCGCGCGTCGAGGACCAGATCCGCAGCCTCGGCTCCAACCTGATCATCGTGCTGCCGGGCAACATCACGTCGGGCGGCGTGCGCATGGGCTCCGGCGCACAACTCACGCTGTCGGAGGACGACGCGGCGGCGCTGCCGCGCGACATCCCCGAGAT
>DASTCK010000041.1:0-9064 GCA_035711225.1 Casimicrobiaceae bacterium
GCTGCTTTACGGCGATCGCTCGACCTTGCCCGGCGCGACGCCGGGGGCGTCGAGAAACCGTCATCGAGCGCCACCGGCCGGTCATCGGCCTGTCACATGGCGCGGCTACGCTTCCGGCCATTCCACCAGGAGCGGATGATGACGAAGCGAATCACGACCCTGCTGCTCGCGGCGGGAACCACGCTGGCGATGGGGCTCGCGCAGGCCACCGACATCACCGGCGCGGGCGCGACCTTCCCGTTCCCGATCTACGCGAAGTGGGCCGAGGCCTACAAGCAGAAGACCGGCGCGAGCATGAACTACCAGTCGATCGGCTCGGGCGGCGGCATCGCGCAGATCAAGGCGAGGACCGTCGACTTCGGCGCGTCCGACATGCCGCTCAAGGCCGAGGACCTGCAGGCCGCGGGCCTCGTGCAGTTCCCGGCCATCATCGGCGGCGTCGTGCCCGTGGTGAACCTCGAGGGCGTCGCGCCCGGCCAGCTCAGGTTCACCGGTCCCGTGCTCGCCGACATCTACCTCGGCAAGGTCAAGAGCTGGAACGACAAGGCGATCGCCGACCTGAACCCGGGCGTCAAGCTTCCGGCCGGTCCTATCACCGTGGTCCGCCGCTCCGACGGCTCGGGCACGTCGTTCCTCTGGACCGACTACCTGTCGAAGGTCAGTCCCGAGTGGAAGTCGAAGGTCGGCGCGGGCACGGCGGTCGCGTGGCCGGAAGGCGTCGGCGGCAAGGGCAACGAGGGCGTCGCAGCGTACGTGCAGCGGATCAAGGGCTCGATCGGCTACGTCGAGTACGCGTACGCGAAGCGGAACAAGATGGCGCACGCGGCGGTGCAGAACCGCGACGGGCAGGTCGTGCAGCCCGACGACGGCACGTTCCAGGCCGCCGCGGCCGGCGCGGACTGGAAAGGCACGCCCGGGTTCGGCGTCATCCTCACCGACCAGCCCGGCAAGGCGTCCTGGCCGATCACCGGCGCCTCGTTCATCCTGATGCAGGCGAAGCAGGAGCGCGCGCAGAACGGCCTCGAGGTGATGAAGTTCTTCGACTGGGCGTTCCGCAACGGCGCCAAGTTGGCAGAGGAACTCGACTACGTCGCGATTCCCGACGCGGTCGCGAAGGAGGTCGCCGTCGCGTGGAAGACACAGGTCAAGGACGCCGGCGGCAAGGCGCTGTGGAACTGACGACCCCGCCGGTCCACCGATCACCCTCCGCGACGGCCGCGACGACGCGGCCGTCGCCGCTCGCGCAGGATAGAATGCCCGCCGACGCTTCCCCCGCGACGCTTGACGCACCGATGCCCTTCGAACGCGTACGCGCGAGGCGCAACCCCGTGCCCCCGGTGCGGCGCGGCGCGGCCGGCGCCTGGCAGGACCGCGCGTTCGAGCACATCACGCGTGGCTTCGCGCTGCTCGTGCTGGCGATGCTCGTCGCGATCCTGGTCGCGCTCGGCGTGTCCGCTTGGCCCGCGCTCGACAAGTTCGGCGCCTCGTTCTTCTTCACCAACGCCTGGAACCCGGTCACCGGCGTGTTCGGCGGCCTCGCGCCGCTGTACGGAACCCTCGTCACGTCGCTGATCGCGCTCGCGATCGGCGTCCCGGTCAGCTTCGGCATCGCGCTGTTCCTGACCGAGATGGCGCCCGTGTCGCTCAAGCGACCGCTCGGCACCGCGGTCGAGCTCCTCGCCGCGATCCCGTCGATCATCTACGGCATGTGGGGCCTGTTCGTGTTCGCGCCGCTCTTCGGCGACTACGTGCAGCCGCTGTTGACCGCGACGCTCGGCCAGCTGCCGGTCGTCGGTGCCCTCTTCCAGGGCGCGCCCAACGGCATCGGCATCCTGACCGCCGGCATCATCCTGTCGGTGATGATCATCCCGTTCATCGCGTCGGTCATGCGCGACGTGTTCGAGGTCGTGCCGCCGGTGCTCAAGGAATCGGCGTACGGCCTCGGCGCCACGACGTGGGAAGTCGTGTGGAACGTGGTCCTCCCCTACACGCGCGTCGGCGTGATCGGGGGCATCATGCTGGGGCTCGGGCGGGCGCTGGGCGAGACGATGGCGGTCACGTTCGTGATCGGCAACGCCTACCGGATCCGCGCCGGGCTGTTCGAGCCGGGCAACTCGATCGCCTCCGCACTGGCCAACGAGTTCAACGAGGCGTCCGACCCGGTGCACCGTGCGTCGCTGATCGAGCTCGGGCTCGTGCTGTTCCTGCTCACCTTCGTCGTCCTCGCGCTGTCGCGGCTCCTGATCGCGCGCATCGCGAAGGGCGAGGGCACGCGGGCCTGAGGAGCACCATGGCCTCGACACGCTCCGCGCGCTACCGCCGCCGCCTGTGGGTCAACCGCGTGAACCTGGCGGCCTCGCTCGCGACGATGGCGTTCGGGATGGCGTTCCTGCTGTGGATCCTCGCCGTGCTGTTCATCAACGGCTTCGCCGCGCTGTCGCCCACGCTGTTCACGCAACCGACGCCGCCGCCCGGAAGCGCGGGAGGCCTCGCGAACGCGATCTTCGGCAGCCTCGCGATCGTGTTCACCGCGACCGCGGTCAGCACGCCGATCGGCGTCGCCGCCGGCATCTACCTGGCGGAGTTCGGCAAGGACCGCCCGGTCGCCCGCGCGACGCGCTTCATCAACGACATCCTGCTCTCGGCGCCCTCGATCGTGATCGGCCTGTTCGTCTACACGGTCTACGTGGCGAAGGTGCAGCATTTCTCCGGCTGGGCGGGCTCGGCGGCGCTCGGCCTCATCGCGATCCCGGTGATCGTCCGCACCACCGAGAACATGCTGCACCTGGTCCCGTCGAGCCTGCGCGAGGCGGCGATCGCGCTCGGCGCGCCCATGTGGAAGGTGGTCCTGCGCGTGACGCTGCGCGCGGTGCGCGGCGGCGTGATCACCGGCGTCCTGCTCGCGGTCGCCCGCATCTCCGGAGAGACTGCGCCGCTGCTGTTCACGGCGCTCAACAACCAGTTCACGAGCCGGGACATGAACGGCCCGATGGCCAACCTGCCGGTCGTGATCTTCCAGTTCGCGATGAGCCCGTTCGACGACTGGAAGTCGCTCGCGTGGGCCGGCGCGCTCCTGATCACGCTCACCGTGCTCGTCCTCAACATCCTGGCGCGCACCGTGTTCCGCCAGGCCCCCGCGCCGTGAGCGCGGCCGTCACGAAGCCCGGGACCATGACGCCCCAGACCCTCATCGCGCGGCCCGACCCCGTCTCGCGCAACGTCGCGCCGGCGCCGGCCAAGATGTCGATCCGCCACCTCGATTTCCACTACGGCGCCTTCCACGCGCTCAAGGACATCTCGCTCGACGTGGGCGAGCGCCGCGTCACGGCGTTCATCGGCCCGTCCGGGTGCGGCAAGTCGACGCTGCTCCGCGTGATGAACCGCATGTATTCTCTCTACCCGGGCCAGCGCGCGACCGGCGAGGTCATGCTGAACGGCGAGAACCTGCTGGGCGCCGGCGTGGACCTCAACATGCTCCGCGCGAAGGTCGGCATGGTGTTCCAGAAGCCCACGCCGTTCCCGATGTCGATCTACGACAACGTCGCCTTCGGCGTCTCCCTCTACGAGGACCTGACGCCGCGCCAGATGGACGAGCGCGTCGAGTGGGCGCTCTCGAAGGCGGCGATCTGGAACGAGGTCAAGGACAAGCTCAGGCAGAGCGGCATGGCGCTCTCCGGCGGCCAGCAGCAGCGCGTGTGCATCGCGCGCGCGGTCGCCGTGCAGCCCGAGGTCGTGCTGTTCGACGAGCCGACCTCGGCGCTCGACCCGATCTCGACGGCGAAGATCGAGGAGCTGATCGCCGAGCTCAAGAGCGACTACACGATCGCGATCGTCACGCACAACATGCAGCAGGCGGCGCGCGTGTCCGACTACACCGCGTACATGTACCTGGGCGAGCTCGTCGAGTTCGGCGAGACCGACGAGCTGTTCCTGAAGCCGCGGCAGAAGGCGACCGAGGACTACATCACCGGGCGCTTCGGCTGAGGAGGCCACGATGACCGACCACACGAACAAGCAGTTCGACGCCGACATGGAGGCGATCCGCACCGGCGTCCTGGCGATGGGCGGCCTGGTCGAGAAGCAGCTCGCGCGCGCGATCGGCGCGCTCGAGAACGACGCGCCGGAGGGCGTCATCGACGCGGTCGGCGCCGACGAGCGCCAGATCAACCAGATGCAGGTGACGATCGACCACCTGTGCTCGCAGATCATCGCGCGCCGTCAACCCGCCGCCGGCGACCTGCGCATGGTGCTGACCATCGTCAAGATCACCAACGACCTCGAGCGCATCGGCGACGAGATCAAGAAGATCGCGTACAAGGCGCAGAGCGCCGAGAGCGACAAGCTCGTGCGCGTGCGCTTCTACGACGTCGTGCGGGCGGCCGGGCTCGCGCAGCGCATCCTGAGGATGGCGCTCGACGCGTTCGCGCGCCTCGACGTCAACGCGGCGGTCGAGATCGTCGACTTCGACGACGAGCTCGACGCGGCGTTCGGCTCGATCCTGCGGCAGCTCATCAGCTACATGATGGAGGACCCGCGGACGATCAGCGCGTCGATCGAGATCGTCTTCATGGCGAAGGCGATCGAGCGGATCGGCGACCACGCGAAGAACGTCGCGGAGGCGGTCGTTCAGGCGGTCAAGGGCACCGACGTGCGCCACCAGTCCGCGGCCGAGATCCGCGCGGAGGTGCAGTCGCCGTGACGCCGACGATCCTCGTCGTCGAGGACGAGCCGGCGATCCTCGAGCTCCTCAAGGTCAATCTGGCCGACGCGGGCTACGACGTCAACGGCGCGGCGGACGCGGAAGCCGCGCACCGCCTGCTGAAGGACGAGCTGCCCGATCTCGTGCTGCTCGACTGGATGCTCCCGGGGCAGTCGGGCCTCGCGTTCGCGCGCGAGCTCCGCGCCGACGCGCGCACCCGCGAGCTGCCGATCATCATGGTCACCGCGCGCGGCGACGAGGCGGACCGCGTGGCGGGGCTCGAGTCGTGGGTCGACGACTACGTCACCAAGCCGTTCTCGCCGCGCGAGCTCAAGGCGCGCATCAAGGCGGTCCTGCGGCGCCGCGCGCCGGAGGCGGCGCAGGAGCCGCTCGCCGTCGGCCCGGTCCGGCTCGACCCGGCGACCCATCGCGTCAGCGTCGCCGGCAAGCCGCTTCAGCTCGGGCCCACCGAGTATCGGCTGCTTCGCTTCTTCCTCGCGCGCCCCGAGCGCGTGCACACCCGCGCGCAGCTCCTCGACCAGGTGTGGGGCGACCACGTCTACATCGAGGAGCGCACGGTGGACGTCCACATCCGCCGGCTGCGGCTCGCCCTCCAGCCGTTCGGCGCGCACGACATGATCGAGACGGTCCGCGGGGCGGGCTACCGGATCGCCGCGCCGCGATGAGGTTTCGGCCGGGGCCCGCGCTCGCCGCGCCGCTCGCAGTGGCGGCGGCCACCGCGCTGGCGTGGGGGCTCGTCGACGCGGAGTCGGCGCTGCTCGTCCTTTCGATCGGTGCCGGCGCCATCGTCGCGTTCCACCTGTGGAACCAGCACCTGGTGCGGCGCTGGGCGTCGGGCTCGCTCGACGCTCCCGTCCCCGAGGGCATCGGTTCGTGGCGCGAGGTGTTCACGGCGATCCACAAGCGGGTGCGCATGCGGGCCGCCTACCAGCGCGATCTTCGATCGATGATCGACCGGTTCCGTCGCGCCGCGGAGGCCATCCCCGACGGCGTCATCGTGCTCGACGAGGACGACGCGATCGAATGGGCGAACCCGCGCGCCTGCGAGCAGCTCGGGCTCGACCTCGCGAAGGACCGCGGCAAGCCGGTCGTCAACCTCGTGCGCCAGCCGGAGTTCCACGCCTATGTCGCGGCAGGCGATTTCGCCGAGTCGGTCACCGTGACGGTCGTGGGCGAGCGGCGGCGCGTGCTGTCGCTTCAGCTCGTGCCGTTCGGCACGCGCGAGACACTGCTGCTGTCGCACGACGTCACGCAGGTCGAGGAGGTATCGCGCATGCGGCGCGACTTCATCGGCAACGTCTCGCACGAGCTGAAGACGCCGCTGACGGTCATCGCCGGCTTCGTCGAGACGATGCAGGACCTCGACCTCGACGCGCGCCAGCGCGGGCGCTACCTCGCGCTGATGCACGAGCAGGCGCGCAACATGCAGCGGCTGGTCGGCGACCTCTTGACGCTGTCGTCGCTCGAAGGCGAGCACCAGCCGCTCGCCGAGGATCGCTTCGCGGTCCTGCCGCTGCTGCTCGAAGTGTCGCAGGACGCGAAGGCGCTCTCGGGCGGCCGTCACACCGTCGAGCTCGACGTGCACGACCCGGCCGAGGTCACCGGCAGCCGCGACGAGCTCACGAGCGCGTTCGGCAACCTGGTGTCGAACGCGGTGCGCTACACGCCGGAGGGGGGGCGCATCGCGCTCGCGTGGCGGATCGAGCGGTCCGGCGTTGGCGTCTTCTCGGTGACCGACTCGGGCATCGGCATCGCGAAGGAGCACCTGCCGAGGCTCACCGAGCGGTTCTACCGCGTCGACCGGTCGCGCTCGCGAGCGACCGGCGGCACCGGCCTCGGGCTCGCGATCGTCAAGCACGTGCTGATCCGCCACCAGGCGGAGCTCGACATCGCCAGCACGCCGGGGCGCGGAAGCACGTTCTCGGTCCGGCTGCCCGCGCGCCGCGTGCACCGCCATCCGGCGAGCGACCCGGCGGGCGCCGCGCCTACCAGTACCGCAACGCCGCGCGGAACAGGCTCCTGAGCTCGTCGCGCCCGATGTCGACGGGCGCGTTCTTGATGACGCGGTACTGCGGCTCCGCGCCGGTCGCGAGCGCGTCGATGTGCGAGTCGTCGAAGCCGAGCGCCGAGAGCCCGTTGGGCATGCCGGTCGAGCGCATCAGCGCGATGACGCGGCCGGCGAGCGGCTCGCCGGCGTCCTCCGGGCGCGCGTCGCGCACGTCGGCGCCGAGGCACCGAGCGCAGTGCAGGTGGCGTGCCGGGCTCGCCTGCGCGGTATGCCGCCACACCGACGGATTGTTGAGGACGACGGCCATCCCGTGCGGCACGAGCGAGGCGCCGGCCGGGTAGCCCGGGACGTGCCATTCTTTCGTGAGGCCGGATACCGCATACGACAGGCCGTGGGGCAGGTGGCAGCCCGCGGCGTTGAAGGCGATGCCCGAGAGCATCGCCGCGTACATCATCTCGGTGCGCGCTTCGGTGTCCGAGGCATCGCGCACGGCGCGCTCGAGGAAGGCGCCGACGAGCTTGAGCGCCTCGGTGGCGAGCATGTCGGAGAACGCGTTCGCCCCCTGCGACACCGGGCGCGCGACGCCCTTCGCCGGGTTGAGCCGTCGCGGGAACACGCGCGCGGTGATCGACTCGAGCGAGTGGCTCATGCAGTCGAAGCCGGTTGCCGCGATCGCCGCCGGCGGCAGCGAGCGCGTGACGTCCGGGTCGATCAGCGCGATCGACGGGATCAGGCGCCGCGAGATGATGCCGGTCTTCGCATTGAGCGCCTTCAGCGTGAAGATCGCGATGCCGGTGGTCTCGCTGCCGGTGCCCGAGGTCGTCGGACAGGCGATGTGCGGCTTCACCGCGCCGGGGACGCGACGGCCCTCGCCGATCGGCGCATTGACGTAGGCCATGAAGTCGGCCGGATGCGAGGCGTAGAGGTTGGCCGCCTTGCAGGTGTCCATGACCGAGCCGCCACCGACCGAGACGTAGCCGTCGAAGCGTCCGTCCGCCGCGAACCGCGCCGCGTCCTGGAACGAGGCGTCGTCGGGCTCGATCCTGACCGCGTCGTAGACGGCGGCATCGACGCCCGCCGCGTCGAGCGAGGCGCGGACCTTCGCGACGTGCTCGCCGTGGACCAGCTTCGCGTCGGTGAACAACGCCACGCGCCGCAGGCCGAGGTCGCGCGCGTTGTCGCCGGCCTCCGCCAGCACGCCGGCGCCGAACGTGAACGTGGGCATCCCGACGGTGAAGCCGTGGTCGCTGCCTTCGGCGGGCGCGAAATCGGCGTGGCAGCAGCGCATGGAATCGTTCTCCGGCCTTCGGGGTGGAGCGGCGATTATGCCGCGCCGGCCCCGGCGGCCCGTCGCGAGCCGCCGGCGCGTCCGCCGATGCCGACGCCGTCGGCCGACGCCGGCCGGCAAACGTGTCGGCGCCGATCGCGCAACGCCTTGTTTCGACGGGCTTTCCCATGAGGTTCCGCACCGCTCCGGCCTCCCGCGGCGGGTTTGACGCCTCGACCCGTTGCCTGCTAGAATTTCGAGTGTCGCGGAGGGGTTCCCGAGCGGTCAAAGGGAGCAGACTGTAAATCTGCCGGCTCTGCCTTCGAAGGTTCGAATCCTTCCCCCTCCACCAATCAGGAACCAGGAACCAGAGGACAGGAATCAGTTGCCGCTGTGTCTCCGATGGCCGCGCGTGGGCGCGGTTGGCATCGAGGCGGTTCGGTAACAGGCGGCAGTCGATCACCCGGATGGCGTAGCCCACGAACGGCGCCCGATGCGCCGCCCCGGGACACTCCGGCGGACCTGATCCCTGTCCTCTGTCATCTGATTCCTGATTCGCGGGTGTAGCTCAATGGCAGAGCAGAAGCCTTCCAAGCTTACGACGAGGGTTCGATTCCCTTCACCCGCTCCAGCGATGGCCGGCGGGCGGGGCCGGGCGGCGTAGGACGCGAGGCGGGAGCGAAGGCTAGGAGGCGCGCCCGTGCAACGCGCGCCGAAGACGACGGCCTGCAGGCAACGAACGTGCGGCCCATGTAGCTCAGTGGCAGAGCACTCCCTTGGTAAGGGAGAGGTCGAGCGTTCAATCCGCTCCATGGGCACCAGATGCGTGCGGGCGAAAGTGCACCCCTGCTTTCGCCCGATGTAGTCAGACCGGAATCGCGGGCGGAGCCCGTCGATTCCGGTGGAAAGATCAACGGAGAACCGAGCGATGGCCAAGGGCAAATTCGAGCGCAACAAGCCGCACGTGAACGTGGGGACGATCGGTCACGTGGACCACGGGAAGACGACGCTGACGGCGGCGATGACGCTGGTGCTGTCGAAGAAGTTTGGTGGCGAGGCGAAGGCGTAC
>DASTCK010000042.1:0-13800 GCA_035711225.1 Casimicrobiaceae bacterium
GTGCCGATGCGGACGTCCGAGGCGAGCGCCACCATCGCGCCCGCGCCCGCGCACACGCCGTCGACCGCCGCGACGATCGGCTGCGGGCAGTGGCGCATCGCCTTCACCAGCTCGCCGGTCATGCGCGTGAAGTCGAGGAGCTCCGGCGCCGACATCGTCGTGAGCGGGCCGATGATCTCGTGCACATCGCCGCCCGAGCTGAAGTTGCCGCCCGCGCCGGCGACGACCACCGCCCTGACGTCGCTCGCGTGGACGAGCGAGCGGAACAGGTCGCGCAGCTCGGCGTACGAGTCGAACGACAGCGGGTTCTTGCGCTCAGGGCGGTCGAGCGTGATCGTCGCGACCTTGCCGTCGCCCGCCGCCTCCCAGCGGAAGTGCGTCGCGCGATAGCCGGCCAGCGTTCGGCGGTGGGTCTTCATGCTCATCGATCGCTCCTCGTCGCGTCGCCGGCGCCCGTGCGCCCGGGCTCGTGCGCGCGCACCGACGCCTTGAGCTCGCCCAGCAGCGCGTGCAGCCGCCGCCGCTCGGCGGCCTCGAGTCCGGCCGTGAGCTCGACGACCCAGCGCTCGTGCTCGGCCGCCATGGCGCGGAACTGCGTGCGGCCGGACGGGGTGAGGCGGACGATGTGCGCACGGCGGTCGCGCGGCACCGGCAGGCGCTCGACGCGCCCCTCGGCGACGAGCTGCGCGACCAGGCCGGTGACGTTGCCGCCGGTCACCATCAGGCGCCGCGAGAGCTCGCCCATGCGCAGTCCGGCCGGCGCGCGCTCGAGCTGCGCCATCAGGTCGAAGCGCGCGAGCGTCGTGCCGAAACGCTCGCGCAGCCGCCGGCGGATCGCGCGCTCGATCATCGTCGTGCAGGTGAGCAGCCGCAGCCACAGCCGCAGCGCATCGTGGTGCTCGTCGGTCAGACGGGATTCGAGGTCCGGCCGCGACGTGCCCGGCGCGCGGGTCGCGGGCCGCCGCGCCGTCGCGGTCGCCATCGCCTGCGGCTTCATCCTGCCGTCTCCCCGCCGTCGACGACGACGACCTGGCCGTTGACCGACCGCGACTCCGGCAGGCAAAGGAACGCCACCGCGGCGGCGACCTCGGACGGCGCGATCAGCCGCTTCTGCGGGTTGCGCGCGGCGATCGCCGTGCGCGCGTCCGCTTCGCTCCGCCCGGTCCGCCGGACGATGCTCGCGACCGCGTCCTTGACCATGTCGGTGTCGGTGTAACCCGGGCACACCGCGTTGACGGTGACCGCGGTCGACGCCAGCTCCAGCGCGAGCGCGCGCGTGAGGCCGACGACCCCGTGCTTCGCCGCGCAGTACGCCGCGACGAACGGGTAGCCGACGAGGCCCGCGGTGCTCGCGACGTTGACGATGCGCCCGGCGCGCGCCTCGAGCAGGGCGGGCAGCGCCGCGCGCGTGCAGTGGAACGTGCCGGTGAGGCTCGCGCCGATCGTCTCCGCCCAAAGGGAGTCGTCGGTCGCCGCGAAGCGCGCGCTCTTCGCGACGCCCGCGTTGTTGACGAGGATCGACGGGTGATGGCCCGACTTCGCGATCGCCGCGAACGCGCGCTCGACCGAGGTCGCGTCCGCCACGTCGCACACGTGCGCGTCGCAGCGCGCGCCGTCGGGCAGCGACTGCACTGCCTCGTACAGCCGCGCGCGGTCGCGGCCGACGAGCGACAGCGACGCGCCGAGCGAGGCCAGCCGGTGAGCGATGGCGAGGCCGATGCCGCGGCTGCCGCCGGTGACGACGGCGTGGCTGCCGGCGAGAGGCGCTGCGGCGTTCACGGGTGATGCCCTTCGCCGGCGTGAGGATGGGGGACGTCGACAGCGGGGTCGACGGGGGCGACAGTGGGGTCGGACGCCAATCGAAAACCGGGGTCAGGCCCCATGCAACGAAAACCGGGGACTAACCCCAACTCGAGACCGGGGTCTGACCCCAACCCGAAACGCCCCGATCCAAAACCGGGATCCGAGCCCGGCGCGCCGCGCCCGTTCATCCGTTGGCCTCCGGCACCACCGCGGCCTCCGCCGCAGCACGCTCGAGATTGCGCTCGAGTTGCTTCTTGCCGGACAGGTACTGCTCGGGCCAGGGCATCGCGTGCCAGCCGAGCTTCGCGGCGGCGTGCAGCGTCCAGTACGGGTCGGCGAGGTGCGGCCGCGCGAGCGCGCACAGGTCGGCGCGGCCCGCCATCAGGATGCTGTTGACGTGGTCGGGCTCGAAGATCGCGCCGACCGCCATCGTCGCGATGCCGGTCTCGTTGCGGATGCGGTCGGCGAAGGGCGTCTGGTACATGCGTCCGTAGACCGGCTTCGCGTCGCGCGTCGTCTGCCCCGACGACACGTCGATCAGGTCGGCCCCCGCCTCGCGGAACAGGCGCGCGATCGCGACCGCGTCGTCGGGCGTGTTGCCGCCCGGCACCCAGTCGTGCGCGGAGATGCGCACCGACATCGGGCGCGCCGCGGGCCAGGCCGCGCGCATCGCGCGGAACACCTCGAGCGGCCAGCGGCAGCGGTTCTCGAGCGAGCCGCCGTACCCGTCGTCGCGCCGGTTGGTGAGCGGCGACAGGAAGGCCGAGAGCAGGTAGCCGTGCGCGCAATGGAGCTCGAGCCAGTCGAAGCCCGCGTCCGCGCCGCGCCGCGTCGCCGCCACGAAGTCGGCGGTCACCGCCTCCATGTCGGCGCGCGTCATCGCGCGCGGCAGCGCGTTGCGCGGACCGTAGCGCACGGCGGAAGGGGCGATCAGCGGCCAGTTGCGGTCGCCCGCACGCTCGTCGATGGGCTCCTCCGCCTGCTCCCACCCGCGCTGCGTGGACCCCTTCGGGCCGGCATGGCCGAGCTGCAGCCCGATCTTCGCGGGCGTGCGCCGATGAACGTACTCGACGATGCGCCGCCACGCGAGCCCCTGCTCGTCGTTCCACAGGCCCGCGCAGCCGAGCGAGATGCGGGCGTCGGGCGCGACGCACACCATCTCGGTGAACACGAGGCCCGCGCCGCCGTGCGCGCGGCTGCCGAGGTGCACGAGGTAGTAGTCGTCGGGCACGCCGTCGACGCACGAGTACTGCGCCATCGGCGAGACGACCACGCGGTTGGGGAGCGTGAGCCCGCGCAGCCGGAACGGCGTGAACATCGGCGGGCGCGCGGCGGCGCCGGCGCCCGCGCGGTCCGCGTACCACGCCTCGACGCCCTCGACGTAGCCGGCATCGCGCAGCCGCAGGTTCTCGTGCGAGATGCGCTGGCTGCGCGTGAGCAGGCTGTAGGCGAACTGCTCGGCCTCGAGCGCGGTGTAGCGGCGCACGTTCTCGAACCACTCGGTCGAGTTGCGCGCCGCGTTCTGGATCTTCAGCACCTCGACGGCGCGCGCGGCCTCGTACCGCTCCAGCGCGGCAGGCAGGTCCGGCCCCTCGTCGACCGCACGCGAGAGCGCGATCGCGTCCTCGAGCGCGAGCTTGGTGCCCGACCCGACCGAGAAGTGCGCGGTGTGAGCCGCGTCGCCCATCAGCACGACGGGCCAGGAGCGACCATCGTGCGAAGCCCAATGCACCCAGCGTCCGCACACGACGCGCGGGAAGCGGATCCAGATCGCGGAGCCGCGCAGGTGCGTCGCGTTCGACATGAGCGCATGCCCGTCGAGCCACGGGGCGAACAGCCGCTCGCAGAAGGCGATGCCCTCCTCCTGGCTCATCGTCTCGAGCCCCGCCGCCTTCCACGTCGCCTCCGGCGTCTCGACGATGAACGTCGACGTGTCGCCGTCGAACTGGTAGGCGTGCGCCTGGAACCAGCCGTGCGGCGTCTCGACGAACGCGAACGTGAACGCGTCGAAGCGCTTCTTCGTGCCGAGCCACACGAACCGGCACTGCCGCAGGTCGATGTCCGGCCGGTAGGTCGACGCGTAGCGCTCGCGGATGCGGCTGTTGATCCCGTCGGACGCGACGACGAGGTCGGCGCCGAACGCCTCGGCTTCCGCGACGTCGTCGGCGACCGGCCGCTCGAACACGAGCTCGACGCCGAGCGCCTCGCTGCGGTGCTGCAGGATGTTGAGCAGGCGCTTGCGGCCGATGCCGCAGAAGCCGTGCCCGCCCGAGGTGATCGTGCGCCCGCGGAAGTGGACGTCGATGTCGTCCCAGTGGTTGAACGCGCCGGTGATCTCGCGCGCGCTCGGTGCGTCCGCCGCCTCGAGGTTGCCGAGCGTCTGGTCGGAGAACACGACGCCCCAGCCGAACGTGTCGTAGGGCCGGTTGCGCTCGACGACGCGGACGGCGCGCGACGGGTCGGCCTTCTTCGCGAGGAGCCCGAAGTAGAGGCCGGCCGGGCCGCCGCCGATGCACAGGATGCGCCGGGGTGACGCCATCCGATTCCTCCGCGGGCGACGCCAGGGCGTCGCGGGCCGTTGCGGTGCGGTTGCGCTGCGTGACGGATCCGACCGGGGCGATCCACGCCCGGCCTCGGCAATTATTTTAAGTCTAAACTATTCGCCGTCAAGGCCCAGCATGCCACGGCGAGCGGCCCGTTCGCGTTCGGCCGCAGGGCGATCGGCCGGTCGGCCGATGGCGGGTTCGTAGCCCGGGCGCGACGCTCCCGCCCATGAATGCGGATCGACGCCCGCTGTGCCGGGCGGGGGGACCGGACCTCGTCGGTCCCGCCCGGTCCCGCGGGCTCTCGCTGATCGAGGTCTCGGTCGTCCTGACGCTCGCCGTGATCGTCTCGGCCTTCGCCCTGCCGACCTGGCGGCATTGGCTCGCCCGGCAGGAGCTCGCCAACCGCGCGCAGACGCTCGCGACGGCGCTCGAGCGGGCGCGGACCGAGGCGATCAAGCGCGGGCATCGGGTGAACCTGTGCAAGAGTCCCGACGCCGCGACCTGCGCCGAGGAAGGCGACTGGTCGGCGGGCTGGATCATGCACGTCGACGCCCTCGCGCAAGGGCGGCCGGCCGAGGGGGAACCGCCCATCGCCCACGACCCGCCGGTCGCGGCCCCGATCCGCGTCGACGGCAACGGCCCGGTGGACGATTACGTGTCGTTCACGCCCCTGGGCGAGCCCCGGCGCCTGTCCGGGGCGCTGCAGATGGGGACGTTCTCGCTGTGCCGCCCGGGCCACGACGAGGTCCAGGTCGTGCTCGCCGCCACCGGTCGGGTGCGAACGGTCCGCACCCGGACCCGCTGCCCCTGACCCCGGGCCCAGGGCCGCGTGACGCTGCCGGGCCGACCGTGCCGCGCCGCGGCGGCGCGTCCGGCCGGCCTTCACCGTCCGTTCCCCGGGGCGCACCTTTGGTCGGCGTCGATTGCGGCGCCCTCCTGGCGTCCCTAGCATGCGAGGCGTCGCAAAGGATCCGACACCATGCCCAGCGTCCCCAGCCTCCCCGTCCCCGCGCGCAAGCGCGGCTTCACGCTCATCGAGCTGATGGTGGTGGTCGCCATCGCGGCGATCCTCGCCGCGGTCGCGTTGCCGATGTACCGCACCTACGTGATGCGCGGCCGGATCATCGACGGCACGTCGAAGCTGTCCGATTTCCGCGTGCGGATGGAGCAGTACTTCATGGACAACCGGACCTACGACGCCGGCGGCGGCAAGTGCGGCGTCGCGGACCCCACGCCTACGGGCGACGCGGCGTTCGACGTCAAGTGCACCGGCGCGAGCGCGACCGCCTACACGGTCAAGGCGATCGGCCGGGCGGCGGCGGGCATGAGCGGCTTCGAGTACCAGATCGTCGCGTCCGGCGCCAAGAAGACCAACGCGGTGCCGAGCGGCTGGACCACGGCGGGCGACTGCTGGGTCACGCGCAAGGACGGAAGCTGCTGACATGCCGCGCCGACCGCTTCCGCGCGACGCCGGGATGAGCCTGATCGAGCTCATGGTCACGATCTCGGTCTTCGTGATCCTCGCGCTGATGGCGTTCCCCAGCTACACGACGTGGCTCGCGAGCCAGCAGGTGCGCTCGGCGACCGAGTCGGTGCTGGACGGCATCCACGTGGCGCAGGGCGAGGCGGTCAAGCGCAACGTGCCCGTGCGCTTCGTGCTCGACCCCTCCGACGGCTGGGAGGTGCAGCTCGTCTCCGACGACAGCGTCATCCGGAAGGCGACGTTCCGCGAGGGCTCGCCCAAGGTGTCGCTGACGGCGACGCCGGTGGGCACGACGACGATCGTCTTCGACGGGCTCGGCCGCGTGCTCGACAAGGACCAGGCGCCGCTGGGCGAGCGCATCACGTTCGACGTCGACACGAGCACCGGGCTCTCGGGCGTGCGCGCGCTGCGCGTGGTGATCGACACCGCGGCCGCCGCCGGCGTCGCCATCCGCTCGTGCGATCCCAAGCTCCTGGCCAGCGACCCCCGCGGCTGCCCGGCATGACCATGACCGCGTCCCGACCCGTCCCCTCCCGCGCCGCCCCGCGGCGCGCGCAGTCCGGCGCCTTCCTGCTCGAGGCGCTCATCGGCGTGCTCGTGTTCGCGTTCGGCATCCTGGGCCTGGTGGGCCTGCAGGCGGTCGCGATCCGGAACACCAACGACCTCCAGTACCGCGGCGAGGCGATCCAGATCGCCAATGCGGCGATCGGCCGCATGTGGACGATGGAGCGCGCGAAGCTCGAGGTGATGTACGAGGGCGACGCGGGCACCGGCGGCGACGGGTACACGGCGCTCAACGAGGCCGCGAACCGGCTGCCCGGTGTCTACGGCAACTCGGCGCTCGCCCCGACGGTCGTGGTCGAGGACGGGCCGTCGACCACCAGCAGCCTCGTCACCGTGACGATCCGCTGGCAGCTGCCCGGCGAGGCGACCCCGCACCAGTACGTCGGCGCGGTCATGGTGGGGCTCAACTGATCATGCGCGCCCCGACCCTTCGCACCGCCGCAGCGCAGCGCGGCATCTCGCTGATCGAGATGATGGTCGGCGTGGTGATCGGGCTGATCGCCGTGCTCGTGATCTACCAGACCTTCTCGGTCGCCGAGGGCGTGAAGCGCCAGACGATCTCGGCCGGCGACGCGCAGAAGACCGGCATGATCGCGATGTACCTGCTCGGCAGCGAGATGGGCAACGCGGGCAGCGGGATCATGCTGAACCAGGACGATCTCGCGACCTGCACCGACACCGGCGACGTCACCACGACGATGCGCCCGTTCTCGGTGCTGATCACGCCCGGCGCCGACGACGCGACGCCGGACTCGGTCGTCGTCAACTACAGCACCGCCCGCTCGGTCGTCACGCCGTCGGTCCTCATGGCCAAGACCGACGCCGGCGGCACGACGTTCACGGTGCAGAGCCCGACCGGCTTCAAGAAGGGCGACATGGTCGTCGCGCTGACCGGCTCGGGCGACTGCGAGCGCATCGAGGTGACCGGCGTCAGCGCCCCCGACGCCAACGGCAACGTCGTGCTGACGCAGGGCGGGTCCAAGTACGAGTACCTGCCGACGATGCGCGTCATCAACATCGGCCCGGCGACCAGCACGCAGCGCGTGCTCTACGACGTCTCGAACGGCGTGCTTCGCAGCACCGACCTCGTGACCGCCGGCGCGGTGGCTCAGCCGCTGCAGTCGTCGATCATGAACCTCAAGATGCAGTACGGCGTCGACAACGACGGCAACGGGAGCGTCGACGAGTGGTTCGCGGCGACCGGCACCTACGCGCCCGACAAGGTGCTCGCGTTCGCCGGCGGCGAGCTCCGCCGGATCAAGGCGGTGCGCGTCGGCATGATCGTGCGCAGCGACGAGTACGACCGCGACGCCCCGGTGTTCAACTGGACGCTCTTCGAGTGCACGGCGCAGGAAGCGAAGAACTACACGTGCCCGGCGGCGCTGACCGGGTCGCTCCCCGCGAACTACCGCTACCGCGTGTACGAGACGATCGTGCCGCTCCGCAACCCGATGTGGAACCGCTGACCGCCATGAGCCCTCGCCTCGTGTCGCTCTCCTCCCGGCGCGCCCAGTCGGGCGTCGTCCTGTTCATCGCGCTGATCGTGATGGTGGCGCTGTCGATCGCCGGCATCGCGCTGATCCGCTCGGTCGACACCGGGCTGTCGGTGACGGCCAACCTCGGCTTCCGCCAGGCATCGATCCCGCCGACGACCTGGGCGGTCGAGAACGCGATCGCGGCGATGTTCGAGAAGAAGACGATCAGCGACCTCGACAAGCCCAAGGTCGACCAGAACTATTACCCGTACCGGCTCGAGGTCAAGGACAACGCCAAGCCGGAAGACGCGGTCGGCGTGCCCTACGACCTGCAGGGCACGAAACCGACGAACTACCCGTCCACCTTCGTCACCGAGCTCGACCCGGCGGGCAACTCGATCCGCTACGTGATCGAGCGCATGTGCCTCGACGAGGGCCCGGCGACCGCCGCGAACTGCGACATGTCGCCGCCCAAGAAGTCCGAGGCGACCACCGCGATGGAGCTGCAGAAGCCCGACCTGATCCGCGTCCCGTTCTACCGTCTCACCGTCCGCGTCGACGGCCCCAACAATACGACGACGTTCGCGCAGGCGATGCTCCGCTGAGGGAAGCGCGCCGCGCCAGGGAGTCCACGATGAAGACCCTTCGACCGCAGCACCCCGCGCGCCGTGCGCTGGCGAGTCTGCTGGCCTTCCTGATCGCCTTCGGGCCGATCTCGCCGATGGTGGCCTACGCCTCGACGCCGCTCGCCGACGGCCCGATCAACGTCAACATCAAGGCGAAGCCGAACATCGTCTTCACGCTCGACGACTCGACGTCGATGCAGCTCGACTTCCTGCCCGACTACGTCGTCGTCAACTCGGCCACCAACGCCCTCACGTCCTACTGCCGGAGCTCGACCGGCCTCCAGGCCTGCGGCAGCAACGGCAGCGCGACGATGCCCCAGTACGTCCACGCCGAATGGGGGATGCCCACGGCCGCCGCGCCGGCGGTGGGCACGGCGCCGACGGTCGCGCCGTGGCCGACCAACTACGGCAGCGGCACCGACGGCAAGCCGCCGGTGATGACCTCGTCGTTCAACGCGATGTTCTACAACCCGGCGGTCACCTACACGGCGCCGCTCAAGTACGACGGGACCTCGTTCAACGACATGAACGCGGGCAACACGGCCAGCTGGACGCAGGTGCCGGCGGATCCGTTCCTGTTCCCGGCCAAGTACGTCAACCTGCAGAACAAGGTCGGCGTGGGCGTCTGGTGCAACACCGACTACGCCGACAAGGTCAACAACGGCGACGGCACGACGATCAGCGGCGACCACTGCCGCATCAACGGCTACGCCTACGCGGCCGGCGCCAACGGCGCGCCGAAGGACCCGGGCGACTACAACTATCCCTACGCGCGCAACGCGGCCGGCCCGGCCGCCGCGAACTTCTTCGCGAACAACACCAAGGTCGTGTGGTGCGACCCGACCAAGATGAACAAGACGACGACGGTCGACACCAGCACCTGCCAGGCGTGCCCGAAGGTCTGCCCGGTCGCGCTCGTCAACAGCCCCGCCGGGTGCGATCCCGGCTGCACCAACCCGGCCGAGTGCACGGTGTGCACGAAGGTGTGCCCGGTCGCGACGGTCACGCAGGACGACTGCGGCGCGAAGTCCTGCGCCTCGCCGGCGAAGACCTGCGCCCCGAAGGGCGAGAGGTGCGTCACGACGCTCGGCACGACGTCGTACGTGACCGCGTGCGGCACGGTGATCGCGCTCGCGACCAGCCCGTCGAAGGGCAAGACCTACGACCAGGACGCGAACGGCATCGGCGACGTGTGCCGCCGCAACAACTTCACCTACGCCTCCGGCGTCGCCGGCGGCTGGACCTACCCGAGCGGCGCCTACACCAGGCAGAGCGGATCGTGCGGCGCGATCACGTCGGCGTCGATCAACCGCCATTACTACAGGGCGGCGGTGCAGTGGTGCGACGGGCAGCTCGCGGTCGGCGGCTCCAACGACAGGTGGCGCGGGTACGGCAAGGGCAACTGCCAGGCCGACAAGACCGCGACGTACAAATTCCCGAAGTTCGTGGCGTACGGCTCCGACCTCGCGGCCGCGCAGGACAACTACACGAACCCGGCGTTCGAGCTGGTCGAGCTGGACTTCAAGAACAAGAAGATCCTCCAGAAGGGCGGCTCGCCGGTGACCTCGATCGATCACACGCTCGAGGACGGCACGACGATCACCCGCGACGTGACCTCCGACAAGCCCGAGACGAGCGAGCTCGTCAACTACGCGAACTGGTTCGCCTACTACCGCACGCGAATGCTCGCCGCGAAGAGCGTGACCTCGCTCGCGTTCTCCGACCTCACCGACAAGTTCCGCGTCGGCTTCCACACGATGTCGAACACGCCGGCGACGACGTTCCTGACGGTCAACGACTTCAAGGGCGGCGCGGGGAGCCAGCGCGACCTGTGGTACCAGCGGCTCGTCGGCGGGCTCGGCAGCGGCATCAACGTGCCGCAGGGCAACGACACGCCCACGCTCGACAGCATCACGCGCATCGGCGACTGGTTCATGGCGAGCTCGGGCACGCATCCGGACCTCACCGGCTCGGCCGACCCGATCAACCTGTCGTGCCAGAAGAACTACCACATCCTGTTCACCGACGGGTACACCAACCAGCCCGCGAAGGCGGCGACGCTGGTCGGCAATCCCGACGGGTCGGTCATCCCGGCGCAGACGTCCGACACGATGCCGGTCAGCGTCATCGACCTGATCCCCGGGACCGCCTGGCCGAACAAGGTCAAGGAAGGCGCGACCGCGGTCGACGACTCGCTGTCCGACTACGCGCTCTACTACTGGTACAAGGACCTGCGGCCGCCGGCGTTCGCGGCCAAGGTCTCCGACAACAACGTGCCGGCGACCGAGAACGACCCGGCGCAGTGGCAGCACATGAACTTCGCGGCGCTGTCGCTCGGCACCGAGGGCGTCCTGCCGTCCAACGACATGAAGAAGGTCGAGGACCAGATCACCGCCGGGACGATCAAGTGGACGACGCCGACGCCCAGCGTGTTCCGGCCGGGCGTGACCGGCGTGGACGACCTGTGGCACGCCGCGGTGGCCGGCCGCAGCCAGTTCGTCAACGCGCGCGACCCGCAGGAGCTTCAGACCGGCATGGCGGCGATCCTGTCGGAGATCAAGAACCTGCAGGCGGCGCGCGCCGGCGTGGCGTTCTCGAGCGTGAACTTCACGAAGGACAACAACTTCATCTACCGGGTCACGATCGAGCCGGGCTGGGGCGGCACGCTGACGAAGGTGCTGATCGATCCCAAGGGCGGCGGCGAGGTGTCGATCGGCACCAAGTACCACGACGTGCTGGCCGCGCAGGTGACGCCTGCCTCGGTCGGCGACGAGCCGTGGTACGACAAGCGCAACGTGATCACCTGGTCGAAGGCCAGCAAGGCGGCGGTGCCGTTCCGCGACGGCAAGTTCGACTCCACGGACCAGGACACGCTGGGCGCGAACCCGGCCGCGCAGAAGAAGGTGATCGACTACCTGCGCGGCGACCGCAGCAACGAGGGCACGTCGCTGCGCAACTTCCGCGTGCGCTCGCAGATCCTGGGCGACATCGTCAACAGCTCGCCGGTCGTCGTCGGCGAGGCGAAGGGCCAGTACTCCGACAGCACCGACCCGGGCTACGAGGCGTTCAAGGCCGGGACCGCCAGCCGCAAGAAGATGGTGTACGTCGGCGCCAACGACGGGATGCTGCACGCGTTCGACGAGGCGGCGGGCACCGAGCTGTGGGCGTACATCCCGAGCTTCGTGTACAGCTCCGACCCCGACAAGGGTCTCAAGATGCTGACCAAGAAGGACCCGTTCTTCAAGCACCAGATGTTCGTCGACTCGACGCCGGTGGCGGCCGACGTGTTCGTCGGCGGCGCGTGGAAGACGGTTCTGATCGGCGGGATGGGCAAGGGCGGCAAGGGCTACTACGCCGTCGACATCACCGATCCGTCGGGCATCAAGGACGAGAGCGACGCCGCAGCCAAGGTGATGTGGGAGTTCACCGACGGCGACATGGGCTATTCGTACGGGAAGCCGCTGATCGCCAAGACCTACAAGTACGGCTGGGTCGCGATCGTCACGTCCGGCTACGAGAACCCCAACAAGAGCCGCATCTACGTGCTCGACATCGCCAAGGGGACGATCCTCGAGGAGATCGAGACGGGCGCCGGCGCCGATTCCGGCCTCGCGCAGATCTCCGGCTTCGTGCTGTCGTTCAAGAACCAGGTGCTCGAGCAGATCTACGGCGGCGACCTCCTCGGCAACCTGTGGCGCTGGGACGTCTCCAGCAGCGACACGAGCAAGTGGGGCGCAGTCAAGTTCGCCGAGCTCACCAGCGGTGACCCGCCGGGTAGCGCGCAGTCGGTGACGATCGCACCGCAGATCGAGGTCGACTTCGCCAACGGCGTCGACCGCTACGTGATGATCGGCACCGGCCGGCTGCTGCACGAGGACGATCTCGTGACCTACGGCGACCAGGTGCAGACGATGTACGTGATCCGCGACGGGACCGCGCTGAAGATGAACTCGGCCGGATTGCCGCACAAGCCCCGTTCGGACACGGACTTCACGTCCATCGCTTCGACCGACACCAAGGGCTTCTCGGGCGTCTCCGTAAAGGGCTGGTACCAGGACCTCCCGAAGGGCGAGCGGATCATCGCGCCCATCGCGGCCGAGCTGAACCTGCTCGGCTTCGCGGGCTCGCTGCCCCCGGAGAACGAGTGCCTGCCGGGCCTGGCGGCGAACATCTACGTGCGCGACTTCGTGCATGCCGCGACGCAGCTCTCCGACTCGAGCGGGGCCCCGACGCCGTCGATCGCGGCCGACGAGGGGGCGGTGGGCATGGAGTTCGTCAACATCTACTCCGACACGCCGAACGACCCGACGCTCAAGCTCGCGATCACGCTGGGCACCAACGGCAAGACCGAATACATCGACCTGGTCAAGAACAGCATCACCGGCGACCACCGGATGTCGTGGCGGCTCATCGGCCAATGACGCGCTGAGGACCCGCCGGCCCGGCGGCCTGCGGCAACGGCCGGACGGCAACGTCCGGCCGTTGTCGTTTCGGGGGCCGCGCGCTCATCATGCCAACCATGGAGCACCGCTCGACGATTCCGTACGCCCGGTCGTCACCGCCTGCCGAGTGGCGAGAGGCGGGCTGGCGGGCGCTCGGCAGCGCGTTCACCGCGTCGTTCGTCCTGCACGCGCTCGCCGCGATGGCGGTCGCCGCGATCGTCGCCCGGCCGGTCACGACGCGGTCCGGCGACGCCGGTCAGGTTCCGATCGTGGCGCTGCTCGTCGGCGTCCCCCGCGCCGACGCCGCCGACGTGCCCGCGCCGGCCGTAAGCGCGATCGTGCCGTCACGCACCGCTCCTCGAGCGACACCCCCGCCGCCGGCACGGCCGCCGGCGCCCTCGGTCGCCCCGTGGTCGGCGACACCCGTCGAGGTCGAGCTGCCGGCGTCGCTGCTCAGCCGCCCGATGACGAGCGAGGGCGTCGACCTCGTCGAGATGCGCAACCTGGGCGCGCTCGGCGAGAAGATCGAGCGCCGCATCCTGCAGGGCTACGAAAGCGAGCCGAAGGATCCCGTGCGGCTCAAGCCGCCGGAGACGATCGGCTACCCGCTCGACGCGCTGGCCGCCGGTGTCGAAGGGACGGTCCTCGTGTGGTTCGGCGTCGACGAGGAGGGAAAGGTGATCGAGAAGGAAGCGCTCGACGGCCCACCCGAGCTGATGGCGTGGGTCCTCGAGCGCGTCGACCGCCTCGTCGACACGCCCGCCCGCATCGGGGTCGAGCCGGTACGCGCGTGGGTCGCGCTGGAGGTGCACTTCACGCGCGCCGTCGCCGACGAGGCGGTGGCGCGCTCGGTCGCCGCCG
>DASTCK010000043.1:0-3390 GCA_035711225.1 Casimicrobiaceae bacterium
TACTACGCCGAGGTCGGCGGCGCGCTGCTGTTCGCGTCCGAGCAGAAGGCCATCCTCGCGTCCGGCAGGCTGTCCGCGAGCCCCGACCCGCGCGCGTTGCGCGACCTCCTCACGTTCGGGCGCGTGCGCAGCCCTCGCGCGCTCGCGGCCGGCATCTCGAAGTTGCCGGCCGGCTGCCTGATCGCATTCGCGAGCGGGACCGTGACGCTCGGTCGCTACTGGGACGCCTCGTTTCCCGACGCCACCGACTACGAGCAGCGCTCGGACGAGGCCTGGGCCACGGGGCTTCGCGAGCAGCTGTCGGCGAGCGTCGCGCTGCACATGCGCAGCGACGTTCCGGTCGGCGCGTGGCTGTCGGGCGGCGTGGACTCGAGCGCCGTCGTGGCCCTCATGTCGTCGCTGGCCCCGACGCGGATCCCGACCTTCACGATGCGCGCCGACGTGGCTGCCGAGGACGAGCTCCACGGACGGCGTGCGCTCTCCGACTTCCCCGCTTTCCGGCTGGACGCGCATCCGGTATCGTGCGGCGTGCGCGACTTCGCGCTGTTTCGCGAGGGCATCTGGCACAACGAGGCGCAATCGCTGGGCTCGATCGCCGTGGGTCAGCTCCGCGTCGCCGAGGCGAGCGCGCGCCACGTGAAAGTGGTGCTGTGCGGCGAAGGCGCCGACGAGCTCCTGGGCGGCTACTCGTGGTATCGCACGCTTCGGTTGCTCGCGCCGCTTTTCGCGCTGCCTGCGTCGCTGCGGCGAGCCCTCGCCTCGGCCCCGCCGATTCGCCGACGATGGCCCGGAGCCTCGGCGACGCTCGCCGGGCCGAAGGCGATGGGCTTCGAGCGCTACTCGCTCTCGATCACGCATCTCACGAGCCAGGGTGCCGCGGGTCGCCTCCTGTCGCGCGACATGCTCGAGTCGCTCGAGGGGCAGGACGACGACCTCCATGACGCCCCGGTGCCCGCGGGCTTCGAGCGCTGGCATCCGTTCGCGCGCATGCAGTATTTCGATCTCAAGCACCGGATGGGGGATGGCGTCGTGCACGCGCTCGACGCCGCGTCGATGGCGCACTCGGTCGAGGCGCGGGTGCCGTTCCTCGACCACGTCGTCGCCGACTACTGTTCACGCATCCCGCCCTGGGTCAAGATGCGCCGGCTGCGGGAGAAGGCCGTGCTGAGGCGTGCGATGCGCGACGTGCTGCCTGCCGAGATCGCACGACGGCCCAAATGGGCCATGCACGTTCCGTTCGACAAGTGGCTTCGCGGTCCGCTTCCGGACTTCGCGAGCGAGGAATTCGCCGCGGAGCGCATCCGCGAGGCCGGTTGCTTCGACGCGACTGCGGTCGCGCAGGCGCTCGAACGTCATCGCGCCGGAAGCGAGAACCTCGGACAGGCGCTTGGCGCGGTTCTCGGCGTTCAAGTGTGGGACAGGCTCTTCCGCCGCAATCCGCTGCCCGATCGATAGCGATGCGTTACCGCTGGCGCGACATTCCGGCCCTGTTCGTCTCGCCTGTCGGGCGCCTCCTGCTGCGCGAGGGCCTCGGCTACCGGCTCTGGCCCGTCACCTCGCGCATCGCCTTGCTCCATCGGCGGACGCTGGCGCGCCGGACGCACGTCGTGGCGATCGTCGGCTCGTTCGGCAAGTCGACGACGGCGCGGGCCGTGGCGATGGCGCTCGGGCTTCCCACGCCTGGAACCATGATCTACAACGCGTGGAGCGCCGTGAGCCGCGCGCTGCTGCGGATCCGTCCGGCACAGCGGCATGCCGTCATCGAGGTCGGGATCGCGGACAAGGGGCAGATGCGCGGGTACGCACGCGTGGTCAGGCCCGACGTGGTCGTCGTGACGTCGATCGGCAGCGAGCACCATCGCAGCCTCGGCACGCTCGGCACGACCCGAGACGAGAAGGCGTGGATGGTGCGGGCGCTATCGCCCCACGGCACGGCCGTCCTCAACGGCGACGACGAGAACGTGGCCTGGATGGCGACGCAAGCGCGCGCGCGGATCGTCACGTTCGGCTTCGGCGAGCGGTGCGACGTGCGCGCCGCCGACGCGCGCGTCGCATGGCCCGGCGGGATGCGCTTCCGGCTCGTCGCGTTCGGGGAGGAGCGCGAGGTCTCGCTCCGCCTGCTCGGCCGGCACATGGTCTATCCGGCGCTGGCCGCGCTCGCCGTCGCGCACGTCGAGGGCATCCCGATCGACGATGCGATCGCCAGTCTCGGTTCGCTCGAGCCGACGCCGGGGCGCATGCAGCCGGTGGTCCTCGCCAACGGGATCACCGTCATCCGCGACGAGTTCAAGTCGGCACTGGAGACGATCGAGGCGGCGCTCGACACGTTCGGGGAGGTCCCGGCACGCCGGCGCGTGGTGGTCCTGGGCGACATCTCCGAGCCTACGGGCAGCCAGCACGCCACGTACCGGGCGATCGGCGAGCATGTCGCGCGCGTCGCCGACCTGCTCGTGATCGCCGGCCACATGCACGACGATTACCGCGCGGGCGCGCGCCGCGCCGGCATGGCCGGGGAGCGCATCGTGCAAGCCGCGGCAACCCCGCAGCTGCTGGCCGAGCAGCTCCGGGCGCTGCTCGAGCCGGGCGACGTCGTCCTGCTGAAGGGGCGCGACACCGAGCGCCTCGCCCGCGTCGTCTTCATCCTGCAGGGCCGGGTCGTCCGCTGCGACCTCCGCGAGTGCAGGCTGCGCATCCTCACCTGCGACGCCTGCCCGATGCTCGAGCGGGGGTGGGGCTCCAGGCGCATCGTGATGTAGCTGCGCAAAGCGGAACGCCCCGGTCGTCGACCGGGGCGTTGCGCGTTGTGGGTGCCCGACAATGACCTACTTGAGCGTTCGCCGCAACGCGTACCGCTCGGCTTGACCGCGCACGCTCGCGCTCGGCGCGGTCAGCGAACGCCGCGCGCTGGCGCGCGTCGTGCCGAAAGCAGGGATCGTCAGGCGCATCCACGAAGCAGAACGCCCCGGTCGATGACCGGGGCGTTGCGCTTTGTGGGTGCCTGACAATGACCTACTTTCGCGCGCGGATGCGCACTATCATCGGCGTGCTGCCGTTTCACGGTCCTGTTCGAGATGGGAAGGAGTGGTTCCAGCAGGCTATGGTCGTCAGGCGTAGAGGGCGCGAGTCGTCGAGCGGCTCGCGGGGGAAGGCAAGGGGGTTGAGTCGTATCGCGCCGGTGGCATCACCGGACACGCAAAGTTATGGGATCAAGCCGCACGGGCGATTAGTACCGGTCAGCTCAACGCGTTGCCGCGCTTCCACTTCCGGCCTATCAACGTGGTGGTCTGCCACGACCCTTCAGGGAGGTCTAGCCTCCGGGAGATCTCATCTTCAGGCACGTTTCCCGCTTAGATGCTTTCAGCGGTTATCGCTTCCGCACATAGCTACCCG
>DASTCK010000044.1:0-8878 GCA_035711225.1 Casimicrobiaceae bacterium
GCGATGTACTGCGTGGCGAGCCGGCCGACGAAGCCGGTGGCGCCATACAGGACGATGTCGAATTCGCGATCGCCCATTTTTCGGTATAAATCGTGGACCGGGTCTGGAGAGGATACAGAGGATGAAGAAGGCCAAGGGCGGCACGCCGGACATCGTCGAGGCGATCCGCAAGTCCCAGCTCGGCAAGGTCAAGGTCGCGGTCTCCGACATCGACGGAATCCTGCGGGGCAAGTACCTGCATCGCGACAAGTTCCTCTCCGCGGTCGACACCGGTTTCGGCTTCTGCGACGTGGTGCTCGGCTGGGACATGCACGACCAGTGCTACGACAACACCAAGCTCACCGGCTGGCACCACGGGTTTCCCGACGCGATGGTGCAGCTCGACCTCGGAACGTATCGCAACGTGCCATGGGACGGCGGCGTGCCGTTCTTCCTGGGCGACTTCGTCACCGGCGACGGAGGGCCGCATCCGCTCTGCCCGCGCCAGACCCTCAAGCGCGTGCTGGCCCGGGCCGAGAAACTCGGCTTCCAGCCCATGTGCGGCATGGAGTTCGAGTGGTTCAACTTCCGCGAGACGCCCCACACGTGGGCCGCCAAGAACGGCGCGCCGCCGGAGCCGATCACGCCGGGCATGTTCGGCTACTCGCTGCTGCGCGCCGGGCACGCGCGCGAGTACTTCAACGCCCTGTTCTCGGAGCTCGCCGCGTTCGGCGTGCCGATCGAGGGGCTGCACACCGAGACCGGGCCCGGCGTCTACGAGGCGGCGATCGTCTACTCCGAAGCGCTCGAGGCCGGAGACCGGGCGCTTCTGTTCAAGGCGGGCGCCAAGGAGATCGGCGCGCGCTTCGGCATCATGCCGAGCTTCATGGCCAAGTGGAGCCAGCACTTCCCCGGCTGCTCGGGCCACATCCACCAGAGCCTCTCGGACGGCAAGCGGAACGTCTTCCACGACGCGAATCCGAAGACGGCCGGACGCGCCGGCATGAGCAAGGTGTTCCAGAGCTACCTCGCGGGCCAGGTCGACGCGCTGATGGAGCTCGCGCCGATGTTCTGGCCGACGATCAACAGCTACAAGCGGCTCGTCGACGGCTTCTGGGCACCGGTGAAGCCGACCTGGGGCATCGACAATCGAACGGCGAGCTTCCGCGTGATACCGGGCAGCCCCAAGTCGACGCGGCTCGAGACGCGCTGCCCCGGCGCCGACGTCAACCCCTACCTCGGGCTCGCCGCCTGCATCGCGGCCGGCATGCACGGGATCGAGAAAGGGCTGAAGCTCAAGGTGCCGCCGATCGAAGGCACCAACAAGGGCGCCGAGAACGTTCCGCGCGCGCCGCGCTCGCTCGCCGAGACGACGAAGATCTTTCGCGGCTCGGACCTCGCCCGCGACTGGTTCGGCGACGAGTTCGTCGACCACTTCGCGGCGACGCGCGAATGGGAGCACCGGCAATGGCAGGACGCGGTCACCGACTGGGAGCTCAAGCGGTACTTCGAGATCGTGTGATGAGGAACGCCGTCCCCTGGCGCCGCACCGTCGCCACGCTGATCGCCGCCGCGACGATCGCGACCGGCGCGTCGGCCGCGACGCTGCGCATCGCGAGCGCCAACGATCCGCAGTCGCTCGACCCGCATTCGCTCGCGCTGCTCTACCAGTCGCGCGTGATCACGCAGATGTACGAGTCGCTCGTCAATCGGGACCGGGACTTCAGGCTCGAGCCGTCGCTCGCGGTGTCGTGGCAGGCGATCGGCCCGCGGACCTGGCGCTTCAGGCTCCGCCAAGGCGTGCGGTTCCACGACGGCAGCCCGTTCACGGCCGACGATGCCGTGTTCTCGATCGAGCGCGCGCTCGCGAAGCATTCGCAGCGCGCCCCGCAGATGCGCGGCATCCTGGGCGCGCGCAAGGTCGACGAGGCGACGATCGACCTCCTGCTCGCCGCTCCCGACGCGGTGCTGCCCGAGAAGCTGCTGCTGGTCGGCATGATGAGCAAGGCCTGGGCGACGAAGCACGGCGTGCTGCTGCCGCAGGACTACAACGGCAAGCAGGAGACCTACGCGGTCCGCAACGCCAACGGCACCGGGCCCTACCGCGTCACGAGCTACGAATCCGACAATCGCCTGGTCCTCGTGGCGCACGAAGGCTGGTGGGGCAAGCGCGGCAACGTCGACGAGGCGGTCTTCCTCGTCATCGCCTCGGATGCGACTCGGCTCGCGGCGCTCGCCTCCGGGCAGGTCGATTTCGTCATCGACCCTCCGTTCCAGGACGTTGCGCGGCTCAAGCGCGATCCCCAGTACCGGATCGTCGAGACGACCGACATCGGCACGCAGTACCTCGGCTTCGACCTCGCGCGCGACGCGCTCGAGTACTCGACGGTCAAGGGCAGGAACCCGTTCAAGGACCTCCGTGTCAGGCAGGCGGTCGCGCACGCGATCGACGCCGACGCGATCGTCGCGAAGGTGCTGCGCGGCCAGGGATCGTCGACGGGCTCGTTCTTCTCGACGCTGGTGGACGGCTACGATCCCTCGCTCGACCGCCGGCTGCCCTTCGACCCGGCGAGGGCGCGCGCGCTCCTGAAGGACGCCGGCTACCCCGACGGCTTCGGCGTGACGCTCGACTGCGTGGCGATCACGTGGCGCGCCGCGGCGTGCCAGGCGATCGCCGGCATGCTCGCGCAGGTCGGGATCAAGGTGACGTTCCAGTCGAGCGCGGCGGCCACGTTCTTCCCGAAGCTGACGCAGGCGACGTCGAGCTTCTTCGAGTTCGGCTGGACGCCGACGACCGACCCGTGGGCGTCGCTGAACGCCATCGTCCATTCGTTCGGCGACGGCTCGGGCATGTTCAACGGCGGGCGCTACGTCAACGCGAGGCTCGACGCGATCGTCGACGCGATCCGCGTCGAGCCCGACCTCGCGAAGCGCCGCGCGCTCACCCGCGACGCGCTCGCGATCATCCACGCCGACCTGCCGCTGATCCCGCTCTACCGGCGCACGCTCGCCTGGGCGATGCGGCAGGACGTCGACGTCGCCATCTGGCCCAACGACATCCTCGACCTGCGCTTCGTGCGCATCGCCCGCCCATGATCGCCGCATCGACCTCCCGAAGCGCTCTCGCCTTCCCCGACGAACGGGTGCGCGCGAGGGGGCCTGCGGCAAGCGCGGGGGACAACCCACCATGACCATCGACCGCTTCGCGTTTCCCACGACCATCCACTTCGGCGCCGGCGCAGCGAAGCTGGTCGGGCCGCACCTGCACGAGCAAGGGCTCAAGCGACCCCTGGTCGTGACCGACCGCGCACTCGCCAGGCTGCCGGTCGCCGCCAGCTTCGTCGAATCGCTGCGAGCCTCCGGCCTCGACGTCGCCGTGTTCGACGGCATCTTCGGCAACCCGACGGTGGCGCAGGCCAACGCGGGCGCCGCCGCGTTTCGCGCACACCGCGCCGACAGCGTCGTCGGCTTCGGCGGCGGCGCCGCGCTCGACGTCGCGAAGATCGTCGGCGTGGTCGGCACCGTCGGTGGCGACGCGATCGAGTATGCGTGGGACCACCCGAAGGTGCGCGGCATCCCGGACACGGTCCCCTGGTTCGTCGCGCTGCCGACGACCGCGGGCACCGGCTCCGAAGTCGGGCGCTCGGCGGTGATCTCGGAGGACGACACGCACGTCAAGCGCATCGTGTTCTCGCCGCGGATCCTCGCGAAGCAGGTGTTCGCCGACCCGGAGCTGACGCTGGGGCTGCCTCCCGCCGTCACCGCTGCCACCGGCATGGACGCGCTCACGCACAACGTCGAGTCCTACCTGTCGCCGGCCTACCATCCGCTGTGCGACGGCATCGCGCTCGAGGGCGCCCGGATCGCGGCGCGCGCGTTGCCGACCGCCGTGCGCGAAGGCTCGAACCTCGCGGCGCGCGGCGAGATGCTGATGGCCTCGATGATGGGCGCGATCGCGTTCCAGAAGGACCTCGGCGCCGTGCATTCGTGCGCGCATGCGCTGTCGACCGTCGCCGACCTCCACCACGGGCTCGCCAACGGCGTGATGATCGACCACGTGATGGGGTTCAACCTGCCCTCCGCCGTCGCGAAGATGGCCGAGCTCGCGCGCGTCTGCGGCGCGCGCGGCGGCGACCACGGCAGCGACGAGGCGCGGGCCGCCTCGTTCATCCCGTGGCTGCGTCAGCTGAAGGCCACGATCGGCATTCCGGCCACGCTCTCGGCGATCGCCGGCGGCAGGCCCGTGACGCGCGCGGACTTCCCGCGCCTGGTCGAGGTCGCCTTCGCCGACCTGTGCCACCAGACCAATCCACGCAAGTGCGTGAAATCGGACTTCGAGGCGCTGTTCGCCTCGGCGCTGTGATCGGGGGTATGCCATGACCCGGCACGTCAAGATCGGCATCTCGGCGTCGTTCTTCCACGAGGATCCCAGGCGCGCGATCTTCAAGGGCATGACGCTGCAGTACATCGAGCAGAACGTCGCGCACTGGCTGATGCAGCGCGACGTGCTGTCGTTCATGATCCCCTCCCCCGACGGGCGTACGCGGCGCGAGACCAGCCGCGTGACGCTCGACGCCTACGCACACGAGCTGGACGGCCTCGTGCTGATGGGCGGCTCCGACGTGTGCCCCGAGACCTACGGCGAGAAGGCGCTGCGGCCCGAATGGAACGGCGACCGCATCCGCGACGACTACGAGATCGGGCTGCTCAACGCGTTCGTCGCGAAGCGCAAGCCGGTGCTCGGCGTGTGCCGCGGTGCGCAGGTCATCAACGTCGCGATGGGAGGCACGCTGTGGCAGGACCTGGGAACCCAGGTGCCGCACGCGCTCAACCACCGCGACTGGGACGCCTACGAGAAGAACACGCACGCCGTGTCGATCGTTCCCGGCTCGACGCTCGCGCAGCTCTATCCGGGTGTCGCGCTCGCCAAGACCAACTCGATCCACCACCAGGCGGTGAAGGACCTCGGTCGCAAGCTGGTCGTCGAGGCGTGGTCCGAGCCCGATCGCATCGTCGAGGCGGTCAGGTGGACAGGACCGTCCTACCTGCTCGGCGTGCAATGGCACCCCGAGTTCCATCCCGAGGGCGACCGCTCGTTCCTCGACGATCGCCCGCTGCTGGACGATTTCCTGCGCCACGCCAGCCTGCACAAGACCGCCGCCTACGCCCTATGAAGATCGTCAATCCCTGGAACGGCGCGCTCGTCGCCGACGTGCCCGCCGATACCGCGAAGAGCGTGGCGGCGAAATATGCGAAGGCGCGCGCCGCACAGCCGCGCTGGAACGCGGTGCCGGTGCGCAAGCGCCTCGACTGCATCGCCCGGTTCCGTGCGGAGGTGGTCGCGCGCGAGGACGAGCTCGCGCGCACGCTGACGCAGGAGGTCGGCAAGCCGATCCGCCAGTCGCGCAACGAGCTCAAGGGCCTGCTCGGACGCCTCGACTTCTTCCTCGCCGAATCGGCCGCCACGCTGCGCGACGAGAAGGTCCTCGACGACAAGGGCGGCAAGCTCGAGGAGCGCATCTCGCACGAGCCGCTCGGCGTCATCGCCAACATCTCGGCGTGGAACTACCCGTACTTCGTCGGGGGCAACGTGTTCGTGCCCGCGCTCGTGGCGGGCAATGCCGTCCTCTACAAGCCCTCCGAGTACGCGACGCTCACCGGGCTCGCGATCGCCGACATGCTGCACGCGTCGGGCGTGCCGCACGACGTCTTCGTGCCGGTGGTCGGCGGCGGCGAGGTCGGCGCGGCGTTGCTGCGCCAGCCGGTGGACGGCGTGTTCTTCACGGGCTCCTACGCGACCGGCGCGAAGATCGCCGCATCCGCCGGCAAGCGGATGATCAAGGTGCAGCTCGAGCTGGGCGGCAAGGACCCGATCTACGTGTGCGAGGACGTCGACGTGAAGGCGGCAGCCGCGTCGCTCGCGGATGGCGCGTTCTACAACACGGGCCAGTCGTGCTGCTCGGTCGAGCGCATCTACGTGCACCGTGCGATCGCGAAACCGTTCATCGAGGCGTTCGTCACCGAAGTCAAGGGCTACAAGGCCGGCGACCCGATGGACGAGTCGACGTACCTCGGTGCGGTGACGCGACGCCCGCAACTCGACGTGCTGAAGCGGCAGGTCGCCGATGCGAAGAAGAAGGGCGCGAAGGTGTTGCTCGGCGGCGCCCCGGTCGCCGGCAAGGGCAACCGGTTCGCGCCCACCGTGCTCACCGACGTCGATCACACGATGGCGGTGATGCGCGATGAGAGCTTCGGGCCGATCATCGGCATCCAGACCGTCGCGAGCGACGACGAGGCGATCGCCCTGATGAACGACACCGAGTACGGGCTCACGGCGGGCGTCTATACCGTCGACGAGAAGCGTGCGAAGGGGATTCTCGCGAAGCTCCAGGCCGGCAGCGTCTACTGGAATTGCTGCGACCGGGTGAGCCCGCGGCTGCCGTGGTCCGGCGTCAAGCATTCGGGCATCGGGCTCACGCTTTCCACGTACGGCATCCAGACGTTCACGCGCCCGAAGGCGTGGCACCTGAGAAGCGCGTAGCGGTGAGGCTGGCGTCCGGACCGCTTTCGGTCAGTCGCCCGCCTTGATGTTGTTGTCCTTGACGACCTTCGCCCAGCGGGCAATCTCCGTGGTCAGGAATGCTTGCAGCTCGTCGGGCGGACCGCCGCGAATCACCATGCCCTGACCGGTCAGGCGCTCCGCTACCGCAGGAACCTTCAGCGCCTTCGCGAGCTCGTCGTGCATGCGCTGCACGATCGGCGCAGGCGTGCCGGCCGGGGCGAAGATGCCCCACCACGCGACCGCCTCGAATCCGGGAACGCCTTGCGCGGCGACGGGCTGCGCGCCCGGCAGCTGCGGATCCGGCGTCGCCGACGTCACCGCGAGCGCCTTCACCTTGCCGCTCTTCACGTGCGGCTGCACGAGGAACACGGTGCCGATCGCGAGGGGGACCTGCCCGCCGATCGCGTCGTTCATCAGCGGGCCTCCGCCGCGGTACGGGACGTGCGTGAACTCGACGCCGAGCTGGTTGCCGATCTGCGCCATCGCGAGATGGCCGAGCGAGCCTGCGCCGATCGACCCGAAGGCGACGCTGCCCGGCTTCGCCTTCGCCGCCGCGATCACGTCGCGGAAGTCCTTGAACGGCTGCGATGCAGGCGCGACGATCGCCATCGGCGAGGTGCCGATGAGGATCACCGGCGCGAGGTCCTTCGTGGTGTTGAACGGCAGGTTCGGGATCAGCGACGGATTGACCGCGTGCGTGTCGAACACGACGGCGAACGTGTAGCCGTCGGGGGCGGCGCGCGCGACTTCGGCGGTGCCGATCGAGCCGGACGCCCCGCCCTTGTTGTCGACGATGAACGTCTGGTTGAGCTGCACCGTCAGCTGCTGCGCCAGCACGCGCGCCACCTGGTCGACCGACCCGCCGGGCGGGAAAACGGCGACCAGGCGCACCGGCTTGGCCGGCCACGCCTGGGCGGCGGCGAACGAGGCTCCGACCAGCAACATCGCAGCGACAACGTTTCGGGTGATGCGCAGGATCATCATGGGATCTCCTCGGGTGTGCCTGCGTCCGGGGTCAGGATCGCGACCTGACCGCGGACGTGGGGTCAGGTTGCGAAGCGGCCCCATCCTGCCACTCCGCCGCCCGGAGCGTATTGGACAGCAGCATCGCGATGGTCATCGGCCCGACGCCCCCGGGCACCGGCGTGATCCACGCCGCGCGCTCGCGTGCCGCCTCGAAGTCGACGTCGCCGCACAGCTTGCCGTCGGGGAGCCGGTTGATGCCGACGTCGATCACGATCGCGCCGGCCTTGATCCAGTCGCCGGCGACGAAGCGGGCCTTCCCGACGCCCGCGACGACGATGTCGGCCTGTCGCACGAGCCCCGGCAGGTCGCGCGTCGCCGAATGGCAGATCGTCACCGTGCAGCGCGCCATCAGGAGCTCGAGCGCCATCGGGCGGCCCACGATGTTCGACTGGCCGATCACGACGGCGTGCTTGCCGACGAGCGGCTCGCCCGTCTCCGCGAGCAGGCGCATGCAGCCGTAGGGCGTGCAGGGTCGCAGCGTCGGGCGCTTGAGCACCAGGCGCCCCACGTTGTACGGGTGGAAGCCGTCGACGTCCTTGCGCGGATCGATCCGCTCGGTGATCCGCTCCGGGTCGATCTGCGCGGGCAGCGGCAACTGCACCAGGATGCCGGACACCGCGGGGTCGGCGTTGAGCTCGTCGATCAGCGCGAGCAGGCGCTCCTCGGGGACGTCGGCAGGCAGGTCGTGCGCGACCGAGTGCATACCCGCGCCTTCGGTGGTGCGCCGCTTGTTGCGCACGTAGATGTGCGACGCGGCGTTCTCGCCGACCAGCACGACGGCGAGCCCCGGTGCGAAACGGCCGGCCGCGATGCGCGCGGCGACCGCGACCCTCACGTCGTCGGTGACGCGCGCCGCGAGCGCCTTGCCGTCGATGAGGCGCGCGCTCATCCGGATCGCGCGGCCAGCGAGCCCGTGCTTCCCATCGCTACAATCCCGGTCGTGATCGAGGACCGCATTCTACCCGCGCTGCACGCTCGCCTCTCGGCGGCGCTGGCCGCGCCGGGTGTCGCGCTCGTGCCGTTCGACGTCGATGGCGCGCGCATCGGCGAGCTCACGCCCGAGCGGGCGCGGCACGTCGCGTCATTCGCCGACGGTCTCGCCCTCGACGGCGGCCGCCTGGGCTTCACGCCGGAGTGCAGGACCTTCGTCGCGCGCAGCGCCGCGCTCGGACGCATCGCGGGCACCCTGGCAAGCGAAGGCGCGCTGTCGGCGTGGCGCGACGAGCGCTACGACGTGCGGGCGAGCGACACCCTCCCGGTCGTCTGCGAGCTCGAGCGCGCCGCAGCGCGCTATTTCGGCATCCGCACCCG
>DASTCK010000045.1:0-2021 GCA_035711225.1 Casimicrobiaceae bacterium
GCTGACCGCGTCGCAGGACGAGGACACGTTGCTGCTCGTGGCCCGTGCGCGCGCGGACGCCGGCTCGCCCTCACGCGCGCTCGACGCGCTCGACACGGCACGCAAGCTCGCCCCCGCGCGCGCCGATGTACTCAAGCACATGGGTGATGTTGCCCGTGCCATGGGCGACCAGGCGCGCGCGATCGAGGCGTATCGTCAGGCAGTCTCGCTCGACGCCGACTTTGTCGAGGCGCGGCTCGAGCTGGCGTCCATGTACCTGTCGCACGGCGCCACCGAAGATGCGGAGGAAGAGCTGCTCGATGCGCTCGGGTCGGACCCGACGTCGGTCGAAGCCGCGTTGCAGCTCGCGGCGCTCCGCCGCACGCTGCGACGGGCCGTCGACACGATCGAGTTGCTGGTCACCGTCCTGCAACGCGACCCCTGGAACCTCGACGCGCTCGCGTCGCTCGGCGAGTCCCTGTTCCTCAGTGAACGCCGGGATGATGCGCGTCTCGCGTTTGCGCGCGTGCTGCGCTTCGATCCCGAGCACGTCGGCGCGTTGTACTTCGATGGCGTCCTGCTTGCCGAAGCGCGCCAGTTCGAGGCGGCCGTTGACCGATGGTCGAGCGTGATCGCCCTCGAACCGGCGGGCGATTTCGCGCGTCGCGCCCGCCGCGACACGAGAACGGCGCTCGACCTCCAACGCATCTTCTCGTCGCGTGAAGCGGCCTACGGAAGGATGCCGGCGCAGGGGGCCGCGTAATGGCGATCGAAGGCCCGCTTCGCGAGCTCGGCGTCCACGACGTCTTCCAGCTGCTCGACCTGACGCGGAAGACGGGATCCTTGCGCGTCCGCTCCGCGCTGCGCGACAACGATGGCGTGGTGCACTTCCTCAACGGCCGCGTCGTCGGCGCGTCGATGCGCGACGACAGCCACAAGCTCGGGAACATGCTGGTGCAGGCGGGCCGCGTCACGGACGCCGAGCTCGCGCGTGCCCTCGAGCTCCAGGCACGGCCCGACGCGCCCAGGCGCCTGGGTGAAGTGCTGGTGTCGATGGGCGCGATCTCCACACGCGAGCTCGAACGACAGGTGCGCCGGCAGATCGAGGCGGTGGTCTTCGAGCTGCTCTCGTGGAGCGAGGGGTACTTCAGCTTCGAGGAAGGCGACCCCGATGTCGGCGGCGCGGAAACCGACGGCGGACTGACCGCCGAAGCGCTGCTGATGGAAGCCGCTCGCCGCATCGACGAGTGGGCGCGCATGGCCGACCGCATACCTAACGCAGACGTGGTGCCCGCGCTGTCGGATGCCGACGAGGGACACGCCGCGACGCTCGACCTCAGGCCACGCGAGTGGCAGGTGCTGGCCGCCGTCGACGGCCGCGCGAGCCTCCGCTCGATCGCCGCCGCGGTTGGGGTCAACGAGTTCGATGCCGCGCGCATCGTGTACGGCCTGCTCTCCACCGGGGTGGTGACGCTGGTGAGCTCGCCCGCGCCTCCGCTCAGGGAGGATGCGCTCGTCCATCTCTCGGATGCGCGCGAGGCGACGCGGGACGGCCGCATGGCCGACGCGATCGCCGCATCCGAGCGAGCGATCAGCCAGGCGCCGGCCATCGCCGAGGCCCACGCCCTCGCGGGCCTGGCCCACCTCGCGCTGAACCGGCTGGATGACGCGGAGCGCTGCCTGCGCCACGCGATCCAGCTCGAGCCGCGCACCGACTGGATGATGTCGGCCGCGCGGGTGGCGATCCGGCGCGGCGACCTCGCCGGCGCCACGCGACTGTGGAAGGGCATCATTGCCACGGAGCCGCGCTCGCGCATCGCCGCCCAGGCGCGCGAGGCGCTCGAGCAGGCCATGCGGCTCCACGACATGGCCGGAGCGGATCATGGACGCTGATCGCCTCCAGGCCTGGAAGGACGAGATCGCGCGGGACGCCATGAGTTTGGCGTTCATTCCGCTGGTCGACGCGTTGCGGCGCCTGGGCCGCCTCGAGGAGGCGCGCCGGTATGCGCTGCGCGGCCTCGAGCGCCACCCGCACGCCGCCG
>DASTCK010000046.1:0-35013 GCA_035711225.1 Casimicrobiaceae bacterium
GCGCGATCGATCCGACGCGTTTCTTCGGCCAGCGATTGCTGATCTATCTGCTCACCGGCCGGGCGGTGGATGCGCTCCGGGTGCTCGAGCAGCGAGGCGCGGCCGTGGGCGGGCAGCAGGAACCCTGGTTCCTCCTGTTGCGTTGCGATGTCTACATGAACATCGGCCGCTACGCCGACGCGATCGCTGATTGCGAGCGCGCCACCGCAGGCGAGACGTTCTACTTGGTTTGGCTCAGCCTCGCTGCCGCCTACGGGCAGACGGACCAGCTCGAGAAGGCCGTGAAGGCAAAGGACGAACTGCTGCGGCGCGTGCCGAGCTTCACGATCTCGCGCAGCGCAGCCAAGTGGGCGCTTCACGAGATCTACGCGAGCGCGATGCGCGAGCACTTCTACCCGGGACTCAGGAAAGCGGGCGTGCCGGAGTAACCGGGCGGGCGACCCGCGGTAGCATCGCGAAATGCCCGGCCCCCTCGCGCACCTGACCGTCCTCGACCTCTCCCGCGTCCTCGCGGGCCCATGGTGCACGCAACTGCTCGCCGATCTCGGCGCGACGGTGATCAAGGTCGAGCGCCCGGGCAGCGGCGACGACACGCGCGCGTGGGGGCCGCCGTTCCTCAAGGATGCGCAGGGCCGCGACACGCACGAGGCCGCGTACTATCTCGCGTGCAATCGCGGCAAGCGGTCGGTCGCGATCGACTTCACGACCGCCGAGGGGGCGCGCCTCGTGCGGGAGCTCGCGCGCGACGCCGACGTGCTGGTCGAGAACTACAAGGTCGGCGGGCTCGCGAAGGTGGGGCTCGACCACGCGTCGCTGGCGGCCGCGAACCCGCGACTCGTGTACTGCTCGATCACCGGCTTCGGCCAGCGCGGCCCCTACGCTGAACGGGCTGGGTACGACTTCATCATCCAGGGGATGTCGGGCTTCATGAGCGTCACCGGGGAGGCCGACGGCGTTCCCGGCGGCGGTCCGCAGAAGGCGGGCATCGCGATCACCGACCTGATGACCGGGATGTACGCGGCGGTGGCGATCCAGGCGGCGCTCGCGCACCGCGACCGCACGGGCGTCGGGCAACACATCGACTGCTGCCTGATGGATGCCGCCGTCGCGATGATGGCGGTGATGGACATGAACTACCTGGTCGGGGGGCGCGCGCCGGGACGGATCGGAAACGCGCATCCGAACATCGTCCCGTACCAGACGTTCGCGTGCAGCGACGGGCACCTGATCCTCGCGGTGGGCAACGACGGGCAGTTCGCGAAATTCTGCGAGGCGGCCGGCCGCGCGGCGTGGGCGGAGGACCCGCGCTTCGCACGGAACGCCGACCGGGTGCGCCACCGCGCGACGCTGGTGCCGATGATCGCCGAGGTGGTCGTGACGCGCCCGCAGCGCGAGTGGCTCGACGCGCTCGAGCCGCTCGGCGTTCCCTGCGGCCCGATCAACACGCTCGACCAGGTGTTCGCGGACCCGCACGTGATCGCGCACCGCATGCGTCGCGACCTCGAGCATCCGCTCGCCGGCACGGTACCGCAGGTCGCGGTGCCGATCGGCATGTCGGCGACGCCGCCCGGCTCGGCGCTCGCGCCGCCGCTGCTCGGCCAGCACACGCGCGAGGTGCTGCGCGAGCGCCTCGGCATGGACGACGTGGAGATCGCGCGGCTTGCGGCGGCGGGCGCGATCGGCGGGTGACGGCGATCCGATCGAGCCGGGATCGCGTCCCGGTGATTCCGGGCGGCCGAAAACCGGGGCAAGACCCCGAGGCGGTCAGACCCCCCCCTCAGTCGGTCTCGACCTGCCCGGTCGCCTTCTGCCGCAGGAGCGACCAGCCCATCCCGATCCCGAGCACGACGCCGACCGCCACGAGCACGACCCACGCGAACGTGCGCTGGTCGGTCGCGACGATGCCGACCGAGACCAGCCACCAGACGAACACGCCGATCACCACGGCGGCGAGGACCACGCCCATGAGCCCGAGCGACACCCAGGTCGCGCGCACGCAGAGGATCCACGCCGCCAGCAGCACCACGCCCACGAGTGCCTTGGTCGCATCGAACGAAGAGGTGTCGATCAGCGCCCACTGCACGTAGGACACGCCCGCCGGGTTCCAGGTGGCGAGCACCAGGATCACGGCGAACAGGATCCGCACCAGCATCCCGCCGAGCACGGCTGGCTCCGGCGCGCGCTACTTCATCTTCGCCCAGATCGGCCACACCTGGTTGTCCGCGCGGTGCGGCAGCTCGACGTTGCTGCGCGCCGCCCACGGGATCACCTGGCGGTGCAGCGGCAGGTGGTAGATCTCGTTCTTCTGGATCTCGAGCGCGCGCCGGATCAGCGCGATGCGCTTGTCTTGATTCATGTCGACCTTGACCTCGTTCACGATCGCGTCGAACTTCGGATCGGCGTAGCGGCCGTAGTTGTAGTCGCCGTCGCCCTTGCCGTTGTAGGTCGACAGCACCGGCTGCAGCGTGAAGATCGCGTCGGTCGAGGCGCCGCCCCAGCCCAGCATGTACAGGCTGGTGTCGAGCTTCTCGAGCTTCGGGAAGTACTGCGCGCGCGGCAGCGTCACCAGCCGCGTGTTGACGCCGATCTTGGTCCACATCGACGCCAGCGCCTGGCAGATCTTCTCGTCGTTGACGTAGCGGTTGTTGGGGCAGTCGAGCTGCACCTCGAACCCGTTCGGGTAGCCGGCGTCCGCCAGGAGCTTCTTCGCGGCAGCCGGATCGTACGGGAAGCGCTTCTCGAGTTCGGGCGTCGTTTGCACGGGCGAGGGCGTCATCGCGCCCGACGGCTTCGAGAGCCCGCGCATCGTTGCCGTGTGGATCGCCTCGATGTCGATCGCGCGGTAGAGCGCCTCGCGCACGCGCCGGTCCTTGAACGGGTTCTTGCCCTTGACGCTCGAATAGAGCAGCTCGTCGCGCCCCTGGTCCATGCCGATGAACACGATGCGCTGCTCGATGCCCTCGATCACCTTGACGCCCGGCGTCTGCTTCAGCCGCGGCACGTCCTGCGGCGCCGGGTCGTTGATCACGTCGACGTTGCCGGCGACCAGCGCGGCGAGGCGCGTGGCGTCGTTGGTGATCGGCGTGTACTCGATCTCGTCGACGTTGCCGTCGAACTTCCTGTCCTTCCAGCCCCACCACGCCGCGTTCTTGACCAGGTGCGTCTTGACGTCCGGCTCGCGCGACTTGAGCGAGTACGCGCCTGTGCCGTTCGCGTTCCGCGACGTGATCATCTCCTCCTTGTTCTTGAAGTCGAGCGGCTTCGTCGCCTTGTTCTTCTCGCACCACGACTTCGACATGATGAAGATCGTCACCAGGTGCTCGAGCTCGATCGGGTTGGGCCCGTTGGTGACGAACTCGACGGTCATGTCGTCGATCTTGCGCGGCTTGCCGGCGGCGTTCGCGTAGGCGCGGATCTGCGAGGTGTCCTCGGCGGCGCGCTGGATCGAGAACACGACGTCGTCGGCGGTGAACGGCGTGCCGTCGTGGAACTTGACGCCCTCGCGCAGCTTGAAGCGCCAGGTGGTGGGGTTGAGCTGCTCCCACGACGTTGCAAGGCCGGGGATGACCTTCAGGTCCTTGTCCCGCATCACCAGCGTGTCGTAGATCAGGTTGTTGATGTTGTTGGTGAGGTTCTCGTTCTGCGAGTACGGGTCCATCGTCTGCGGGTCGCCGCGCCCGGCCCAGCGGAGCGTCCTGGCGTCCGCGAGCGACGCGACGGCCAGCGAAGCGGCGAGCGCCCCGGCGAGCGCGAGGCGCGGGAACCGGAACGGCGTGCGGGCGGTCTTCGACATGGCTTCCTCCGGTGAGTCGGTGGTAGCGCGTCCCGCGCGTGGACGGGCGCGCGGGCGCGACGGTGGGCGGATCATAGCGGACGGTGCGCCCGCGCGGTAGGACGGTAGAATCCGCGCCCGCGAAGCGCCGCGACCGGCGCGCGGCACTCCCGCATCCGCACGACCATGTCCGCCGCCCTTTCCGCCTCCGCTCTCGCCGCGCGCCTCGCCGACACCCTCGTCGCCGACGCGGTGCGGCTCGGCGCGCGCATCGACGACGCGCGCCGCCGTCGCGCGGGACCCGACGCCTGGCAGCGGCTGGCCGCGGACGTCGATCGAGCGGTGGCGCGGCGCGAGGCGCGGCGGGCGACACGTCCGACGCTCGTCTATCCGGCGGAGCTGCCGGTCGCGCAGCGCGCCGACGAGATCGCGGCCGCGATCCGCGCCCATCCGGTGGTCATCGTCTGCGGCGAGACCGGGTCGGGCAAGACCACGCAGCTGCCGAAGATCTGCATGGCGGCGGGGCGCGGCGAGCGGGGGCTCATCGGCCACACGCAGCCGCGGCGGCTCGCCGCGCGCACCGTCGCCGCGCGCATCGCGCAGGAGCTGGGAAGCGCGGTCGGCGCCGCGGTCGGGTACAAGGTGCGGTTCACCGACAGGACGTCGCCCGACGCGTGGGTGAAGCTGATGACCGACGGCATCCTGCTCGCGGAGACGCGCGGCGACCGCGACCTCGCGGCCTACGACACGATCATCGTCGACGAGGCGCACGAACGCAGCCTCAACATCGACTTCCTGCTGGGCTATCTCAAGCAGCTCACCGCGCGGCGCAGCGACCTCAAGCTGGTGATCACGTCGGCGACGCTCGACGCCGAGCGCTTCGCGCGCCATTTCGGCGTGGACGACGCGCATCCGGCGCCGGTCATCGAGGTGTCCGGGCGGCTCTACCCAGTCGAGGTCCGTTACCGCGCCGCCGGCGCCGATCCCGAGGAGGAAACCACCGACGACGAGGAGGACGTCGAGGAGGCGATCGTCGACGCGGCCGGCGAGCTGTGGCGCGAAGGCCCCGGCGACATCCTGGCGTTCCTGCCCGGCGAGCGCGAGATCCGCGAGACCGCCGAACGTCTGCGCGCCGACCTGCGACGGCGCCCGTGGGGAACGGTGGCGGAGATCCTGCCGCTCTACGCGCGCCTGTCGCCCGAGGAGCAGCAGCGCGCGTTCACGCCCTCGCGCGGCCGGCGCATCGTGCTCGCGACCAACGTCGCGGAGACCTCGCTCACGGTGCCCGGCATCCGCTACGTGATCGACACCGGGCTCGCGCGCGTCAAGCGTTACGCGTCGCGCAACAAGACCACGCTGCTCAAGATCGAGAAGATCGCGCGGGCGAACGCCGACCAGCGCGCCGGGCGCTGCGGCCGCGTCCAGGACGGGATCTGCGTGCGGCTCTATCCGGAGGCCGACTACGCCGCGCGCCCGCGCTTCGCCGAGCCCGAGATCCTGCGCAGCTCGCTCGCGAGCGTGATCCTGCAGATGGCCGCCCTCGACCTCGGCGCCGTCGACGCGTTCCCGTTCGTCGAGCCGCCGAGCCCGCGCGCGATCGCCGACGGCTACCAGCTGCTCGCCGAGCTCGGCGCGGTCGACGAGCGCCGCACCCTCACCGACATCGGACGCGAGCTGGCGCGGCTGCCTCTCGACCCGCGCATCGGCCGCATCGTGATCGCCGCGCGCGAGCGCGGCTGCCTCGCCGAAGCGCTGGTGATCGCGAGCGCGCTGTCGGTGCCCGATCCGCGCGAGCGACCGCTCGACAAGGCGCAGGCCGCCGACCAGGCCCACCTGCGCTTCCGCGACGATCGCTCCGACTTCCTGTCGCTCGTCCACCTGTGGCAGTTCTTCGCCGCCCTCGGGGACGAGAGGCTCTCGCACCGCCGCCAGGTCGACCGCTGCCGCGAGGTGTTCGTCAACCACCTGCGGATGCGCGAATGGCGCGACGTCCACAGGGAGCTCGCGTCGCTCTTGCAGGAGAGCGGATGGCAGTGGCGCGCCGAGTTGCCCGCGACGATCGACGCGCCGCGCTACCGCGCGATCCACGAGTCGCTGCTCGCCGGCCTCCTGTCGAACGTGGGCCTGAGGGACGGCGAAGGTGAGGGCTACGGCGGGCCGCGCGGGCTGCGCTTCCACCTGCACCCGGGCAGCGGGCTCGCGAAGAAGGGGGGGCGCTGGATCCTCGCCGCCGAGCTGGTCGAGACGACGCGGCTGTACGCCCGCTGCGCCGCGCGCGTCGAGCCGGAGTGGATCGAGGCGGCTGCCGGCGACCGCGTCACGCGCGAGTGGTTCGACCCCGCGTGGGACGAGAAGCGCGGCGAGGTCGTGGCGAGGGAGCGCGTGCAGCTCTACGGGCTGACGCTCGTCGCATCGCGACCCGTGTCGCTGTCGTCGCTCGATCCGGCGGCGGCGCACGGCGTGTTCGTCCGGGAGGCGCTCGTGCCGGGCGCGCTCGCGACGTCGGGCGCCTTCCTCGCGCACAACCGGCGGCTGGTGGCCGAGATCGCCGAGCTCGAGCACAAGGCGAGGCGCCGCGACGTGCTGGTCGACGACGACACGCTCGTCGCCTTCTACGCCGCGCGCGTGCCCAAGGACATCGTGACGACGGCCGCGTTCGAGCGCTGGCGGCGCGACGCGGAGAAGCGCGACCCGAAGCTCCTGTTCGTCACGCGCGACGCGCTGATGCGACACGCGGCCGTCGACGTGACCCCCGAGCTCTTTCCCGAGACGCTCGATCTCGCCGGCGCAACGCTGCCGCTCAAGTACCGGTTCGCGCCGGGCCATCCGCTCGACGGCCTCGCGCTCACCGTGCCGCTCGCGCTCCTGAACCGGCTCGACGAGGCTCAGCTGTCGTGGGTCGTGCCCGGCCTGGTCCGCGAGAAGGTCACCTGGTACCTGAAGGCGCTGCCCAAGGCCTACCGCAACCGCCTCGTGCCGCTTCCTCCGGCGGTCACCGCGTTCCTCGAGAGCACGCCACCCGGCCGCGAGCCGCTGGACGAGGCGATCCGCGGCTGGCTGAAGGACACGCTCGGCGACGCGCCGCCCGCGACGGCGTGGGATGCCACGCCGCCGCCGGACCACCTGCGCATCGCCGTCGTCGTCGTCGATGCGGCGGGCCGCGAGCTCGCGACCGACCGCTCGCTGGCCGTCCTGCGCGAACGCCTGGGCGAAGCGGCGAAGGCGAGCTTCGCCGCGTCGGGGCCGGCGTACGGACGCTCCGGCCTCAGGCGCTGGGAATTCGGCGACCTGCCGGAAACGCTCGAGGTCGTTCGCGACGGCGAGCGGCTCACCGCCTATCCGGCGCTCGTGGACGACGGCGCGAGCGTTTCGCTCGCGCTCGCGGACACGCAAGAGGCCGCGGAAGCGTCGACGCGCCGGGGCGTCGTCCGCCTGATCAGGATCGCCCTCGCCGATGCGTTCGCGCGCCACGAGAAAGGCGGCCCGGGCTTCGCTCAGGCGGCGCTCGCGCTCAGGGGGGCCATCCCCACCGATCGGTTGCTGGCCGACGTGCTCGACGCGATCGCCGAGCGGGCGTTCCTCGCCGACGACCCGCTGCCGCGCACCCAGAAGGCGTTCGACGAGCAGGTCAAGCGCGCCCGTACGCGGCTGCCCGCGGTGGCCGATGCCGCGTTCCGCCTCGTCTCCACCATCGCGACGGCGCACCATTCGCTGGGCCAGCGCCTCGCCGACGCCCCCCCGGGGTTGGGGCGACTGGCCGGGGAGCTCCTGGCCCAGCGCGACCAGCTGGTCGCTCCCGGTTTCGCGTCCGCCACGCCCTGGGCGCAGCTCCAGCACCTCCCGCGCTACCTCGAGGCGATCGGCCGCCGCTGGGCCAAAGCGCGCGAGCATCCGGAGCGCGAGGCGCGGCACGGCCCGCAGGTCGAGGCCTGGACGCGCCGCTGGCGCGAGCGCCGGGACCGCGACCGCGCGGCCGGCCGGCGAGACGCGGCCCTCGACGAGTTCCGCTGGCTTCTCGAGGAGCTCAAGGTGTCGCTTTTCGCGCAGGAGCTCCGGACCCCGGTGCCCGTCTCGCTCAAGCGGGTCGAGAAGGCGTGGGCCGGGATCGAGGGCCGGCCCGCCTAGCGCCGGTAGCGTTGGCACCCGAAAACCCCCGTGCTACAGTGGGTTGGCGTTCGCTGCTCCAGTGGATTGGCGAACCGGACCGTCCGGGCCGACGAGGGCCGCGCGACGGCGGCCCCCAGGACGCGCTACCGTGGAAGCCCCTGCCGCGCCTCGAGATCCGCGCTTGAACGCAACGACGACGACCGAAGCGCCGACGCGGCGACCGCCGCCGCGCGAACTCGCGAAGATCCTCGCCGACTGCCGGGATCTCGCGGTGCATCGGCTGATGCTCGCGTTCAGCTCGATGCTCGACCGCGTCGGCGACCTCCTGATGGACCGCGCCGGGCGAACCGACGTGCGCGACGAGCAGTCGCTCTACCTGGACGCGCGCGCGCTGCTCAAGACCGAGCGCTCGTCGCTGATGGCCGAGTTCGAGCAGCGGCTGCGCCGTCGGGTCGACGACCGCATCGCCGGGCGCGAGGATCCGAAGGCGGACTTCGCGACCGTCGACTCGACCAAGCTGACGCTCGTCGACACCTCGGCGATGGACGAGTCGGTGGTCACCGGCAACATCACGCGCATCGTCGAGAACGCCTGCCACGACGAGTTGGCAGTGCTCAACCGCGGGTTCGGGCACCTGCTCGGCAGGCCCGACCTCGAGACCGCCGACAACCCGATCGCCCCGGCCACCATCGTCGACTCGTTCACCGACGCGCTGCGCCAGGTCAAGACCGAGAGCCGGATCAAGTTCCAGATCCTGAAGGAGCTGAACCAGGCGTCGCTCGGCGACATCGCGTCGATCTACGGCGACATCAACCGCCATCTCGCGAACCTGCGCGTGATGCCCTCCGCGGCGCGATCTTCGATCATCAACCGCGCGGCCGCCGATCACCGGCGCCAGCAGCAGGCCGACGCGCGCGACATGCGCGAGCTGCGCGAGGCCCGGGAGCGCGTGCAGGCCGAGCAGACGGCCGCCGCGGAAGTCGACGTGATGGCGCTGTTCCGGCGCATGTTCGGCAACGCGGCGAGCGTCGCGCACGCGATGCCGACGGGAGGCATGCCCCAGGGCATGGGCCAGGGGATGCCGCAGGGCATGCCGTCCGGAATGCCGCCGGGCATGCCCCAGGGGATGCCGTGGGCGCCGCGTGAAGGCGGCGGCGGCCCGATGGGCGGCGCGCCGGGCGAGTTCCCCGAGATCGCGATGCCCGGCGGGCTGCAGCCGGTCACGTTCGCGCCGATGGCGCCGACGCCGTCGGGCTACGTGCCCGGCGCGCCCATCATCGCGACGCCGGTGCTGCACGAGGGGCTGACGCGCCTGCAGGCGGGGCAGTCGAGCTTCGACCTGGGCGGCGGGGCGACCGTCCACTTCTCGGGCATCCCCGACGGCCTGCACAACGTCCTGCGCGACCTGCAGGAGTCGCCGCTCGGCAGGAAGGCGAACCAGCTCGAGTCGATGACCATCGAGATGGTCGCGATGCTGTTCGACTTCATCTTCGAGACGCGCGACCTGCCCGACGGCATCAAGGCGCTGCTCGCGCGCCTGCAGATCCCGGTGCTCAAGGCGGCGATGCTGGACGGCGCCTTCTTCGCCAAGAAGTCGCACCCGTCGCGCCTGCTCGTCAACGCGCTCGCCGCGGCCGGGCGCGGCTGGTCGCCCGCGATGGGCAACGACGATCCGCTCTACCGCAAGATCGACGCGATCGTCCATCGCATCCTCGACGGCTTCTCGGACGACCTCGCGATCTTCGACGAGCTGCGCCTCGATCTCGAGGCGTTCCTCGCGGAGGAGGAGCGGAACGCCGAGGCGAACATCAACTCGTCGGCCGAGGAGATCAACCTCCGCGACCGCGCCGAGATCGCCGCGAACGTCGCGCGCGGCGAGGTCGAGCGGCGCATCGAGGCCTCCCCGGTCCCGAAGTTCCTGGCGGGCTTCCTGCGCGAGCGCTGGCAGCCGGCGATGGGGCGGGTGTACGCGGCCGCCGGCGACGACAGCGAGGCGTGGGGCGCCGCGGTGTCGACGCTCGAGGACCTGGTGTGGAGCGTGCAGCCCAAGCGCACCGCCGAGGACCGCAAGCACCTGGTCGCGCTGCTGCCGTCGCTGCTCAAGCGGCTGACCGCCGGCGTGCAGGGGCAGTCGTGGCCGCCCGAGGTTCGCGAGTCGTTCATGTCGAACCTGGTCGAGGCGCACGCCGCCGCGGTGAAGCCGACCTACGCGCACGTCGAGTCGCCGACCGCGGCGGTCGCCGAGGCCGCCAAGGTGCAGGCGGAAGTCGCCAAGGCCGCCGGCGACACGCGCGCCGCGCAGCAGGCCGAGGCGCTTGCCGAAGCGATGGCGCCCGCCGAGCCCGCGCCGCCGGTCGAGGAGCCGGTCGTCGTCGAGGACCAGTACCTCGAGATCGCCCGGAGCCTCGAGCGCGGCATGTGGATCGAGTTCGAGGGCGACGACGGGCAGCTCGCGTTCGCGAAGCTCGCGTGGATCAGCCCGCTGCGCGGCACCTATCTCTTCACCAACCGGCAGGGCCAGAAGGCGCTGTCGATGACCGCGGAGGAGCTCGCCGAGCGCTTCCGAGCCGACCGCGCGCGACCGGTCGAGGCCGAGCCGCTGCTCGATCGCGCGCTCACCACGGTCATGGGACAGCTCGAGGGCCGGCTCGCGGCCGAGCCGGCGTGACGGCCGTCGCGGCGTCCCCGCCGTCGATCGGCATCGTGATCGTCGGCGACGAGATCCTGTCCGGCAAGCGCGCGGACCGCCACCTCGCGCACGCGATCGAAACGCTGGCCGCGCGCGGGCTCGCGATCGACTGGGCGAGCTACACAGGCGACGATCGCGATCGGCTGACCGCGCTCTTTCGCGACAGCTTCGCGCGCGGCGACCTCGTGTTCTCGTTCGGCGGCATCGGCGCGACGCCGGACGACCACACGCGCCAGGCCGCCGCCGCCGCGCTCGGCGTGCCGCTCGCCCGCCATCCGGAGGCGGTCGCCGAGATCGAGGCGCGCTTCGGCGCCGACGCCTATCCGCACCGCGTGCTGATGGCGGAGTTCCCGCAGGGCGCGCGCATCGTGCCCAACCCGTTCAACCGCATCGCGGCGTTCTCGGTGAACGACCACCACTTCCTGCCCGGCTTCCCGCAGATGGCATGGCCGATGATGGACTGGATCCTCGACACGCAGTACCCGCGACTGCGTCGCGAGAAGCCGGTCGAACGCGCGATCGCCGTCTACGACGCGGGCGAGAGCCAGCTCCTCCCGTTGATGGACGAGAACGTGTCGCGCTATCCGCGCGTCAAGCTCTTCAGCCTGCCCGCGTTCCTGCCCGACGGCGGCCGGCGCATCGAGCTCGGCGTGCGCGGCCCGCGCGACGAGGCCGACCGTGCGATCGAGCACCTGGTCGCAGGCGTGCGCGCGGCGGGTTTCAGGTTCGATCCGCTGGACGGGCCGGGCGCGTCGTGACGGGCACAAGGTAGCCTGCCGAGGAACGATGGAAGGCAGCGGACGCCACTACGACGAGATCCTCGACGGCGAGTCGTTCCGCCGCTCGCTGACGGTGACCGACACGCACCTCGTGATCGGCGCGGGGCTGATCGGCGACTTCAACCCGCACCACGTCGACGACCGCTACGCCGCCGGCTCGCGCTTCGGCACGCGCATCCTGCACGGGATGCTGACCAGCGCGATGATGGGCGGCGCGCTCGGGATGATCTTCCACGGCACCGCGATCGCGATGCTCGAGCACAGGACGCGCTTCGTCGCGCCGGTGCGGCCCGGCGACACGATCACGACGACGTGGACGGTGACCGGCAAGGCCGACAAGCCGCGTCACGGCGGCGGCGTGGTCACGATGCGCTCGCTCGCCGTGAACCAGGACGGCGCGACCGTCGCCGAGGGCGAGGGCAAGATGCTCGTCCACGCGACGCGGGCGTGGCTCGCGAACTACGCGAAGCCTGCGAAGGTCAGCGTGCGAGCGCGCGCACGCACTCGGCGACGAGCGCCGGCCCGCGGTAGATGAGGCCGGTGTAGAGCTGGACCAGCGTCGCGCCGGCGGCGATCTTCTCGCGCGCATCGTCGCCGGACAGGATGCCGCCGACGCCGATCACCGGCAGCGCACCGTCCAGCGCCCGCGCGAGGATGCGCAGCACCTCGTTCGCGCGCGAGAAGAGGGGCCGTCCCGACAGCCCGCCGGCCTCGCCGCCATGCGGCAACGAGGCGACCGTGTCGCGCGCGACCGTCGTGTTGGTCGCGATCGCGCCGTCGACGCGTCGCGCGACGAGAACGCGCGCAATGCCGCGGATCGCGTCGGGCCCGAGGTCGGGCGCGATCTTCACGACGAGCGGCAGCGCACGGCCGAGGCGTTGCACGTGCGCGTCGCGGGCCGCGGCCAGCTGCGCGAGCAGCGCGTCGAGCGCAGCCTCCGACTGCAGGTCGCGCAGGCCCTTCGTGTTGGGCGAGCTCACGTTGATCGTCACGTAGCTCGCGACCGGCGCGACGGCGGCGAGGCAGGCGAGGTAGTCGTCGGCGGCGCGCTCCTGCGGTGTATCCGCGTTCTTCCCGATGTTGCAACCGAGGATGCCGCGATAGCCGGACGCACGCACGTTCGCGACGTAGGCCTCGACACCGCCGTTGTTGAAGCCGAGCCGGTTGATCAGCGCCTCGGCCCCCGGCAGCCGGAACAGGCGCGGCTTCGGATTGCCGGGTTGGGCGCGGGGCGTCACGGTGCCCGCTTCGAGGAATCCGAACCCGAGCGATGCGAGACCGGCAAGGTGCGCCGCGTCCTTGTCCAGGCCGGCGGCGAGGCCGACCCGGTTGGGGAACGCGAGGCCCATCGCCTGCACCGGATCGGCGGCGAGCTTGGGTGCGGTGTATCGAGCGAGGCCGACGGCCGCGGCAGCGTCGAGCGCCGCGAACGCGACCGCGTGCGCGCGCTCGGGGTCGAGCGCGAAGAGCGCGGGACGGAAGAACGGGTAGAGCATCGTCGCGCGACGCAGCTCGCGCGGCAGCGGGGAAGGGGAGCGGCGGCGATGATACCATCGCGTCGCGCGCGTTCGCCCCGACACGCGGCGCGCGCGAGGGCACGTGCGCCGCGTCACGGCGCACGTCGCCGTCGCGGCGAGTTGCGGCGCGGCCCCCCGACCCCGATCGTCGATGCGCCTTTTCCCGCTCACCGTCGTCGCGCTGGCTGCCGTCGTGGCGGCCAACGGGCTCGCGCATGCGCAGGGCCCGACAGCGATCGACCTGCGCAAGCCCGCCGAGGAACGTCGCGGCACGGCCTACGGGCCGCGCGCCGACGTGCGCGCCTTCGCCGCGGAGGTGGCGGCCGAGACCGGCCTCGACCGCGCGCGCGTCGAGCGCTGGCTGGCCGGTGCCCGCTACCTGCCGCAGGTCGTCACGCTGATGTCGAAGCCTTTCGTCGACCCGCCGAAGTGGTTCGAGTACGCGCCGCCGTTCCTGTCGGCCGAGCGAGTCGGGGGCGGCGTCGCGTGGTGGGAGGCGAACGCCGATGCGCTCGCGCGCGCCGAGGCCAGGTGGGGCGTCCCGCCCGAGGTCGTCGTCGCGATCGTGGGTGTCGAGACTTATTACGGGCGCGTCGCCGGGACGTATCGCGTCATCGATGCGCTCGCGACGCTCGCCTTCGACTATCCGCGCCGCTCCGCGTTCTTCCGGGGCGAGCTCAAGGAGTTCCTGCTGATGGCGCGCGACCAGGGCATCTCGCCGTACGCGCCGAAGGGCTCGTTCGCCGGCGCGATGGGCGTCCCGCAATTCATGCCCGGGAGCTTCCGGCGCTACGCGGTGGACTTCGACGGCGACACGCGCATCGACCTGTGGGGAAGCGGGGCCGACGCCGTGGGAAGCATCGCCAACTACCTCGCGCGCCACGACTGGTCGGCGGGCGGGCCGCTGCTCGTGCCCGCGCGCATCGACCCCGACACGCGCGACACCGTGCTGCGCCGGCTCGACGGCGGGATCAGCGAGCGCCGCCCGCTCGATGCCTGGGCCGCCGACGGCGTGACGCCGGCGCTCGCGATGGAGCCCGTCGTCGAGCCCGTCGGCCTGCTGATGCTCGAGGACGCGGACGGCAACGCGAGCTACTGGATCGCGTGCCCGAACTTCTACGTGATCACGCGCTACAACCGCAGCCGGCTCTACGCGTCGGCGGTCGTGTTCCTCGCCGAAGCGATCCGCGCCGAGCGCAGGGGCCAGCCCCCGCTCTGACCGACCGTCATGCCGGGGCCGGATTTCACTCTGACCCCGGTTCTGTCCGGCGCTCCATCATGGCGCGGACGTGCGCGACGAGCGCACGCGTCGACGCATCGGTGCCTGGCGCGAGATCGCCGGTCCCGGCCAGCGCGGCGCCGATCGGCGCGGCGAGGATCTTGCCCAGCTCGACGCCGAACTGGTCGAACGGGTTGATCCCCCACAGGATGCCTTCGACGAACGTGCGATGCTCGTAGAGCGCGAGCAGGGCGCCCAGCGTGCGCGCGTCGAGTCCCGGGGTCAGGATCGTGGTCGACGGGCGATCGCCGGGCGAGGCGCGCGCCGCGACCGCCGCCGCATGGCTCGGTTGGCCGCGTCCCGCGAGGTCGGCCTCGATGTCGGCGGGCGATCGACCGAGCGCGAGCGCCTGCGCCTGCGCGAGCGCATTCGCGACGAGCAGCGCGTGACGCGCGTGGTCGCCGTGCACCGGGACAGCGGGCACCACGAACTCGACCGGCACGATGTCGGTGCCCTGATGCAGCCATTGGAAGAACGCGTGCTGGCCGTCGGTGCCGATCCCGCCCCAGAGTGCGGGGACGGTGCGCCCGTCGACGGGCGAGCCGTCGCGCGTGACGCGCTTGCCGTTGCTCTCGAGCGAGAGCTGCTGCAGGTAGGTCGGCAGCAGCGCCAGCGCCTCGGCGTAAGGGACGACGATGCGCTGCCGGTGGCCGAGCGCGCTCGCGTTCCAGAGCCCCGCGAGGGCGAGCACGACAGGCAGGTTCCGCTCGAGCGGCGCCGTCGCGAAATGGCGGTCCAGCGCGTGCGCGCCCTCGAGCAGGGCGGCGTGGACGTCGTTGCCGAGCGCCGCGGCGATCGTGATGCCGACCGACGACCACAGCGAGAAGCGTCCGCCGACCCCCTCGTGAAACGGCAGGATCGACGACGCCGGTACGCCGAACGTTTCCGCCGCTGCGACGTTCGCGGTGGCCGCGACGAAGTGCGCGCCGGCATTCGCGCCCGGCGGCAGGCCCGCGGCGAGCCAGGCGCGCGCCGCCTGGGCGTTCGCGAGCGTCTCCTGCGTCGAAAAGCTCTTCGACGCGATGACGAACAGCGTCGTCGCGGGATCGAGCGGCGCCAGCGCGCGGTCGAGGGCGACCGGATCGACGTTCGCGACGAACGACACGCCGGGCCGCAGCGCGTCGCCCGACGGACGCAGCGCGTCGACGACGAGCCGCGGCCCGAGATCCGAGCCGCCGATGCCGACATGCACGAGATGGCGGATCGGCGCGCCGGTCGCGCCGGTTCGCGCGCCGCGCCGCAGCTCGGCGGCCAGCGTCGCGACCCGCTGGCTCGACGTGCGCATCGCCGCGCGCAGGTCGACACCGTCGACCTCGAAGGGGGCGTCGGTCGGATCGCGCAGCGCCGGATGCAGCACGGGGCGTGCTTCGCTCACATTCACCTTCTCGCCGGCGAAGAGGGCGGCGATCCACGCCGGGAGGCCGGCCTCGCGCGCGTGCTCGACGAGCCCGGCGAGCGCCTCGGGCGTGATGCGCTCCTTCGAGAGATCGACGCGGAAGCCCTCCCAGGCGAACGTGAGGCGCTCGACGCGGCGCGGATCGCGGGCGAACAGCTCGGCGATCGACGTCGCCGCAAGCGTGCGCGCCATCGCGCGGAGGGCGTCGGGCAACGCGGGGGTCATTGCCGAGGCAGACGGGGCGTCATATAGACTCGCGATTGTAGATTGTGCAGCGTGGATTGGGGGCGGTAGAGTCGCTGCGACCGCTTGCCACCGCATCCACGATCCGCGCTCCGGTGTCCATGACCCCCGATCTCCGTCCGCTCGCCGCGCCGGACGACGAAGCCGGGCGCGACCGCCCGCTTCGCGACGACACGCGCCTGCTCGGCCGCATCCTCGGCGACGTGCTGCGCGAGCAGACCGGCGAAGCGGGCTACGAGCGCATCGAAGCGATTCGCCGGACGGCGATCCGGTTCCGCCGCGGCCACGGAGAGGACGCCGATGCGGCGCGAAGGGAGCTGGGCGCGCTCCTCGACGGCCTGCCGATCGCGGACGTGCTGCACGTCGTGCGGGCGTTCTCGTACTTTTCGCACCTCGCGAACATCGCGGAGGACGTGCACCAGAACCGGCGCCGTCGCGCCGACGAGGCGGCCGGCGCGCCGCCGCAGCGCGGCAGCCTGGCCGCCGCCCTCGCGTCGCTCGCGCGCGACGGCGTCGACGCGGGCGCCATCGCGCGGTGGTGCGCGAACGCCCGCGTGTCGCCGGTCCTCACCGCCCACCCGACCGAGGTGCAGCGCAGGAGCATCCTCGACGCCGAGCGCGAGATCGCCGCGCTGCTCGCGCACCGCGACGGCGCGGCGCAGGCGCGAGACGAACGCGCCGAGGACGAGCGCCGCCTGCGGCGCCGCGTGCTCGGGCTGTGGCAGACGGCGATGCTGCGGCTGTCGCGGCTGCAGGTCGTCGACGAGATCGAGAACGGCCTCGCCTACTACCGCTACACGTTCCTCGCGGAGGTGCCGCGCCTCTACCTGGGGCTCGCCGCCTCGCTCGGGCGCGACACGCCGGGGGAGCCGCTGCTGCCGCCGTTCCTGCGCATGGGCTCGTGGATCGGCGGCGACCGCGACGGGAATCCGTTCGTCACCGCACAAACGCTCCTGCAAGCCGTGCGCGCCCAATCGGCGGTGGCGCTCGGCCATTACCTCGACGAGGTGCACCGGCTCGGCGGCGAGCTCTCGCTCTCGTCGCGACTGGTGCGCCCCACAGTGTCCCTGATGGCGCTCGCGCAGGCGGCGAACGACGCCAACCCGCATCGCCAGGACGAGCCCTACCGGCAGGCGCTGATCGGCGTCTATGCCCGGCTCGCGGCCACCGCGGCGCGCAAGGCCGGCGCGACGCCGTCGCGCGCCCCGCATGTCACGCTGGCGCCGTACGACACCCCGGACGCCTTCGCCGCCGACCTCGCGACGATCTCGGCGTCGCTCGCGACGCACGGCGCCTCCGCGCTCGCGGAGGAGCGGCTCGAGCCGCTGCGCTACGCGGTGTCCGCGTTCGGCTTCCACCTCGCTTCGCTCGACTTGCGGCAGAACGCCGACGTGCACGAGGTCGTCGTCGGCGAATTGCTGGAGCGCGCCGGCGTCGTGGCGAGCTACGCGGCGCTCGACGAGCGCGAGCGCGTGGCGCTGCTCGCCGCGGAGCTCGCGAATCCGCGGCCGCTGCGGTCGCCCTTCGCCGCGTACTCGGAACGTGCGCTCGCCGAGCTCGCGATCGTCGACGCGGCCGCGGCGGTGCACGCGGAGTACGGCGCCCGTGCGGTGCCGCATTACGTGATCTCCAAGTGCCGGTCGGTGTCGGACCTGCTCGAGGTCGCGGTGCTCCTCAAGGCGGCGGGCCTCGTGCGCGACGGCGCGAGCGCGCTCGACGTCGTGCCGCTGTTCGAGACGATCGACGACCTGGAGCGGGCGGGGCCGATCATGCGCGAGGCGTTCGCGCTGCCGGCATGGCGCGCGCTGGTCGCCGGACGCGGGGGGCGGCAGGAAGTGATGCTCGGCTACTCGGACAGCAACAAGGACGGCGGCTACCTCGCGGCGAACTGGGCGCTCTACCGCGCCGAGCGGGACCTCGTCGCGGCATTCGGCGAGGCGGGCGTCACGCTCGCGCTGTTCCACGGCCGCGGCGGCACGGTGGGCCGCGGCGGCGGCCCGTCGTACGAGGCGATCCTCGCGCAGCCGAAGGGAAGCGCGAGCGCGGGGCTGCGCCTTACCGAGCAGGGCGAGATCATCGCGAGCAAATACTCGGACGCCGAGCTCGGCCGCCGGAACCTCGAGACGCTCGTGGCCGCGGCGCTGGAGGCGGGACTGTCGGACGCCGAGCAGCTCGGCGAGCGCGCGCCCGAGTACCACCGCGCGCTCGACGAGCTCGCGGCGCACGCACTCCGAGCCTATCGCGAGCTCGTCTACGAGACGCCGGGCTTCGTCGACTACTTCCGCGCCTCGACGCCGATCGCCGAGATCGCCCAGCTCAACATCGGCAGCCGACCGGCGTCGCGCACGGCGTCCACGCGCATCGAGGACCTCCGCGCGATCCCGTGGGTGTTCAGCTGGAGCCAGTGCCGGCTGATGCTGCCCGGCTGGTACGGCGTGGGCAGCGCGATCGCCGCGTGGCGCGAGGCGCGCGCCGACGCGATGCCGCTGCTCCGCGAGATGCACGCACGCTGGCCGTTCTTCGCGAGCGTCCTGTCGAACATGGCGATGGTGTTGTCGAAGACCGACCTCGCGGTCGCGTCGCGCTACGCGGCGATGGTGCCCGACGCCGCGCTTCGCAACGCGGTCTTCGCGCGCATTGCCGCGGAGCATGCGCGCACGCTCGCCGCGCTCGCCGAGATCACCGGCCACGACCATCCGCTCGCCGACAATCCCGCGCTCGCGAGGAGCCTGCGCAACCGCGTTCCCTACCTCGATCCCCTCAACCACCTGCAGATCGAGCTGCTCGGCCGCTTTCGCGGTGGCCAGACCGACGAGCGGACGCGGCGGGCGATCCACCTGACGATCAACGGGCTGGCGGCGGGCCTCAGGAACAGCGGGTGAGGGCGACGAGGCGGAGGGACCATCGGTCTGATCGCTGACGCGATGGGCGATGGGCGATAGGCGATAGGCGATAGGCGATAGGCGATAGGCGATGGGGGCGGGCGCTTCGAGCCTCGCGTTCGATCGCCTGTGGCCGGTCGCCAATCCCCTGGACGCGGACGGGAGCGCTCGCGAGCCCCTTGATCCGGATCATACAAACGAGAATTAGTCGCATTCGTATTGACAGCAGCAAGGGGCGTCGCTACAGTGACGCCCATCGCATCCCTTCCGGTCCCCATGAAGCTCCTTCGCCCCCGTGCGGCGCTCGTCGCGCTCGCCTGCCTGCTTCCGCTCGCGGCAGCGGCGCAGGACAACGTCGTCAACCTCTATTCGGCCCGCCACTACCAGACCGACGAGGCGCTCTACGCGAACTTCACCAGGGCGACCGGCATCAGGATCAACCGGATCGAGGCTGGCGACGAGCAGCTGCTCGAGCGGCTCAGGTCGGAAGGAGCGAACAGCCCCGCGGACGTGCTGCTCATCGTCGACGCGGCGCGCCTCTACACGGCGCAGCAGGCGGGCCTGTTCCGGCCGATGAAGTCGCCCACGCTGGAATCGCGCATCCCGGCGTCGATGCGCGATCCCGGCGGCGAGTGGTTCGGGTTCTCGAGCCGCGCGCGCGTCATCGTCTACAACAAGGCACGGATCGCGCCGGTGGATGTCGCGAGCTACGAGTCGCTCGCCGATCCGCGCAACAAGGGCAAGGTGTGCGTCCGCTCGGGCTCGCACCCGTACAACCTGTCGCTGGTCGCCGCGATGATCGAGCACCTCGGCGAGGCGAAGGCGGAGGCGTGGGCGCGCGGCCTGGTCGCCAACCTGGCGAGGCAGCCCAAGGGCGGCGACAGCGACCAGATCAAGGCGGTGGCCGCGGGCGAGTGCGACGTCGCGCTCGTCAACACCTACTATTACGCACGGGTGCTGCGGTCGACCAAGCCCGAGGACCAGGAGATCGCGTCGAAGACCGCCCTCGTCTGGCCCGACCAGGCGGGCGCCGGCACGCACGTCAACATCTCGGGGGCGGGCGTGCTCCGGCACGCACCGCATGCGGATGCCGCGGCGCGGTTCCTCGAGTACCTCGCGGGCGACGAGGCGCAGCGCTACTTCGCCGACGGCAACAACGAATGGCCGGCCGTGAAGAGCGTCGTCGTCAGGAACCCGGCGCTCGATGCGATGGGAACGTTCAAGGCCGATCCGGTGTCGATCGCCGCGCTCGGCCGGAACACGCCGGCCGCGCAGAAGCTCGTCGACCGCGCCGGGTGGCGCTGACGACAGCGCGATATCGGCGCGCTCACGGTGTGCGGACGGGTCCGGCGCCCGCCAGCGTGACGGCCGGCACGGGGGACGACTCCCGCCGTCGCCACGTCCGCGCGAGCGCGACGATGGGGATCAGCCCCACCGCGACGATCGCGAGCGAAGGCAACGCGGCCTCGGCGAGACGCTCGTCGCGAGCGAACGCGTAGGCCTGGGTCGCCAGCGTGTCGAAGTTGAACGGGCGCAGCACCAGCGTCGCGGGCAGCTCCTTCATCACGTCGACGAACACGAGCAGCAGCGCCGCCGCGGCGCTGCGACGGAGCAGCGGTGCGTGCACGCGGCGGAAGGTCTCGGCGGTGCCCGCGCCCAGGCTGCGCGCGGCGGCGTCCATCGCCGGCGTGATGCGCGCGAATCCCGGCTCGATGCCGTTCCACGCGACGGCGAAGTAGCGCACCTGGTAGGCGTAGACGAGGGCGATCGTGGTGCCGGTCAGGATCAGTCCGGGGCTGCGGCCGGTCGCGCCGCGCACGGCGTCGGCGATGAACCCGTCGATCGCGCCGAGCGGGAGCAGCACCCCCACCGCGAGCACCGTTCCAGGCACGGCGTAGCCCAGCGCGAGCACGCGCGCCGCGAGGCGCGACAGCGGACCCGGCGACAGACGCAGCGCGTAGGCGACCAGCACCGCGAACATGACCGCAATGGCGGCGGCGACGCCCGCGACGCGCAGGCTGTTCCACGCCCAGTCGACGAAGCGCGGCGCGAGCGCGATGTCGGGCTCCGCGTGCACGAGGCGCAGGAGCAGCAGTACCGGCAGCGCGAATCCCACGACGAGCGGGATCGAGCACAGCGTCGCGAGCGCGGCGCCGCGGGCGCCGCCGACCCACGGGCGTGGATCCGAAGGGGCGCTGCGGGATCGACCGCCGGCGGCGCTGCGTGCAGCGCCCCTCGAGGCGCGCTCGAGCATGACGGCGAGCAGCACGAACCCGAGCAGGGCCGCCGCGAGCTGCGCGGATGCCGCGCGGTCGCCGAGCGTGAACCAGGCGCGGTAGATGCCGGTCGTGAACGTGTCGACCGCGAAATACGCGACGGTGCCGAAGTCCGCGAGCGTCTCCATCAGCGCGAGAGCGATGCCGCCCGCGATTGCCGGCCGCGCGAGCGGCAGCTCGACGCGCCAGAACGCCTGGCGGCGGCCGAGGCCCATCGTGCGTGCCGCTTCGACGAGCGCGGCGGGACGCTCGAGGAACGCCGTGCGCGCCAGCAGGTAGACGTACGGGTAGAGCGTGAACACGAAGATCGTGGCCGCGCCGGCCAGCGACCGAACGTCGGGAAACCAGTAGTCGCCGCGCGTCCAGCCGAACGCGTGGCGCAACGCCGTCTGCACCGGTCCCGCGTATTGCAGCAGGTCGGTGTAGGCGTAGGCCATCACGTACGCAGGCATCGCGAGGGGCAGGAGCAGCGCCCACTCGAAGAACGCGCTGCCGCGGAAGCGGAACTGCGCGATCGCCCAGCCGGTCAGCGTGCCGCCGAACGCGACGCCCGCGCCGACGAGGGCGACCAGCGCGAGCGTGTTGCCGACGTAGCGCGCGAGCACCGTGCCGGCGAGGTGCTCCCAGGTGGCGCCGGCGCCCGGCGCGATGCCGCGCGCGACGACGGCGACCACCGGCAGCGCGGCGGCGAGCGCGAGCGCGACCGCGACGGCGACGAACGTGCGCCGCTCCCTCACGGGCGGAGCGGCCCGGCCGTGCGCACGCGCTTCTGGACCGGCATGCGTCGATTATATCGGCGCGCCCTGCGCCTTCGCCGCTGCAGGTGCGTCGAGCGGGCTATAATCGCCGCCACGACCGTCGCCGCGCGTCCCGAGGCGTTGCGGATGCCGGGCGGGCACGCCGCCGCGTGCGCTTCGCCCCCTCCATGCGCATCCTCCTGAGCAACGACGACGGTTATTTCGCGCCCGGGCTCGAAGCACTCGCGGCCGCGCTCGCCCCGCACGCCGAGATCACGGTCGTCGCGCCGGAGCGCGATCGCAGCGGCGCGTCGAACTCGCTCACGCTCGACCGGCCGCTGATGGTCCGGAAGGCCGCGAACGGCTTCCTGTTCGTCAATGGCACGCCGACCGACTGCGTGCACCTCGCCGTGACCGGCCTGCTCGACGTGCTGCCCGACATGGTGATCTCGGGCATAAACCTCGGCGCCAACATGGGCGACGACACGATCTACTCGGGCACGGTCGCCGCGGCGACCGAGGGCTTCCTCCTCGGCATCCCGTCGATCGCGATCTCGCTCACGTCGAAGACCGCGAACCATTTCGAGACCGCCAGCGCCGTGGCCGTCGACCTGGTGAAGCGTCACGCGCGCGCGCCGGCGGGCGCGTGGCTGCTCAACGTCAACGTGCCCGACGTTCCGCGTGCCGAGCTGCGCGGCGTGGCGGTGACGCGGCTCGGCCGTCGCCACAAGGCGGAGAACACGGTCAAGATGAGGAACCCGCGCGGCGAGACGATGTACTGGGTCGGCGCCGCCGGCCCGGCCGCCGATGCGGGCGAGGGCACCGATTTCCACGCTGTGGAGAACCACCGCGTGTCGGTCACGCCGCTGCAGATCGACCTGACGCATCGAGACCGGATGGGCGAGGTCGCGGGCTGGCTCGCAGGGTAGGGTCCCGGGACCCGGGCTCGCGTCGGGGAGGACGATGAGCACGCACGGAAGTGGCATGACGTCGGCGCGCACGCAAGCGCGCATGATCGAGCGGCTGCGCGAGCAGGGCATCCGCGACGAGGTCGTTCTGTCGGCGATGCTCGCGGTGCCGCGCCATCGCTTCGTCGACGAGGCGCTCGCGATCCGCGCCTACGACGACGTCCCGCTGCCGATCGGGCACGGCCAGACGATCTCGCAGCCCTGGGTCGTCGCGCGCATGACCGAGCTCGCCCGGAACGGCCGCGACCTCGACGGCGTGCTGGAGATCGGGACCGGCTGCGGCTACCAGACCGCGGTGCTCGCCCGGCTCGCGCAGAAAGTGTGGACGGTCGAGCGCATCGGCGCGCTCGTGGCGAAGGCACGCCGCCACCTGCAGGCGCTCAAGTGCACGAACGTCGCGCTCAAGCACGGCGACGGAAGCGCGGACCTGGGCGAGGACCTGTCGGTCGACGCGATCGTGGTGACGGCGGGCGCCACGCACGTGCCGTCGAAGCTCCTGCGACACCTGAAGCCGGGCGGCCGCATGGTGATCCCGCTGTCGAGCGGCGACGATGCGGAGCGAGGAGTCCAGACGCTGACGGTCATCGAGGCGACGCCCGGCGGGTTCCGGGAGCAACGGCTCGATGCGGTAAGATTCGTTCCACTGCTGCCCGGCCTCGCCTGACGCGACTTCCCGCGTCGCCGTCGGCGTCCGTGCATCCGGATGACGACGCACCGACCGCCCTCCCGCCGCTCCGTTGTGCCGCGCGCCCTCGCGCCGATCGCGATCGCGCTCGTCGTCGCGGGTTGCGCATCGACGCGTCCCGCGCCGATCGTCGACCGCACGACGACGCCTCCGGCGACCGCCGCTCCGGTGACCGCGATGCCCGCGCCGGGGGCGCCGCCGGTGGTCGTGCCCCGCGCGGCGATCGAGCCGCCCCCGCCGCCGACCTATGTGGTCAAGCGCGGCGACACGCTGCGACAGATCGCCAACGACCACGGCCTCGACTGGCGCGAGCTCGCGGCATGGAACGGCATCGAGAACAGCAACGTGATCCGGGTCGGCCAGTCGCTGCGGCTCTCCGCGCCCGGAAGCGAAGCGAGCTCCGTCGCGGCGGCGACCGGGGCACCGGGCACGACCGTCACGCCGTTGCGCTCGGCGCCGTCGCCGGTGGCGGGCGATGCGCGCTCCGCGCCGCCGGCGACCGACGTTCGGCCGCCGCCTGCGGCGGTCGTCGCGCCGCGCCCGGGAGACGCGATGACGCGCACCGGCCCCAAGGCGATCAAGGAACCGTGGTCGGAGCAGGCGTTGCGCGAGGTCGCTCGCACCGGCAGCGGGCTCGAGGGCGCGGCGATCGCGAAAGCGGAGGCGCCTGCGCGACCGGCAGCGGTGACGCCGCCGGCGACGCCGCCCGTGACGTCTTCATCGGCGCCGGCACCGGCCGCGACATCGCCGCCGTCAGCGGCCGCACCGCCGGCCGCCGCTGCGCCGGCGCCATCGCCGGGTGACGACGAGGGGCTCGACTGGGTGTGGCCCGCGAAGGGCAAGCTCATCGCGCAGTTCTCGGAGAACGCGAGCCTCAAGGGCATCGACATCGCCGGGACGAACGGCGACGCGGTGCTCGCGAGCGCGCCCGGCCGCGTCGTCTACGCGGGCAGCGGGCTCCGCGGCTACGGGAAGCTCGTCATCATCAAGCACAATGCGACCTATCTCACCGCGTACGCGCACAACAGCGACATCCTGGTGAAGGAGGGGCAGTCGGTGACGCGCGGCCAGAAGATCGCCGAGATGGGCTCGACCGACGCCGATCGCGTGAAGCTGCACTTCGAGATCCGGCGACTCGGCAAGCCGATGGACCCCCTCCGCTTCCTGCCGCCGGCCTGAAGCCCGGCCGCGCGCGCCGCGCTTCCCGAGAACGATGGCCGCGACCGACCCGGACGCGCACGGCGACGATCCTTTCCCCGCGGGCGCGGACGGCGCCGAGCCCGCGCCGGCCGACACGCTGACGACGCCGTTGCCGCTCGACGAGCCGCAGCCGGGGCTCGCGGCCGACTTCGTCGCCGATGTCGCGCAGCTCTACCTGAACGAGATAGGCCAGCATCCGCTCTACACGGCCGACGAGGAGCGCGAGGCCGCGCGCGCGATGCGCGCAGGGAATTTCGGGGCCCGCCAGACGCTGATCGAGCGCAACCTGCGCCTGGTCGTCAGCATCGCGCGCCACTACGCGCACCGCGGCCTGGCGCTGCCCGACCTGATCGAGGAGGGCAACCTCGGCCTGATGCACGCGCTCGACAAGTTCGATCCCGAGCGCGGATTCCGCTTCTCGACCTACGCGACCTGGTGGATCCGCCAGGCGATCGAGCGCGCGATCGTCCAGCAGGCGCGCACGATCCGCCTGCCCGCGCACGTCGTGCGCGAGCTGTCGGTGGTGCAGCGCGCGATCCGCCATCTCGAGAACCATCCGCCCGCCGACGGGCGCGACGCGACGATCGAGGACGTCGCGCACCTGATCGACCGGCCGGTCGACGACGTCGCGCGGCTCGTGCGGCTGCAGGAGCACGTGCTGTCGCTCGACGCGCCGCTCGACCGCGACCCGTCGATCACGATCGCCGACGCGCTCGCCGACGAGGACGCGCTCGATCCGGAGCTCCTGCTCCACCACAACGCGCTCGAGCGCTCGGTCGCCGAGTGGCTCTCCGAGCTCCCCGCGCGGCAGCGGCTGGTGATCGAGCGGCGCTACGGCCTCAACAACGCCGAGGTGTCGACGCTCGACGACCTGTCGCGCGAGCTCGGGATCACGCGCGAGCGCGTGCGCCAGATCCAGGTGGAAGCGCTCGAGCGGCTCCGGGCGAGGCTGGACGCCGCGGGGCTGGATCGGGATGCATTGCTGTGACGCCGCGCCCATGCGGTCGCGCATCCGAGCTCGGCGACGGGAGAGGCACGATCGGATGGGTGCTTTGCCCGAAGCGCTCGTCCGATTCCTCTTTTCTCGTCTTCGCCTTTGCGCCGGAAGTCCCGGGGCGCTGACGAGCGCCCGGGGCTCACGCTCACGCCGTCGCGCTGCGCAGCCGTCCGGGGCTCGGCAGCACGTCGACCGCGCGCGCTAGCGTGGCCACGAGCGCCTCGCGCTCGCCGGGGCGTGCGGGCGGCGGGCCGTAGCGCAGCGCGGCGTACGACTCCGCGATGGCCGCGAACGCGATGGCGAACTGCGGCCACCGGCGGCTGGCGCGCGTCGCGTAGGCGAGCGGTCCTTCGTGCGGAAGGCGGGGCAGCCCCGCGCGCGCGAGGCGCGTGCAGGCCTCGTGCCAGAGCGCCTGCTCGCGCTCGCGCCGGGCGCGCGCGAACCCGGTGGCGGCGAGCATGATGCCGGCCCAGACGAGGCCGATCGCACCGGCGATCACCGCGATCTGCCAGCCGGCGTAACGGTCGATCGTGAGCTCGCGCCACAGCTCGCGCTGGCGGTCGCGGTTGAAGCCGACCAGGTGGCGGCGCCACGCGTGATTGAGCGCGTCGAGCGTGAGCTGCGCGTCCTTGAGCCAGCCGCCGTCGAGGCGCGCGAACAGCGGCACCGGCTCGCCCGCCGCGACCGCGCGCGACAGGCCCATCTCGATGCGCGACGGAGCGACCGCGCCGGTCGGGTCGACGCGTCGCCAGGCGCCGTCGACGAGCACCTCGGTCCACGCGTGCGCATCCGACTGCCGGACGATCAGGTACTGGCCCTGCAGGTTGAACTCGCCGCCCTGATAGCCCGTCACCACGCGCGCCGGGATGCCCGCTGCGCGCATCAACGTTGCGAACGCGCCCGCGAAGTGCTCGCAGAATCCGCGACGCGTGTCGAACAGGAAGCCGTCGACCGGGTCGTGGTCGAGAAGCGGCGGCGTCAGCGTGTAGACGAACCCGCCGGCGCGGAGCCACGCGATCGTCGCGTCGACGACCGCGCGGTCAGTGTCGTTCCGGGCACGAATCTCGCGCGCGAGCTCGAGCGTGCGCGGGTTGCCGCGCGGAGGCAGCCGCAGGTATTCGGCTCCTTCGCCGGCGTAGGCGGGCGGGTAGCTCGCGCGGAGCACCGACAGCTGCGTGTAGCGGAGCACCTGCGCGACCGGCGTGTGCGCGATCAGCTGCTGGTCGCGGGTGAGGAACGCGTAGTCGTCCCCGCGCGCCTCGTGGACCTCGCTGACCGGGCGCGGCAGGCTCGCCGGCAGGTCGAGCGCGAACAGCCAGGGCTTGCCGTGCGGCTCCAGCGTGACCGCATAGGAGATGCCGGTGGGGGTCCAGGGCGTCAGCGTGCCGCTGCCGGGCCTCGCCGTCAGCGACCATTCGCGCCCGTCGAAGCGCCCGAGCACCGGCCCGCGCCAGTAGCGCTGCGCGGGAAGCGGCACGACGCCGTCGAAGTCGACGCGGAAGGCGACCGCGTCGGACAGCGACAGTTCGCTGATCGATCCCGGCGCCATCGTGTCGCCCAGGCCGCTCTGCGCGCCCGCTTCCGCCGGCAATCCCCAAAGCGGCGCGCCGATGCGCGGAAAGAGCACGAACAGCAGGGCAGCGATCGGGATTCCCTGGATCATCATGCGCGCCGTGCGACGCAGCGCCTCGGAGGGCGTGCGGACGACGCGCTGCGCCGCCGTCCGCGCCAGCGCGTCGAGCGTCGCCCCGAGCACCAGCAACGCCGGCAGGGCGGCGAGCGCGGCGAACGGCGACTGGCTGCGGAAGAACGGCGTCACCAGCAGGAACGACGCGAGCGCGACGAGCAGCGTGCCGTCGCGCACGGTCCGGGTCTCGAGGAACTTGATCCCGACCAGGATGAACAGGAACGCGACCGACGGGTCGCGACCGAGCAGGTATCCGTACGACGCGCGCACCGCCAGGGCCGCGAACACCGCGAACAGCACGAGCGTCCACGACGGGATGCGCGCCGGCGGCGCATCGGGGCGCAGCCGGTCGCGGCGCAGCAGCACGAAGCGCAGCCCGACGAGAGCGAGCCCGAATGCCGCGATCCACAGCGGCAGGTGCGGCGCCTGCGGCAACTGCGCGCAGACGAGCAGCGCGCCGAGCCAGCGGATCTGGACGACGCCGAGCGGCGCCGTCGTGCGCCGCGCGGATGCGCGGGGCAGCGCGGCAGCCGCGGTCACGACGGCTCCTCGGAGGGGAACACGGCGAGCATCGTCAATGCCGCGCGCCGGTGGTTGCGGTCGTTGGCCACCGGCAGCATGCCGCCGGGAATGCGCAGCGCGAACGGCCGCGCGGCGCGCTCCGCCGCGAGCACCCACGCGGTCAGGCGCGCGAGGCGCGTCTCGAGGTCGAGCGAGCGCGGCAGGCCGGACCAGTCGAGCGTCACCGGCCCGCCGCCGCCCGCCCCGTCGAACTCCTTCGTGTACCAGCCCGCGCCGCGCGCCACCGCCTTCCAGGCGACGCGCTGCGGCGCATCGCCGGGCTGGTAGTCGCGCAGGCCCGCGAACTCCGACTCGTCGCCCTGGCCCGGCGCGGTCAGGTCCTGGCCGTGCGCGCCGCGCGGCAGCGGCGGCGCGCCGGGCTCGGGCTCCGGGTAGACGACGCCGGCGAGCGGGAAGTGGACGTAGGACCACGCCTGCCACAGCCCGAGCGGCTGGACCGACGCCAGCGTGACGCGCCCGAGCGCGAGGTGGCCCCGCTTCGGCGCGGGGCGCTCGACGCGCACGCTGACGGCGGTGCCCGCGGGAATGTCGGCGACGACGGGCTCGGCGCCCTCCGCGCGCACCTCGATCGCCTCGCGCGTGCGCTCGCCGCCGGCGAGCGAGAGCGTGAACGCGATGCGGCCGCCGGCGAAGGTCTCGCTGGCCGAAAGCGGGCGGATCTCGATGCCCGCGAGGTTGCGGAAAGCGTGCAGCAGCGCCGCGGCCACGAGCCCGGCGAGCGCGAACGTCACGAGGAAGCCGAGCGACAGCGCGTAGTTGAGCGAGGTGAGCAGCATGATCGCGAGCGTGCCGATCATCGTCCAGCCCCGGCGCGACGGCAGGATGTAGATGCGCGAGTGGCGCAGGACGACGCGCTCGCCGTCGGCCGGCGCGAAGCGGAAGAAGCGCTGCCGCGCGCGCGACCACGCGGCGGGTACGCGGGCGCGCGTGGCGACGGCCATCGTCCGGACGTCAGTGCGCGCGCTCGCCCGGCGCGGCCGGGCGGCGGGGAGCGCCCGTCGCGCCCACGGTCAGGGCAGCGGCACCGCGCGCAGCAGCGTCTGCGCGGCCAGCGCGCCGGCGCGCGCGCCGCCCGCGAGCCGATGGCTCGCGACGGCCGGGAACACCGCCTGCACGTCCTCGGGCAGCACCATCGGTCGCCCGCCGACCAGCGCCCAGGCCCGCGCGGCGTTGAGCAGCATGAGGCCAGCGCGCGGGGACAGGCCGCGGCGCGCTCCGGTGTCCGCGGTGCCCGCACCGCTCACGTGGCCGCGCGACGCGGCGAGCAGCGCCTGCACGTAGTCGAGCAGCGCCGGCGCGACATGGAGCGCGCTCGCCTCGCGCTGCCAGTCCATCAGCGTCGGCGCGTCGGCGAGCGGCGTCAGCTCGGCGATCCTCGCGCGGCGATCGCCGCCTGCAAGCAGCTCGCGCTCGGCGGCGACGTCCGGGTATCCCAGCTCCAGCGCCATCAGGAAGCGGTCGAGCTGCGACTCGGGGAGCGGGTAGGCGCCGATCTGCTCGACCGGGTTCTGCGTGGCGATCACGAAGAACGGCTCGGGCAGCTTGCGCGTCTGCCCGTCGATCGACACCTGGCGCTCCTCCATCGCCTCGAGGAGCGCGCTCTGCGTCTTGGGCGGGGCGCGGTTGATCTCGTCGGCGAGCACGACCGAGTGGAAGATCGGGCCGGCGTGGAAGCGGAACGCGCCGGCGCGCTCGTCGTAGATCGAGACGCCGAGCACGTCGGCGGGCAGGAGGTCGCTGGTGAACTGGACGCGCGCGTACTTGAGGCCGAGCGTCGCCGCGAGCGCCTGCGCGAGCGTCGACTTGCCCACGCCCGGGATGTCCTCGATCAGCAGGTGGCCGCGCGCGATCATGCAGGCCAGCGCGAGGCGAAGCGTGTCGTCCTTGCCGACGACGATCCTGGCGAGCTCGCGAAGGATCAGCGCCGCGCGTTGCGCGACCGGGACGATCTGTGCGGCGGAGCGGAGGGTCATCGAAGGGGCTCGGGCCTAGGCGGGTGCCCGACTCTAGCGCCCCGACCGGCGCTCGTCATCCCCGGCGATCGCACGCTACACTCCGTCCAGCGGCTCCCGGGGTTCCGGACGCCTGCCCCGATTCCCGTCCGCCGCGGCCGCCCTTGTCCACCGCCTACATCACCCACCCGTCGTGCCTGCTGCACGACATGGGCCCCTACCATCCCGAGTGCCCCGACCGGCTGACGGCGATCGGCGACCGGATGATCGCCGCGGGGCTCGACGGCTACCTCCAGCACCACGAGGCGCGGCCGGCGACCCGCGAGCAGCTCCTGCGCGTGCACGGCGCCGCCTACGTCGACGAGATCGAGCGGGCGAGCCCGCGCGAAGGCCTCGTGTTCCTCGACCCGGACACGGCGCTGAACCCGCACTCGGTCGAGGCGGCGAAGCACGCCGCCGGCGCCGTCGTGCTCGCGACCGACCTCGTGATCGGCGGCAGCTGCCGCAATGCATTCTGCGCGGTGCGTCCCCCCGGCCACCACGCCGAGCGGCGCCGCGCGATGGGCTTCTGCCTGTTCAACAACGTCGCCGTCGGCGCGATGCACGCGCTCGAGCACCATGGCCTCGAGCGCGTGGCGCTGATCGACTTCGACGTCCACCACGGCAACGGGACCGAGGACGTGTTCTCGGACGACCCCCGCGCGCTGATGGCGTCGATCTTCCAGTATCCGCTCTACCCGTACACCGGCGTCGACAACCCCGCGCCCAACATGGTGAACGTGCCGCTTCCCGAGGGCACCGGCAGCGAAGGCTTCCGCCGCGCCGTGACCGAGCGCTGGCTGCCGGCGCTCGAGGACTTCGCGCCGCAGATGATCTTCGTGTCCGCGGGCTTCGACGCGCACCGCGACGATCCGCTCGCCGGCCTGCGCTTCGTCGACGCCGACTACGCATGGGTGACGCGCGAGATGTGCGCGGTCGCCGACCGTCACGCGCAGGGCAGGATAGTGTCGTCGCTCGAAGGGGGCTACGATCTGTCGGCGCTCGGCCGCAGCGCGACCGAGCACGTGCGGGTGCTGGTCGGCGGCTGACGCGCCACGGCGATGGAGCGACGCGATTTCCTGGGCGCGTGCGGCCTTCTCGCGGGAGCCGCTGCACTGGCCGCGCCCGGCGCGGGCGACGCGAGCGTCCCGCCGCGGCTGTATCGGCGCGTCAAGCTCGTGGACATCCACGGCGCGCCGATCCGTGCGAGGGCGCTCGCCGCGGAGACCAACTACGTCTTCCAGTACCCGTTCGCGGCGACGCCGTGTTTCCTGCTGCGCCTCGCTCGGCCTGCGTCGGCGCATGCCGCGCTGCGACGCGAGGACGGCGACCGCTACGACTGGATGGGCGGCGTCGGTCCCGACCGCAACGTCGTCGCGTTCTCGGCGATCTGCGCGCACAAGCTCGCGTACCCGACTCGCGAGGTCTCGTTCATCCGTTACCAGCGCGATCGCTCGGCCACGTCGTCGGGCGCCGTGATCCATTGCTGCGCCGACCACAGCGTCTACGACCCGACGCAGGGGGCGCGCGTGGTTTCCGGGCCCGCACCCCAACCGCTCGCGTCGATCCTGCTCGAGCACGACGCGCAGGCCGACGAGCTCTACGCCCTCGGCACGCTCGGCGCCGAGCAGTTCGACGCGTTCTTCGCCAAGTACGAGCTCAAGCTCGGGCTCGAGTACGGGTCGAGGGGGCGCGCACCGGTCGACGGCACGTCGGTCGTGCGGGAGCTCGAGCAGTATTGCCGCAACACGATCCAGTGCTGACGCCGCAAGGCCTACCGCCTCAGCGCGACGAACGCGAGGAACGCCGCGAACGACAGCGTCCCTGACACGACCAGCGCTGCGTTCGCGCCCCACGTGTCGAGCAGCACGCCGAACGCGATCGGCGCGGCCGCCTGCGCGAGCCGCGCGGCCGCGGCGATCGTGCCCTGCCGGAAGCCGTAGCCGGTCGGGCCGAAGAGCGCGAGCGGCAGCGTGCCGCGTGCGATCGTGAGGAGGCCGTTGCCCGCCCCGTGCAGCAGCGTGAAGGCCGGCGCCACGAGCCCGGCGCCGCCGGCGAGGGCCAGCGCTCCGGCCCCCACCGGGTGAAGGATCGCGGCGACGCGCGCGACCTGCGCGGGGTGCGGCCGCCACCGGTGGACGCTGAGGAATTCCGCGAAGCGGGCGGCGACCTGCGCCGGCCCGACGAGCGACGCCGCCGCGATCGCGGCCGCGGCGCTCGCGCCGGTTTCCTGGAGCAGCCGCGGCAGGTGCGACGCCATCGCCGTCGACACGAACGCGACGATCGCGAACGCGAACGCGATCAGCGGCATCGCGTAGCGAGGCGCGGGGCCGTGCGACTCGCCCGCCCGCGGCGGCGGGGCGTCGCGCGCCGCGTGGTGCGCGGCGTGGCCCGGCACGGCGACGAGGTAGCAGGGGAGCGTGATGGCGACGTGAACGACCGCCCACGCGAGGCAGGCCCCACGCCAGCCGATGGCGTGGTCGAGCCACGCGGAGACCGGCCAGCCGATCGTGCTCGCGAAGCCCGCCATCAGCGTGATTCCGGTGATCGGCGTGCGCGCCTCGTGCCCGTACATCGCCGCGAGCGCCGCGAACGCGGTGTCGTAGAGGCCGAGCGCCATGCCGAGGCCCAGCACGATCCAGGCGAAGGCGAGCGAAGCCGGCCCCTGCGCGCCGGCGAGCAGCACGAGCCCCGCGGGGAGGACGAGCGCCGAGGCGACCAGCACGGTCCGGCCGCCGCGCGCGTCGATGTGCCGGCCGATCGCCGGACCGAGCACGCTCATCAGCACGAGCGACACCGAGAACGCGACGAACACGAGCGTGGTCGACACCTCGAGCGTCGCCGCGATCGAATCGGCGAGCACGGCGGGCAGGTAGTACGAGGACGCCCACGCGAGCGTCTGCGCGGTGCCGATCGCGACGACGACGCCGGTGCGGGTCATGGGGTTCGGCCCTGCCCAGGAATCAAGCAGGGCCTCACTCCATGATTCGCGGCGGTCATGCCGCGACGATCAGCGCCGCGATCGCGCGCCGGCCTTCGCCGCTCAGGATGTTGAAGGTCCGGCAGGCCGCGAGCGTCGCCATCGTCTCGACGCCGACGCGCGCGTCGAGGAGCGGAGCGAGCAGGCGCGGGTGCGGGAAGCGCTGCGTCGGCCCGGTGCCGACGATCACGATCTCGGGGGCGTGCGCGAGCAGCGAGGCGAAGTCGGCCTCGCCGAGCGCCTCGAAGCCCCGCGGCGCCCAGCCGGGCACGACCGCGTCCGGTGTCAGCACGACGTTGTGCCGCACTTCCTGGGCGCCCACGCGGATCCACCCGTCGCCGGCGCCGGTCACGACGAGTCCGGACCCGTCATCGAGGGAGATCTTCACGGCCAGGCGATGGTGCGTTGCGGTAAACCCGCGGATTGGCTAGGATTATACGGTCGCCTCCCCCGGGCCCGCCCCGGCGGGGCGCGGCGCGTCGCTCGGACGGTTCCGGGCGCTTACGCGAGAGCCCGCCATGCCCCTTCCCCCGAAGCATTTCGACCGCCTCGAGCGGCTGCCCCCCTACGTCTTCGCGATCACGACCGAGCTCAAGATGGCGGCACGCCGCCGCGGCGAGGACATCATCGACTTCGGAATGGGCAATCCCGACGGCCCGACGCCCCCGCACATCGTCGCCAAGCTGTGCGAGACCGCGAAGCGGCCGGACACGCACGGCTACTCGGTGTCGAAGGGCATTCCGCGCCTGCGCCGCGCGGTGTGCCATTGGTACCGCGATCGCTGGGGCATCGAGTTCGACCCGGAGAGCGAGGCGATCGTGACGATCGGCTCGAAGGAGGGGATCGCGCACCTCACGCTCGCGACCTGCAACCGCGGGGACACGGTGCTCGTGCCCAACCCGAGCTACCCGATCCACATCTACGGGCCGATCATCGCCGGCGCGGACATCCGCCAGATCCCGCTCGCGCCGGGCGTCGACTTCTTCGCCGAGCTCGAGCACGCGATCCGCATGAGCTTCCCGAAGCCCAAGATGCTGATCCTGAACTTCCCGGCGAATCCCACCGCGCAGTGCGTCGAGCTCGACTTCTTCGAGAAGATCGTCGCGCTCGCGCGCGAGTACGGCATCTGGGTCGTCCACGACCTCGCCTACGCGGACATCTGCTTCGACGGGTGGAAGGCGCCGTCGATCATGCAGGTGCCCGGCGCGCGCGAGGTCGCCGTCGAGTTCTTCACGATGTCGAAGAGCTACAACATGGCCGGATGGCGCATCGGGTTCATGGTGGGCAACCGCGACCTCGTCAACGCGCTGGCACGCATCAAGGGCTACCACGACTACGGCACGTTCACGCCGATCCAGGTTGCGGCGATCGCCGCCCTCGAGGGGCCGCAGGACTGCGTCGCCGAAATCGCGATGAAGTACCAGCGCCGCCGCGACGTGCTGGTGCGCGGGCTGCACGAGGCCGGATGGATGGTCGACAACCCGAAGGCGTCGATGTACGTGTGGGCGAAGATCCCCGACGCGTACGCGGCAGGCGGCTCGCTCGACTTCACCAAGCGGCTGCTCGCGCAGGCGAAGGTGTCGGTGTCGCCGGGCGTCGGGTTCGGCGAGTTCGGCGACGGCCACGTCCGCTTCGCGCTGATCGAGAACGAAGCGCGCACGCGCCAGGCCATCCGGGGCATCAAGCAGATGTTCCGCGACGACGGACTGTCGCAGGCCGCGTAGGTGCCGCCGCGCATGCGCCCGCTCAACGTCGGCCTGCTCGGCTTCGGCACCGTCGGCAAGGGCGTCTTCGACGTCCTGGCGCGCAACGGCGAGGAGATCGCGCGCCGCGCCGGGCGCCCGATCCGCGTCGCCTGGATCGGGACGCGCACGCTCGACCGCGTGCGCGTCGCGTTGCGCGGCGTCAGCGGCGTCCAGCTCGCGAGCGACCCGGGCGTGGTGGCCGTCCACCCGGACGTCGACATCGTCGTCGAGCTGATCGGCGGGATCGAGCCGGCGCGCACGCTCGTGCTCGAAGCGATCGCCGCGGGCAAGCACGTCGTCACCGCCAACAAGGCGCTGCTCGCGCTGCACGGCAACGCGATCTTCGCGGCCGCGCACGACAAGGGCGTCATGGTCGCCTTCGAGGGCGCGGTCGCCGGCGGCGTGCCGATCATCAAGGCGCTGCGCGAGGGGTTGAGCGCGAACCGCATCGAGTGGATCGCCGGCATCATCAACGGCACGTCGAACTTCATCCTCTCGACG
>DASTCK010000047.1:0-12562 GCA_035711225.1 Casimicrobiaceae bacterium
TCCGCACCGGGCGCTACCGTCCTCGCGGCGCGGCGGAGACACGGGCGACGTCGAGCCCCTCGATGGACATCAGCAAGGCGTCGAACTTCGAGCGCTACGTCCACGACATGGTCGGCCGCGATGCCGCCCGGCTGCGCGAGCTGTGGTCGCGCCTCGAGCGGGACGGCGAGTTCGACCTGCGCGGGAGCGACGCGTGGGACGCCGTGGCGGCGTCCGGGTTCGTGTCGGGCCGCAGCACGCACGCGGACCGCGTCGCCACGATCCGCGACGTCGAGCGGCGCTTCGGCATCGTCGTCGATCCGCACACCGCCGACGGCATCAAGGTCGGGCTCGCGCACCGGGACCGCGACGTGCCGCTCGTGTGCATCGAGACCGCGCTCCCGGCGAAGTTCGCCGCGACGATCCGCGAGGCGCTCGGGCGCGATCCCGCGCGGCCGCCGGCGTTCGAGGGCCTGGAATCGCGCCCGCAGCGCCGGACGCTGATCGCGCGGGACGCCGACGTGCTGCGCGCCTACATCGCGTCGCACGCCACGGCGGCGGTGTGACCTTCGACGGCGCGCTTTCCCCGGCGATGCACCGCAGAACGAGAGCGCGCTGATGGGCGCCTTCGTGCGGCGTCTTGCCGCCAACCTCGTCGCTGGGGCGCGGCTCGCATTGTTCCTGCCGGTCGGGCGGCTCGCGTTCCGGGCCGACCTGGTCCAGCTCCTCGCGCTGTTCGTCGTCTCGGCAATCGTCGACGTGGGCGCCGACGCGCTTCGCTACGGCGACGAAGGGATCTTCTCGTGGTTCGGCCTCGGCAACGAGGTGCTGGCGGGCGGCTTGCTGCTGCTCACCGCGTCGGTCCTCGCGCTGGCGTTCCGCGACCGGACGCTCACGCTCGCGGTGCCGCTCATGGCGCTCGCCGCGTTTCCGCTGCTCCAGCTCGCCAACGCGCTGCCATGGCAGCGCCTCGGCGTCCCGGCGTGGATCGCGCCGTGGGTCGACCGGCTCGTGCTCGCATGGATCATCGTCGTGCTGGTGCGCACGGTCCACGTCGCGCTCGAGTACCGGGGCGTGCATCGGCCGTGGCGGGCGCTCGGCGGCGGTCTTCTGCTCGCGGCACCGATCTTCTACGCGTCGTCGATCGCCCCCGTCGACCCGTGGTTCGCGCCACCGGGCCGCGAAGCGCACGACCCCCGCTACCCGAGCCCGGCGTCCGAGCCGGTGCTGGCATTGCAGAAGGAGCTGCTCGACGACGCGCTGGCCTCGCTCGAGGACGGCCGCGAAGGCGTGGCCGATCTCTATTTCGTCGGCGTCGCGGGCGACGCCAGCGAGGACGTCTTCCGCCAGGACGTCGAGGCCGCGCAGCGCGTGATGGACGAGAAATGGGGCACGCACGGGCGGTCGATGCTGCTGGTCAACAACCCTCGGACGCTCCTGACCACGCCGATCGCGACGCTGTCGAACCTGCGCGACACGCTCGAGGAGCTCGCGGCCGCGATGGACGTCGACGAGGACGTCGCGATGGTCTACCTCGCGGCGCACGGCGAGAGCGACGGCTCGCTCGCGTTCAACCTCGCGCCGCTCGAGCTCGTGCCGATCACGCCCGCCCTCCTGCGGAACGCGTTCGACGACGCCGGCATCCGCTGGCGGATCGTCGTGGTCTCGGCGTGCTACTCCGGCGCGTTCGTCGACGCGCTGGCCGACGACGAGACCGCCGTGATCGTCGCGGCCGAGAAGGGCCGCACGTCGTTCGGCTGCGGCGTCGGCAGCTCGTCGACGTGGTTCGGCGAGGCGTTCTTCCAGGACGGGATGGCGAAGGCGGCGAGCGTCGCCGAAGCCTTCGACCTCGCCCGCGCCGCCGTCGAGCGGCGCGAGCGCGAGCAGGGGATCACGACGCCGTCGAACCCGCAGTCGCGCATCGGCCCGGCCATGCAGGCGAAGCTCCGCGACCTCGCCCGTCGCGGCGGCACCGCGCAGCAGCAGGTGTCGAGGCGTGACGTCCCCCGCGTGTAGACTGCGCCGCCATGGCAGCATCGGTCGAGGTCGAGGGGCTCGAGCACGCCTACGACAGGGAGCCGGTCGTCCGCGGGCTGTCGCTCTCGCTCGCCGCCGGCGACATCGGCTGCCTGCTGGGTCCTTCCGGCTGCGGCAAGACGACGGTCCTGCGCTGCCTCGCCGGCTTCGAGCCGCTCCGCGCGGGCACGATCTCGTTCTCCGGGCGCGAGGTGTCGTCGCCGGGGCGGGTCGTGCCGCCCGAGGCGCGCGGCATCGGCATGGTGTTCCAGGACTACGCGCTGTTCCCGCACCTCGACGTCGCGCGTAACGTGGCGTTCGGGCTCCGGCGGCTCGGCGTCGCCGAGCGCGCCGCGCGCACCCGCCGCATGCTCGAGCTCGTCGGCCTCGCCGACGCCGGGGGCGCGTACCCGCACGAGCTGTCCGGCGGCCAGCAGCAGCGCGTCGCGCTCGCCCGGGCGCTCGCGCCCGAGCCGCAGCTCCTGCTCCTGGACGAGCCCTTCAGCAACCTCGACGTCGACCTGCGCGAGCGCCTGTCGGTCGAGGTGCGCGCGATCCTCAAGGAGGCGGGCATGACGGCGATGCTCGTCACGCACGACCAGCACGAGGCGTTCGCGATCGCCGACCGGATCGGCATCATGAACGCCGGTGCGATCGACCAGTGGGACAGCGCCTACGACGTCTACCACCGGCCGCGCACGCGCTTCGTCGCCGACTTCATCGGGCAGGGCGTGTTCGTGCGCGGGGTGGCCGACGCGCCCGGCCGCCTCGTCACCGAGCTGGGAGAGCTCATCGCGACGCTTCCCGACGGCGTGCGCCCGGGCGAGCCCGTCGACGTCCTGCTCCGCCCCGACGACATCGTGCACGACGACGCGAGCCCCTGGCGCGCCGCCGTGCAATCGAAGACCTTCCGCGGCGCCGAGTTCCTCTACACGCTCTCGCTCGCGTCGGGCACCCGCATCCTGGCGGTGGTCCCGTCGCACCATGACCACGCGATCGGCGAAGGGATCGGCATCCGTCTCGCGATCGACCACGTCGTGGCCTTTGCCGCGGCCCGCGACACGGCCTCGTAGCCTCCGCTCCCCCCTTCACCGGCGCGGGGCAGTGTCGTCTCCGCGGTTGACGTCGTTTGTCTGACAGACGTCGCGTCAACCGCGAGCGGCGGCTGCGCGTTCTTGTCCATTCGTTCAACGAAGCGGTGGCGCGCGCCGGCTGGTCGGCTCGCTCGACTGCGCCTACACTTTTCGCACTCGCCCCAGGATCGACGAACCGTCGTCGAAGGCGAGTCACGTGGAAACGAGGCGCGTCGTGTCGCGATATCGCGGGCGCGCAAGAGCGGCGGTGGTGGGCACCGTGGCCACGGTCACGGCAGGTGGCGTCCCGAGCGAGTGTCGGCCATGGCAGTGAGCATCGCACCGTCGGTTGCCGGCGCTCCTCGGCAACGCGCCATCGCGTGGGCCGCGGCGGCCGAAGCGGCTTGGGTCGCGGCGGCGATCGTCGTCGTCGCACCGCTGTTTCGACCGCTCGCGCTCGAGGACGCCGGGCGCGACGGGCGCTTCGATCCGGCGGTGGTGGTCGTCGGCGCGATGCCGCCGCCGGTGCTGCCGGAAGCGTGCGCGATCCACGCGCCGCGCGCGGACCCCGGGCTGCGAGATCGCCTGTGCGGAAGGGCTCGCGTCATCGAGGCGCGCGGCGACCGCTGGCCGCGCGCGCTGGACACCGCCGAGGCGCTCGCGTCGCGCGCCCTGGTCGCGCCGCTGGAGGACGCGCGTGCCGGTCTCGACGCGTTGCGTCGTCAGCGGAGCGAGGAGGGCGCCGATCGGTCGGCCCTCGATCGCGGGATCGCCGGCGAGCTCGCGCGCATCGCATCCTACGCGCGCCGCCACGGCCTCGATCCGAACGCGCCCGCCGAGCCGCTCGCGCTCGGGTGTGCGGTCGATGCGACGCGTGCCGCGTCGGCCGGCAGCGCGCGCGGCGACGCGGAGACCCTGGCGAGTGCCAACGCGGTTCTCCTGCTCGCCGCAGCGCTCGACGCGCATCCGGCGACGCCCGCGCTGCTGCGGTCGGCGGCGCTTCCTGCAGTCGGGGCATCCGTCACGCGCTGCGAGGGCCTCGACCTGCGACGGAGCCTCGCGTCCGTCGCCGCGCTGATGAGCGAGGCGCGGGCGTCGGGTGGCCAACGCGCGAAGGACGACGCGATGCGCGCGCTGCTGCACACGGCGCCGTGGCAATGGGCCGGCGCGTCGATCCTCGGGCTGTTGCTGCTCGCGCTGCCGCGCGCCGGCGTGTCGCCGGCGACCGGGACCGGCGTCGCGCTCGCTGCCTGGGCCGGCGCCGCGTACGCCGGTCGCGTGCCTCTTCCGCTCGCCTCGGGGCAAACGCTCGTCTTCGCGCGCGACGGCGCGCCCTTCGTCGGCATGCCGGCCGGATTCGTCGTCGCGATGCTCGCCGTGGCCGCGTGCCTGCTCGTCGCGGCCCCGTGGCTCGCGAAAGGGACGCATGGCGCACGCTCGTCGCCGGCCTCGATCTTCGCCTACCCCGGCTTCGTCGCGGCGACGGGCGTGGGCTGGCTGGTGTTGCTCGATCTCTCGGCGAACGGAGCGGCCGCCAACCGCTACCTCGCTCTCTACCACCAGGGTCACCTGTGGCTGGCGATGCTGGCGTTCTGCCTTGCCGCGATCTGGCGCCAACCGATCGCACGCGGCCTCGCCTGGCTGCTCGCGCTGGGCGACGGTGCCGCGAGCCGCGTGTCGGCGAAGCTTGGGATCCTCGGCGCGGGGGCGTTGTTCCTGGCCATCGCCTTCGTCGGCATCGCCGCGATCGCGATGCTGCTCGCGAACACCCGGCAGCTGACCTCGGAGCTCGGCCGGCTGTGGCTCGTGACCGGCGCGGCGTGGTTCTTCTTTCTGCGCGGCACGCCATTCACCGAGCGCATCGCGCGGCGCCGGGGCACGCTCGGGTCGCTCGCGCGCTACCTCGCGCCGCTCGCGTTCGTCGTGATCGTGCTGGTCGCCGCGATGGTGCTCACGCGCGACATGGGCCCGCTGCTCGTCGCCGGTTACGGCGCCGGCGCATTCGTCGCGGCGTCGGTCGCGATGTGGTGGATGCAGCGCCGCTCGGCGCCGATGGCCGCGTATGCGATCGCCGTGTTGCTCTTCGCGGCATGGATCGTGGCAGGAACGGCCGCGCTGTACCGCTTCGGCGCGCTCGACCCGGTCACGGCGGCGCGCCTCGAGAACGTCGCGGTGCCGCTGGCGTCGGCGAACGACCAGCTCGCGCTGGTGACCTGGTTCCAGCGTGCCGCGCCGCCGCTCGGCTTCGGCGTCGGCGCGGTGCCCTGGTGCGGCTTCGGAACCCCGGAGGGCTGCGCCGGGGTGCCGGCGCAGATCCAGAGCGACTACACGTTCACCGCGCTGGTCGGCGTGTTCGGCTGGTCCGGCGCGTGGCTGCTCACGCTGGCCTCGACGCTGTGGCTGGTGGGCGCCGTCCGCCCGCATGGCCGCGCGACGCGAGGCGAGCCGCGCCTCGTGCGCGTCGGCGGGCGCTTTCGCAACGACGAGCAGGCGTTCGCGAGCTGGCTCGCCGTCGCGTGGGTGGCGATGACGCTGTGCCAGCTCGCGGTGACGGTCGCCGGCAATCTCGCGGTCATCCCGCTCACCGGCGTCACGTTCCCGTTCGTGAGCTTCGGCATGACCTCGCTCACGGTGAACGCGGCGATGCTCGCGTTCGCCGTGGACGTCACGGTGGCGGACAAATCGCGATGACGCCCGCTCGGCCGCTGACGCTGCTGCAGCTCGCCATCGCCGCGAGCGCTGCGGTCGTGCCGATCCTGCTGGGCGTGCTGCTGGTCGTCGCGTGGCCGCGCGGCGACGACGACGCCGGCGGGGCGCGCGGCGACGAGCGGCACGTGAGCGTGCGCCACGTTGCCGCGCTCAAGACCTTCGAGCACGCGATCGTGCGCAGCGACCGCGTCGCGGTCGCGCCGCCGTCGGCTGACGCGCTGCTGGCCGGAATTCCGACCTGCCGTGCCGAGTGGTCGGCGGCCCGCGGCGTCGTGCCGCGCCTTCGCGCCGCGCTGTCGCGAACGGCCGCGGACGACGCGCCCGGCCCCGCGGCGCGCATCGCCGCCCAGCTCGCCGACATCGATCGCGCGTTGCGCCGGTTCAGCGGCGTCGCAAACCGGCGGGTGACCGATCCGGTCGGCCTCGACGGCGCCCGCTGGATCGAGGCCGTGACATCGGCGCTCGCGACACCGGCGGAGTCCTCCGACCTTCCGGGTCGCCGCTTCGCCGTCCGGTGCGAGGACATCGCGCTCGCAGTGCGAACGCTGGCGCGCTCGGACGCGCGCATGCTCGCCTCGCTCGCCTGGCGCGGGACCGTGACCGAGCGCAGCCTCGCGCGCTGGCGGGCCGACCAGTACGTCGAGATCTCGCCGCGCCAGGTGGCGCGCGCCAATCCCTGGGCGGGATTGCCGGGCTGCATCTACCTCGGCGGCGCCGGCGATGCCTCCACGCGGTATTTCGTCGCCGGCGCGCGTGGACTCGACGAGTCGCTGTGCGCTCGAACCGAAATGCGGCGCGCCGGCGATCCGCATGCGGATATGGCGCGTCTCGCCGGCGAACCGTCGCCCGACCTGCCCGCCGACGATCCGCGCTGGAAGGTCCCGCCTTCGCTCGCGGCGATGCTTCAGCCGCTGGAGGCATTGCATCGTCCCGGAAGCGCGACCTACCGCGCCTTCACGCGGCCAGCCCCGGCTCATGCCGGCGCGGTCACGACGCGCGTGCCCGGCCCCAACCGCATCGCCGTCGGCGGCAGTCCGGTCGAGGTGGGCTTTTCGCTCGACCTGACGATCGATCCGGAGGTGCAGGCGCTCGCGCAGCGCACCGCCGCCTGCTACACCGGCCGCGACGACGTGTGCCGCGCGATGGGCATGCATCGGCGCGACGACGTTGCCGGTCCTCTCGGCGGAGCGTTGCTGGAGCACGCGATGGTGAGGATGGCGGCCGTCGCGATCATCGACGTCGCGAGCGGGCGCATCGAGGCGCTCGCCGGCGCGATGTCGCCGTGCACGCGCGAGGAGCACGACGGGCCCGGACGCTCGTCGCGCTGCGACCGGCGCCTGCCTTACCCGATCCGCTACCGCCCCGACGCGCTGCTCAACCCCGCCGTCTTCCACGACGCGATGCCCGCGTCGACGATCAAGCCGATCATGGCGGCCGCGTTCCTGTCCGATCCGGGCATCGGGGCGCGCTGGCTCGCGGCCGAGCAGGCCGGGCTGGCTCGCGCGCGAGACGCGGTGCCCCCGATGCAAAGCCTGCGCGGCGAGCTCGTGCGGTCCGATTCCGCGCGTTTCCTCGACCGCATGTTCTGCTCGGAGCAGGATTTCCGCGGCTGCGCGCGGCCATGGGCGATCCAGGCAGAGGCGGTGGCCTTCGGGTGGAACGCCGGCTGCTCGGCTGCCGACGAGGATTGCGGCAAGCGCGACGTGCTGTTCGGCGCGAGCGGCGAGGCGCGCGTCGACGGCGGCGCGAGCGCGTTCGCCCTCGAGGTTCCGTTCGGCCGGCTACTCGCCGAGCCGGCCGGCCCCTCGACGGCGGCCGCGTTCCGCCTGCGACCCGAAACCGCGCTCGACCTCGCTCGCGTCCGGCGGTGCTCCGCCGGACCGGACGGACGGCGCATGAGCCCGGACGACTGGGAGAAATGCAGCGGCGGTGTCGTCGTCGACGTCGTCGCGGAAGGGTGGGGGCAGGGACACGCGAGGGCGAGCGCGCTGGGCGGCGCGGGCATGATGGCGACGATCGCCGCCGCGGCGAACGGCCAGCCCGCGGTGCGCAGGCCGCACCTGGTCGACGCGGTCCGCGGCGCGCGCTCGAGCGGCGAGGCGGCGAGCGATGCGACGATCCTCGGCGCGAGCGCGATCGCGCCGGCGTCGCACGGGATCCCCCGCGCGGCCGCCGAAGTGATCGTGAGCGGGCTGTCGTACGGCCATCGCGCGGGAACGTCGCGGCGCGCGTGCGAGCAGGTCTACTCGCCCGAAGCGTGCGCGCGCATCGACTGGATCGCGGGCAAGACCGGCACGCCGACCTTTCCGAACGACGACCGCTCGCTCGACGAGCTCGCGCGCCTGTGCAAGCCGGGCGTCGCGACCACGAAGGCCGAGCGTGCCGCCTGCGGGCCGCTGCGACCGTACAAGTGGTACGTGGCGGCGTACCGGACCGATCCGGCCGATCCCCGCTGGACCAAGGCCATCGGCGTGCTCACCGAGCGCAACTGGCTCGCGGACAGCGGACGCATCCATGGCGCCGGCGACCGCGGGCCCAATCCCGCCGCGGAGATCGCGTTCCAGATCGCGGGACGGCACGCCAGCATGCTTCCCGGGAGCGCCCCCTGATGCGTGCTCCCTCGCGCTCGCCGGGCGCTCGTGCGCAACGCGATCCGCTGATCGGCGGCCCGTTCACGTGGACGTTCGACGGACCGCTCGCAACCTCGCTCGACGACCTCGAGGACGCGTTGCGGCGCGCCCTCGTCCAGGTCGGCGACGTGGCGTCGATCGCCGTCCTCGTCGAGCTGTCCCTTCCGGCGCTGCAGCGGCGCATCGTCGCCGGGGACGTGCTGCAGCCGGCGTGGGCCCGGTTCGTCGAGCGCCTCGCGAGCCGCTACGGCCTGCAGCGGCCCCCGCGCGTGCGTCACGTCCGCACCGAAGGTCCCCTCGCCACGCTCGTCATCGCCTACCGGAGCTAGCTCATGTCGCTGAAGGGATGGTTGCTCACCAAGGTCCACGGGTCGGCTGCGCGCGCCGGCTCGCGCGTCGCGCCTTCGCTCAACGGCGATGCCGGGTCGGTCGCCGAGACCGAGGGACCGCGGCTCGACGATCGCGACGCGGATCGGGGCATGCAGCGCTACCTCGGGCCCTATGCGCCGCTCGTGGCGGCCATTCGCGACGAGCTCGCCGCCTTCGCCGAGAGCCAGCTGCGCCTGCACCTCGCGATCGCCGAGCGCGATCGCTATGTGCTGACGTCGATCGAGGTCGCCTGCGAGGGCGACGACGTCCACGCCGCGCTGCTCCGCCGCTTCACCGACGAGTTCACGCCCGAGCAGATCAAGCGCTTCCTCGCCCGCGACATCATCGCGGGGCTGCGCAACGCGAGCGCGATCGACCTCTCGCAGTTCGCGGGGCTCAACGTCGAGAGCGCGCGCGTGGCCGGCGATGGCGACGATCCCTACCAGGCGCTGATCGCCGACCTGAAGGCCGGCGCGACCGGCGCGGGCGAGCGGCCGTTCGACGTCTCGCTGGTCGGGCGCTGGGTGCAGACGGACGCGCCGATGCCGTCCGCGCCGGCACGGCCGCGCGCCGACGAGCGTACCGCGCGCGGCGGGCTCACGCCGCTCGCCATGCGCGCGGTGGCGCTCGACATCGAGGATGCACGCGGCGCGCGGCGCGTCGAGCTCTCGCCGCTCGTGCCCGGCCGGCGCTACGTCGTGGGCAAGGACGACGGCTGCGACGTCGTCGTCGACGGCGTGTATGCGAGCCGCCGTCACGCCGAGCTCTGGTTCGACCCGTCGGGCGGGTGGGTCGCCGACGCGGGCTCGACCAACGGCATCCGCGTGGAGTCGGGCAACGCGGCGGTTCGCGCGGGGCCGGGCGGGGCGGAACGCGACGGCCCGCTCGAGGTGCCCGCCGGTGCGACGATCGTCCTCTCGGCGCATGCGCAAGGCGATGCGCGCCACTATCCGCGCCTGCGCGTGCAACCTGCGCTCGCGGCGCCGCCCGCGACGAAGGCCACCCAGGTCACCGCCGCGCCGACCCCGCCCACGCCGCTCGCCCCGCTGAGGCGCCAGGCGTCGTTGCGCCTCGCCGCGCGAACGGCGGCGGGAACGCGCGAGATCGATCTCCGCGAATGCCCGTTGCCGTTCGGCATCGGCCGTTCGCGCAACCAGTCGCTGGTGATCGACGGCGCGCACGCCGACGTCTCCGGCCGCCACGTCGAGATCGTGGCGCTGGACGACGACGGGGCGTCGGTCGTCGTGCTCGGCGACAACGGCGTCGTGGTCGACGGCGTGGCCCACGCGACGGGCGCCCGCTTCCGATGGAAGCGCGGCGAGACCATGCTGCTCGGCCGCGCGGACGCGCAGGCACCCGCCTGCACGATCTCGCTGGTGACGGGGGCGTGAGTCCCGACGCAATGCCGGCGCGAGTCGAGCGATGAGCGCGATGACACCTCGCGACGCCACCTGGGGCGCCCGCGGCGGAGTCCGCGCCGCGTCCGGCGCGCGGATGCGCACGTCGGGACGCCCGACGGCACGCGAGGCCGTCCGCGACACGCGGTGGGCCAGGCTCTCGGTGGCGGTGGCGACGTCGCGCGGCGGCGACCATCGCGTCAACGAGGACGCGCACAGCGCGCCCGACCAGGCTGCCGCATTGTTCGTGGTGGCCGACGGTGTCGGCGGCGGGGCGCAGGCCGCGCGCGCGAGCCGCGAGCTCGTGTCGCGGCTGCACGCCACGCTCGACGCGGCCGCGCCGGATCCCGCGACGGTTCGCGCCGCGCTGCTCACGGCCGACCGCGCGATCGGCCGGAGCATCGCGACGCGCACGCGGGCGAGCGGGGCGGCGACGGTCGCGCTGTGCAAGGGCGCCGGCACCGGGCTGTCCCGCTGGCTCGTCGCCTGGGTCGGCGACTGCCGCGTCTACCGGATGCGTCGGGCGCAGCGCGACGCGCAGCTCCTGACGCTCGACGACACCTATCGCCATCTCGACGAGAAGCCCCCGCCGGGCGGGTCGCTGGACGATCCGGCGCGCATGGTGGGCAACGGCGCCGTGGACCGCCCCAACGTCCGCTGCGTGAGCCTCGGCGCCGGCGACATGCTGGTGCTGTGCAGCGACGGGGTTCACAAGCATGCCGGTGCCGGCGACATCGCCCGGTTGCTGTCGGGCCGTGCGCCGCTCGCGCGCCGATGCCTTCAGCTGATCGACTTCGCGCGGCACGGCGGCAGCCAGGACGACGCCACGGTGCTCGTCGTGCAGCGAGGCGAGTGCGGCATCGTGCGTCTCGCTCGCCTCGCGGCGGGCGTGGCGCTGGTGGCGCTGGTCGCGGCGGCGGCGATGTGGGCGGGGGACGCGGGGGCGGCGAGCCTGCCGGCCGCCGCTCCCGAGGCATCGAATGTCCGGGGAGGCGAGCGACCATGAGCACCGAGGTGATCGAGCGCGTCTTCGGCCGCGGCCGCCAGAAGATGGTCACCGGCGACCACGTCGAGGTGTACCGCGAGGCGGTGGCGCCCGGCGAGCGGCGCCGCTACACCAAGCGCTTCCTCGCGACCGGCGGCGCGGACTTCCGCCAATGGACCGACCGCGAGTGGCGCATCCTCGCGCGGCTGATCGGCCACGGCGTGCGCTGCGTGCCGGCGGTCGTCCAGTATCACGGCGGCGCCGAGGGCGGCCTGCGCGAGCTGCAGACCTACGACGCGGGCATCACCGTCGACCAATGGGCGACGCTCCTGCCGGTGGAGCGCGACGGCGTGCGCCGCCGCAACGTGTTCGCCGATGCCGCGCACTGGTGGGCGCTCGCGCACCACTGCCTCGCCGCGCTCGACGAGATCCACGCGCTCGAGCTCGTCCACCTCGACGTCAAGGCGGACAACCTCTGCATCCCGTTCGGGCCGCCGGACTTCGATCCCGCGGACCCGGCCGCGCGCCTCACCGTCGATTTCGGCCGCCTCGCGCTGATCGACTTCGCGTTCTCGCTGGTGTCGCGCGAGCGGCTCGCGACGTCGCTGCCGATCGGCTGGCAGAAGGACTACGACTACCAGTCGCCGCGTCTGCTGCACGCGCTCGACGCGGGGCGCGACGGCGACCTCGTCCCCACGCAGGAGCTCGACTGGCGCTGCGATCTCTACAGCCTCGCCGCGATGCTGCGCCGCTATCTTCCCGACGACGCGTCGCCCGGATCGGAGGGCGACCCCGACGGATGGACGCCGAAGCGTCGCGACGACGCCCGCGCGCTCGTCCTTCGGCTGCGCGAATGCCACGACGGCGACGACGTCGCCCATCGCCCGCACCGCGCGCTGATGGACCTGACCGTCGCGCACGTCGGCGATCCCGACCTCGCGCGCTCGATCGTCGCCGGTTGGACGCTGGTGCACGATCCCGTCTTCGTCCACGAGCGCACGTGGGTGACGCCGTTGACGCGCATCGCGGGCCTGCCCGCCGCGCCCACGCGACTCACGCGCATCCGCACGACCGCGATCGCGATGCCGCGCGAAATGCCGACAGTGTTCCGGGACCCGCGCTCGCGCACGCCCGAGGCGCCGCTCGCGGTCCCGATGACCGCCGTGCGAATCCCCGCGCCGGCGCCGACGAGGCGCTCGCCTCGCGGCGTGCTGCTCGCGGCGGCGGTCGTCGCGATCGCGTCGATTCCTTTCCTGGGCGATGCGGCCACGCCGCTCCTCGCCGCGGCGCGCGACGGGTGGACGTTGCTGCGCTCGCTCCCCGATCTCGTCGCGACGCGGCCGGCGAGCGAGCCGCCCGCAGCTGCGAGCCGGGCGGTCGCGAATGCGCCGACAGCGGCTTCTC
>DASTCK010000048.1:0-8486 GCA_035711225.1 Casimicrobiaceae bacterium
CGAGCGCGGCGAGCGTCCGGAGCGCGGCGAGCGCGCGCCGGCGCCGGAGGCTCCGGCCGCCGCCTGACGTGGACGCGCGCGCCGGGACCAACCGGCTCGCGATCGACGCCACGCTCGCGACACGCGACGCGCTGCGCCACACGCCCGCCGGGCTCGCTGCGATCGACGCGGTGCTGAGGCACCGCTCCGAGCAGCCGGAAGCGGGGGGAAGGCGGCGGGTCGACTGCGAGATCGCGGCCGTGGCGTTCGGCGAGGTCGCCGAGTCGATCGCGAAGCTGCCCGTCGGCGCCGCCGTCCGCTGCGAGGGATTCCTGGCCCGCCGCTGGCGCACCGGACTCACGCTCGCGCTGCACGTCGACCGCATCGAACGACTGAACGACGCCGAACACGGCTGAACCGAAGAGACAAGGAAACCATCATGCCCCGTCCGTTCAAGGGTAAAGGCAAGGACAAGAACAAGGCGAAGCGCCGCGACCGCGGCAACGCGCTGTTCAAGCGCAAGAAGTTCTGCCGCTTCACCGCCGAGAAGGTGGTGCAGATCGACTACAAGGACATCGACGTCCTGAAGGACTTCGTGCAGGAGAACGGCAAGATCATGCCGGCGCGCGTGACGGGCACGAAGGCGCGATACCAGCGCCAGCTCGGCACCGCGATCAAGCGCGCGCAGTTCCTGGCGCTCCTGCCCTACACCGACCGCCACTAGGAGCGCGCCATGCAGATCATCCTCCTGGAGAAGGTGGCGAACGTCGGCGACCTGGGCGACGTCGTCAAGGTCAAGGACGGCTTCGCCCGCAATTTCCTGATCCCGCACGGCAAGGCGAAGCGCGCGACCCCCGAGAACGTCAAGATGCTCGAGGAGAAGCGCGCGGAGCTCGAACGCGCGGCAGCCGACAAGCTCGCCGCCGCGCAGGCGTCGGCCGAGAGGCTCGAGGGCCTCACCGTGCAGGTGACGCAGAAGGCCGGCGTCGACGGCCGCCTGTTCGGCTCGGTGACCAACGTCGACATCGTCGACGCGCTGAAGGCGCACGGGATCAACGTCGAGAAGGGCGCGATCCGCATGCCGGCGGGGCCGCTCAAGCAGGTCGGCGACCACCCGATCACGGTGCAGCTCCACACCGACGTGCTCGCGCACATCACCGTCGGCGTGCTGGGCGACACAACGCAAGGCTAGCCGCCCGCGAGCGCGGCGGCGAGCGGCACGGCGCCGTCGAGAGTCCTCGATGCGAGCGCCCCGGCCACGGGGCGTTTTCGTTGCCGGACACCCGTGCAGGTCGCATTCGCGGGTTGGATGCGGCCGAACGCTCGCCGTCGCGCGGCGTCGCCCTTTCTCTTCCCGGGCCACGAACGTACCGGCGCACGCCCTGACGGCGTAGATTGGCGGGCGGGGCCCGGGCCGTGCTCTCGTTCATCATCTGCAGCATCGACGCGGCGAAGTTCGCCGCGGTGACGCGAAGCGTCGCGCGCGCATTCGGCGACGCGCCGCACGAGGTCGTGGGCGTGCACGACGCGAGATCGCTCTGCGAAGGCTGGACGCGCGGCCTCGCGCGCTCGCGCGGCGACCCGCTGGTCTTCTGCCACGACGACATCGCCCTGCCGATGGACGGCCTCGGGGCGCGCCTCGCGCGCCACCTCGATCGCTACGACGTGGTCGGCGTCGCCGGGACGCGGCGCTGCGTCGGGATGGATTGGGCCGAAGCCGGCATCGACGACGCGGAAGGCGCGATCGTGCTCGACCGCGGCGACGGCGCGACGTTCTGCTTCTACGGCGCCGACGGCGACGCCGACGCGGTCGACGGCGTGCAGGCGATGGACGGCGTGTTCCTCGCGACGCGCCGCGACGTCGCCGAGGCCGTGGGCTTCGATGCCGACACGTTCGACGCGTGGCACGGCTACGACGCCGACTTCACGTTCCGCGCGCATCTCGCCGGCCGCAGGCTGGCGGTCGCGCTGGACCTGCCGATCGTGCACCGGTCGGCCGGCCGCACGGATCCGGAGCGGCTGCGCAGCCACGGGCGCTTCGCCGCCAAGCACGCGGCCGCGCTCGGCACCGGACGCGGGGCGTGGGTGGACGTGCGATCGCCGATCGCGATCCCGGAGGGCATCGCGGCGGCGTTCGCGCGGGGAAACCTCGCGCGGCTGCACGCGTGGTCGCGCGAGGAGGCGCGCAGGCGGCGGGCGCTCGCGGAGCGTCCGTATGCGGCGGGCCGCAACGATCCCTGTCCCTGCGGCAACGGGCTGCGCTACAAGGAGTGCCACGGGCGGGATGCGGGCGGCGCGCGGTAGAATCGCCGTCCCGCCCGTTGCCCCCGATGCCCGACCACGCCGACGTCGACACGCTGCGCCTGCCCCCGCACTCGCTCGAGGCGGAGCAGTCGGTGCTGGGCGCGCTCCTGCTCGACAACGAGGCGGCCGACAAGATCGGCGACGTCGTCTCCGCGACGGATTTCTACAGCGAGGCGCACCGGCTGATCTTCGAGCACGTGGTCCGCCTGGTCGGCGCGGCGCGCCCGGCCGACGCGGTGACGCTCGCCGAGTCGCTGTCGTCCGCCGGCCGCCTCGAGCAGGTCGGCGGGCTCGCCTACCTCGGCGCGCTCGTCCAGGGCGTGCCGACCGCGGCGAACGTTCGCCACTACGCGCAGATCGTGCGCGACCGCTCGGTGCTGCGCCAGCTCGCGTCGACCGCCGCCGAGATCGCCGAGTCGGCGTACCAGCCGATGGGGCGCAACGCGTCGCAGCTCCTCGACGAGGCCGAGACGAAGGTGATGCACATCGCCGAGGCCGGCTCGCGCGGGCGCAAGCAGTACGCGAAGGTCGGCGACCTCCTGGTCGGCGTCGTCGAGCGCATCGAGGAGCTCTACAGCCGCGAACATCCGACGGACGTCACCGGGCTCGCGACCGGCTTCACCGACCTCGACAGGATGACCGCGGGCCTGCAGGCGGGCGACCTCGTGATCGTCGCCGGGCGCCCGTCGATGGGCAAGACCGCGCTCGCCGTCAACATCGGCGAGCACGTCGCGCTCGAGGCGAAGCGGCCGGTCGCGATCTTCTCGATGGAGATGGGCGCGAACCAGCTCGCGCTGCGCCTGATCGGATCGGTCGGCCGGCTGTCGTCGCAGAACCTGCGCACAGGCAAGCTCCACGCCGACGACTGGACGCGGCTCTCCGCCGCGCTCGGGCGCCTCAACGACGCGCCGATCCTGATCGACGAGACCCCTGCGCTGACGGTCATGGAGCTGCGGTCGCGGGCGCGGCGGATCGCGCGAGCGCACGCGCCGCTCGGCCTCGTCATCGTCGACTACCTGCAGCTGATGCAGGCGAGCTCGCAGGGCGAGAACCGGGCGACCGAGATCTCGGAGATCTCGCGCTCGCTGAAGGCGCTCGCCAAGGAGCTCGAGGTGCCGGTGATCGCGCTCTCGCAGCTCAACCGCTCGCTCGAGCAGCGCCCCAACAAGCGCCCGGTGATGAGCGACCTGCGCGAGAGCGGCGCGATCGAGCAGGATGCCGACGTGATCCTGTTCATCTACCGCGACGAGGTCTACAACGAGGACACGCCCGACAAGGGCGTCGCCGAGATCATCATCGCCAAGCAGCGCAACGGGCCGATCGGGACGGTGCGCCTCACGTTCCTCGGCGAGTTCACGCGCTTCGAGAGCTTCGCGGCGCCGGGATCGTACTGACCGCGGCCGAAGGCTCACGCCTTGCTGTCGTTCGTCATCAACAGCGTCGACGCGGCGAAGTTCGCGGCCGTGAGCCGCTCCATCGAGCGCGCGACGGCGGGCGTGCCCCACGAGATCGTCGGCGTCCACGACGCGCGGTCGATGTGCGACGGCTACCGGCGCGGCCTCGCGAGGAGCACCGGCGATCCGGTCGTGTTCTGCCACGACGACATCGAGCTCCTGATGGACGACCTGCCCGCGCGTCTCGCGCGCCACCTCGAGCGCTTCGATGTCTTCGCGCCGGTGGGCACGCGCAAGCTCGTGTCGATGAACTGGATGGACGCCGGTGCCGAGTACCTGTACGGCGCCATGACCGGGCCGTTGCCCGGCGGCGGCCTCAGCACCGGATTCTTCGGCGGCGCCACGCGCGAGGTCGACGGCATCGTCGCGCTCGAGGGCATTCTCGTCGTCGCCCGGCGCGACGCCGCGATGGCGCTCGGGTGGGACGCGGAAACCTTCGATGGCTGGCACGGCTATGACACCGACTTCAGCTTCCGCGCGCACCTCGCCGGCTGGCGCGTGGGCGTCGTGCTCGACCTCGCGATCATCCACGCCTCGGGGGGTACATACGACGCGAGCTACATTCGAGCCATGGCGCGCTTCGCGGCCAAGCACGCCGGCAGGCTGGCGAACTTCCCAAGCGGCAACAACATCGGGGTAACCCACATCCCGATGCCCGATCGCGACGCGATTCGCGCGTTCTTCAACCATGGTGACCTCGCGCACTGGCACCGCGAGACCCGCTTGCGCATCGAGCAGGCGCGCAAGGCGCGCAGCGCGCCCGTCGTGCGCCCGCCGACGGGCCCGCCGAGCGGCGCAGTGGGCGCCTCGCCCGTCGCGGCACCGCCGTCGCGCAACGCCCCGTGCCCGTGCGGGAGCGGCCGCCGCTTCAAGGACTGCCACGGCGGAATCGGCGCGGGCGGGCGCGCGTGAACGGATGAGCGCCGGCCTCCCCCCGCCCGCGTCGCGCAACGCGCCCTGTCCTTGCGGCAGCGGCAAGCGCTACAAGGATTGCCACGGCCAGGTCGCCCGCGGCGAGCGCACCACGCGAGGCGGCGAGCTCACGGGCGCCCTCATGGCCCGGATGCGCGAGGCGCTCGAGGCGCAGCGCGCCGGACGCTTCGACGAGGCGGTCGCCAAGTACGGCGAGGTGATCCGCGACGCCCCGCAAACGTTCGACGCGTGGCACATGCGCGGCGTGTCGCACTTCCAGTCGCATCGCTTCGACGAAGCGGAAGCGGACATCCTGCGCGCGCTTGCGATCAACCCCGACCTGCCGATGGGCCGCGCCAACCTGGCGCTCGTCCACGGCGGCCGCTACAGCGCGATCAACGAGGAGCGCCTGAGCCGCGCCGTGTTGCCGCGGTTCGGTCGGCTCGTGGTCGACCCTCCCGTCGATCCGCTCGACGGCGTCGCCGCCGGGACGCGATGCCACGTGCTCGACCTCGGAGCCTCGCCGCCCGCCGTCGAGCGCATCGTCGACCGTGCGCGCCGCCAGGGGGCGGAGGTCGGTCGCGTGGTGCTTCGCGACAACGCACGCCTCGCCACCACGGACGAGGCGATGCTGCGAGCCGCCGGTCCCGACGATGCCATCGTCGCCGTCGGCTGCGTGCGGCCCCTCGACGACTGGACGATCGACGGCCACCCGCGCGCCGTCGCGCTGGTGGTCGATGGCGCGACGCTCGCACCCGTCGAGGACCGGTTGCGGGAGCTCTCGGGCCAGCGTCGCCGGCGCGTGCGGCTCGCCGCGACGCACGACGCGCCGATCGATCTCGCGCCGCTGCCGCACGTGAGGCTTCGGCCGTGACGCGACACGACGACGCTCCGGTCCGGACCATCGCGTTCTACCTGCCGCAGTTCCACCGGATCCCCGAGAACGATGCGTGGTGGGGCGAAGGCTTCACCGAGTGGACCAACGTGCGTCGCGCTCGCTCGCTCTTCCCCGGGCACGCGCAACCGCGCATCCCGGGCGAGCTCGGCTACTACGACCTCGCCGACCCGACGGTCGCCGAACGGCAGGCGTCGCTCGCGCGCGCGCACGGCGTCCACGGCTTCTGCTACTACTTCTACTGGTTCAACGGCCGGCGGCTGCTCGAGAGGCCGCTCGAGGCGATGGTCGCGCGCGGCACGCCGGATTTCCCGTTCTGCGTGTGCTGGGCGAACGAGAACTGGAGCCGGCGCTGGGACGGAGGGGACAGCCACGTCCTGATGGAGCAGCACTACGGGCTCGACGACAGCCGCAGGCTGTTCGAGGCCTTCCTGCGCCTGTTCGCCGATCGGCGCTACATCCGCGTCGACGGCCGGCCGCTCCTTCTCGTCTACAAGGCCGACCTGATCCCGGACATCGTCGCCACGGCGGCGATGTGGCGCGAGCAGGCGAGGGCCGCGGGCGAGCGCGAGCCCTGGCTCATCTTCTGCGAGACCACGCAGGCGAGGCCGCACCCGTCCGCGATGGGCTTCGATGCCTCGGTCGAGTTCCCGCCGCATCGCCACCAGGCCTATTGGCTGAACGCGCATGCGAAGGGGCTCGAACCGGGGTTCTCGGGATTGCTCTCGAGCTACCGCGCCCTGGTCTGGCAGTCGCTCGAGCGCGAAGCGTCCGATGCCACGCGCCTGCGCTGCGTCGTGCCGTCGTGGGACAACTCGCCGCGACGCAACCTCGGCGGAACGGTGTTCCTCGGCACGAGCCCCGAGCTGTTCGGCTACTGGGCGGAGGCGATGGTCCGCGACACGCGCGAGCGGCTCGCGGGCGACGAGCGCCTCCTCTTCGTCAACGCCTGGAACGAATGGGCGGAAGGCTGCTACCTCGAGCCCGACGCCCGGACCGGGACGCAGTACCTGGAGGCGCTGCGCGACGCGCTCGTCGACGGCGCGAAGCCCGGCGCCGTGTCGTGCGCGCCGTGGCGCGCCTGGGCCGCCGAAGCGCCCTACCGCTGATCGCCGCGGAACACCCACCCGCGCGAGAGCGCGAAGGTCACCGGCGGCACCAGGGCGATGGCGAGCGCGAGGCCCGCGTAGGGCGACCAGCGCTGCGCATGGACGGCGAACGCCATGATCGCCGCGTTGAGCGCGAGCCCCGCGAGCTGCACGACGAGGTAGCGCGGAAGCTGCGCGAGCGGCGCGGCGCGCGACGCGAAGGTCCAGCGGCGGTTGAGCGCGAAGCCCGCGGCGAACGCGACCGCGAACGCGAGCACCGTCGCGGCCACCGGGTCGAGCGGCGTCGTCTCGATCGCCAGCGCGAACACTCCCGCGTGGATCGCGGTCGCGATCGCGCCGACGGCCGCGAAGCGCAGGAACGCGCGCGCCGGCGCCATCCGGGTCCGCGTCAGCCGTTCTCCGCGCGGTCCCCGAACCCGAGGCGAGCGCGGACGACGTAGAGCGGGCGCGCCTTGACCTCGTCGTAGACGCGGCCCAGGTACTCGCCGATCACGCCGAGCGACAGGAGCTGCACGCCGCCCAGGAACAGGACGACGACCATCAGCGACGCGTAGCCCGGCACGTCGACGCCGTGGACGAGCGTGCGGACGGTGAGCCAGATGCCGTACGCGAGCGCGACGAGCGCGAACAGCGCGCCGAGGAAGCTCGACAGCCGCAGCGGCAGCGCGGAGAACGAGACGATGCCGTCGAGCGCGAGTCGCCAGAGCTTGAGGAGCCCGTAGCGCGATCGGCCGGCCGCGCGCTCCTCGACGTCGTAGTCGACCGTGGCCGTCCGGAACCCGACCCAGGCGTACATGCCCTTCATGTAGCGCGTCCGCTCGGGCATCGCGCGGAGCGCATCGACGACCGGGCGCGAGAGCAGGCGGAAATCGCCGGCGCCCCGCGGGACCTGCGTGGCGGACAGGCGCGCGAAGAGCCTGTGGAACAGCCCGGAGGCGATTCGCCGGCCCAGCCCGTCGGTGGCGCGATCGCGCCGGAGCGCGATGACGACGTCGTTGCCCTCGCGCCAGCGCGCCAGGAGCGCGGCGAGGAGCTCCGGCGGATGCTGCAGGTCGGCGTCGATCGGCACCACGGCGTCGCCGAGCGCATGGTCAAGGCCCGCGGCGAGGGCGATCTCCTTGCCGAAGTTGCGCGACAGCGCGACCACGCGCACGCGCGCATCGCGCGTCGCGAGCGACGAGAGCACGGCGAACGTCGCGTCGCGGCTGCCGTCGTCGACGAACACCGCCTCGGCGGGCACCCCGAGCGCGTCGAGCGCGTCGGCCGCTCGAGCCCAGAACGACGCGAGGCCCGCGGCCTCGTTGTAGCAGGGCACGACGAGGGAGACGACGGGGTTCGTGCTCATGCGCCGGGAGGCGAGGGGCGATGGGCGATAGCAAAGGACGCCCCGCGCCGCACGTCAACCCCCTGTCCCCGCACGCGGGACGAGGGCCGGCGTAAGGGCCCTATCGCCTGTCGCCCATTGCCTATCGTCGCCCTTCAGAGGATTTCGGCGGCGTGGTCCGCGAGCCGCGACCGCTCGCCGCGCGTGAGCGTGACGTGGCCCGAGTGCGGCCAGCCCTTGAAGCGGTCGACGACGTAGGTCAGGCCCGAGCTGCCCTCGGTCAGGTAGGGCGTGTCGATCTGCGCGATGTTGCCGAGGCACACGACCTTGGTGCCGGGTCCGGCGCGCGTGATCAGCGTCTTCATTTGCTTGGGCGTGAGGTTCTGCGCCTCGTCGATGATCAGGTACTTGTTGATGAAGGTGCGGCCGCGCATGAAGTTGAGCGACTTGATGCGGATGCGCGTGCGGATCAGGTCGTTGGTCGCGGCGCTGCCCCACTCGCCGGCGGC
>DASTCK010000049.1:0-2681 GCA_035711225.1 Casimicrobiaceae bacterium
AGCACCGTCGCCTGCGGCGCGGGCGACAGCTCGTTCACCGCCGCGAGCGCCGCCTCGACCGTCGCGTGCCTCGAGGCGCCGATCGCGCAGCCGAGCCAGTTCAGCAGCGTGCGCCGCGCCTCGTGCTCGACGCCGTCGCTCCAGCCGCGCGACGGATGCCTTGCGACGAACGCCGCCAGCATCTTCGTCACCGGCGGCGCGTAGGCGTCCGCCGCGACCTGCGTGTTGTGCGCCATGACCGGGTCAGTCCGTCAGCTCGATGCCGCGCTCCTTCGCGACCTTCGACCAGCGCGCGATGTCGTCGCGGATGTACTGGCCGAACTGCTCGGCCGTCATCGGCATCGGCTCGAGCGCCTCGCCCGACAGCCGCTCGCGCAGCTCGGGCGACGCGAGGAGCGTGTTGATCTCGTCGTTGAGGCGCTTGACGATCGGCGCGGGCAGGCCGGCGGGACCGACGATGCCGTACCACTGCACGCCGTCGAAGCCCTTGTAGCCGCTCTCCTCGAGCGTCGGCACGTCCGGAAGCAACGCGTGGCGCGCGAGGCCGGTGACGGCGAGCGGGCGCATCTTGCCCGCCTTGATGTGCGGCAGCGCGGCCGCGAGCCCCGGGAACAGCGCCTGCGTCTGGCCGCCGAGGATGTCGGTGATCGCCGGGCCGATGCCGCGGTACGCGACGTGCGCCATGTCGAGGCCCGCGGCGACCTTGAGCTGCTCCATCGCGAGGTGCGTGAGCGTGCCCTGGCCCGCGGAGCCGTACGAGATCTTGCCCGGGTTCGCCTTCACGTACGCGACGAACTCGGCGAGCGTCTTCACCGGCAGCGACGGCGGGACGACGAGGATGTTGGGCGTGCCGCCCACCATCGCGACGGGCGTGAAGTCCTTCACCGCGTCGTAGGGCAGCTTGCGCACCGCCGGATTGGTGCCGTGCGTGCCCACGTAGCCGACCATGAGCGTGTATCCGTCCGGCGCCGCGCGCGCGGTCGCGAGCGAGCCGACGATGCCGCCGCCGCCGCTCTGGTTCTCGACGACGATCGACTGGCCCAGCACGCGGCCGAGCCGGTCGGCGATGGTCCTCCCGACGAGGTCCACGCCTCCGCCCGGCTGCACCGGCGCGATGATCTTGATCGGTTTGTTCGGGTACGGCGCCTGCGCCCGCGCGTCCGGCGCCGACGCCAGCCCGAAGGCGAGCGCCGCGATCGCGACAAACGCGAGGCGGCGCGAAGTTCCCGCTTCCCTCATGGTCGGCTCCTCCTGCCGGCTCCGTGCACCGGCCCGTCATTATCGCCCGGGGTCAGGTTCGGGGTCAGGTTCGGATCCAGGTTCGGATCCAGGTTCCGAACCTGACCCCTGAAGTCCGCCCTCCTTCACCGCCCGCCCCGCACCTCGAACGCGACGCTCGTCACCTCGACCCCCTGCGCATCGACGAGCGCGAGCACGTGCCTGCCGGCGATCGGCGTCCACAGCACCCGCCCGCCGCGCTCACCCAGCGTCTCGCCGTCGAGCCGCCACGCCACGTCGCCGCGCGACGCCGTCGACACGAACGCCATCCGCTGGTGCTGCGGCGGAATGTCGGGGTCGAGCGCGACGATCGTGTCGGGCGCGGGATAGCGGATCTGCGGGACCGGGCTGCTCTCGACATCGGACGCGCTTCCGGCGAGGCGCACCACGCTCGTCTCGGTCCCGCGCACGAACCACTCGCGCCGCGCGCTCTCGACCGGCGGCTCGAACGCCACGTCCTGCGCGACGACGCCACCCGGGGCGACCGGCCGCACCGACGGCGCATCGCGATGCAACCGATGCACGACGTCGCGCCAGATCGGCGCTGCGCCGGTCACGCCCGACACGTCGTGCATCGGCGCGCCCGAGAAGTTGCCCACCCACACGCCGACCGTGAAGCGCGACGTGAAGCCCACGCACCAGTTGTCGCGCATGTCCTTGCTCGTGCCGGTCTTCACCGCGCTCCACACGCGCGTGGCGAGCGCATTCTCGAGGCCGAACGTCGACGATCGCGCGCCACGGTCGGACAGGATGTCGGCGATCACGTAGCTTGCGTCCCCGCCGAACACCCGCCGCGACCCGCCAGGAGTCGGATTCCGCAGACCGGCTCCCGCCTCCGTGACCGGGACGCCGCCGAGCGGATGCAGCATCGGCGCGCCTTGGCCCGCTGCCACGACGCGCGTCGCGCTCCAGACGCCGCCGTTCGCGAGCGCGCGGTACGCATTGGCGAGCGACAGCAGCGTCACGTCCGCGCCGCCCAGTGCGAGCGCGGCTCCGTAGTGCTCGTCGGGCTGCGTCAGCGTGTCGAATCCCAGCGAACGCAGCGCGTCGTGGAAGCGCTCGAGCCCGACGAGGTCGAGCGTGCGCACGGCCGGCACGTTGAGCGAGCTCGCGAGCGCGGTGCGCACGCTGACGAGGCCGCGGTAGCCGCGATCGTAGTTCTGCGGCGCGTAGACGCCGCGCGCGGTGGCGATCGCGAGCGGGCTGTCGTCGACGATGGACGCGGCGGTGAGGAGCCGCTCGTCGATCGCCAGCGCATAGAGGAACGGCTTGAGCGTCGAGCCCGCCTGGCGCGGCGCGATCACGCCGTCGACGCGCGGCGCGCGCGACAGCGGTCCGCTCGAGCCCACCCACGCGAGCACCTCGCCGCTCGCGTTGTCGAGCACGACGATCGCGGCGTCGGA
>DASTCK010000050.1:0-6762 GCA_035711225.1 Casimicrobiaceae bacterium
TGCGCGCCTGCGAGATCGGGAGGAACTCGCCGTTCAGGTACACGATCGGGTCGTCGGTCATCGCGGGCGTCCTCGCAGCGTCACTTGAACCACAGCCGCACGCTGTGCCACGCGCGCACGAGCAGGTTGGCGGGCTCGACCTGCCCGAGCGCGATCAGCGGGAACTCGGCGACCTGGCCGCCGTCGAGCGCGATCCGAACGACGCCGACGCGCTGGCCGCGCGTCACCGGCGCGATCAGCGGCTCCATCGCCTCGAGCGTGAGCTTGAGATCGCCGGCGCGGCCGCGGGGCAGCGTGAGGTAGCGGTCGGCGAGGAAGCCCGCGTCGACCTCGTCGTCGGCGCCCTTCCACACCTTGAGCGCGGAGACCGGCTTGCCCGACTGGTAGAGCTGGACGGTGTCGTACGCCTGGAACCCGAAGTTGAGCAGCTTCTGGCTCTCCGCGGCGCGCGAAGCGTCCGACGATGCGCCGAGCACGACCGACAGCAGCCGCCGCTCGCCGCGCTTCGCCGAGGCCACGAGGCACCAGCCGGCGGCTTCCGTGTGGCCGGTCTTCATCCCGTCGACGTAGGGGTCCGACCACAGGAGGCGGTTGCGGTTGGGCTGCGTGATCTTGTTGTAGCGGTACTCGCGGAGCGCGTAGAACGGGTAGAACTCGGGGTAGTCCCGGATCACCGCCTGCGCGAGCTTCGCGAGGTCGCCGGCCGTCGACCAGTGCTTCGGGTCGGCCAGCCCGGTGGCGTTGGCGAATTGCGTGTTGAGCATGCCGAGGCGGCGCGCCTCGGCGTTCATCGTCTCGACGAACGCGGCCTCGGAGCCCGAGACGAGCTCGGCGAGCGCGATCGACGCGTCGTTGCCGGACTGCACGATCATCCCGTGCATCAGCTCGTCGACCGACACCGACTTGCGCGGCTCGATGAACATGCGCGAGCCCTCGGCCCGCCACGCGCGCTCCGACACGTCGACCATCTGCGACGGCGTGATCGTCTTGCGGCGCACGGCGCCGAAGACGATGTACGCGGTCATGAGCTTGGTGATCGACGCGGGATCGCGCCGCTCGTCGGCCTGGTGCGAAGCGATCGTCTGGCCGCTCTGCACGTCGACCAGCGTCCACGCGGCCGCGGCGACGGCGGGCGGCGCGGGCGCCTGCGCGAACGAAGGAGGGGCGAACAGGCAGGCGGCCAGCGCGAGCGCCGCGACGACGCGAAACATTCGAATCCACCGCGAATCGGGAGCAGAATTATAGCGCCGCCCTTCCCGCCTCCGCGCCTTCGTGCCGATCGACCGCGCCTTGCTCCCGCGATGCGCCTCCGGGCTGCTCGCGCCGGTCCTGCTCGTCGCGCTCGCCGTCGCGCTCGCCGGATGCGCGAGCGTCCCGACCGATGCATCGCGCCGCTCGCTGGTCGACGCCGAGCGCGCCTTCGCGACCATAGCCGCCGAGCGCGGCATCCGGGCCTCGTTCATCGCGAACTTCGCCGACGACGGCGTCGCGTTCAATCCCGCTCCGTTCCGGCTGCGCGAGGCGTGGGGCGCGCGGCCGCCGCCCGCGAATCCGCTGGCGCTGTCGCTCGCGTGGCATCCGGTGATCGCCGGCGTCGCGCGCTCGGGCACGCTCGGCTTCACGTCGGGACCCTCGCTTCTCGTCGACACGACCGGCGCGAACGACGCGTCGCACGGTGTCTATTTCTCGGTGTGGCGGCGCGATGCCGACGGCACCTGGAAGGTCGCGGCGGATGCGGGCATCCGGACGCCGCGCGCGCCGGTCGACGCCGACTTCGGCGCGGATCCCGTCGTCGCCGTGCCGCCGGCCGCCGCGGGATCGATCCCGGCGCTCGACGCGGCCGATGCCGGCGCGTCGGGCGGCGCCGCCGCGTTCGCCGCCTCGCTCGCCGATGACGCGCGATGGCACGTCGACGAGCGCCTGCCGGTGATCGGCCGCGAGGCGATCCGCACGGCGCGATCGGGCGAGGCGCGCGCCCTGCGTTTCGCGACCGCCGGCCGCGGGAGCGCCCCGAGCGGCGACCTCGGCTACACCTACGGCGCGATCGATGCGGACGGCGCGCCGGCGGGCGGCTATCTGCACCTGTGGACGCGCGGCGGCGACGGCACGTGGCGGCTCCTAGTCGCCGTGCACCTGCTGCCGCGCTGACGCGCGATCAGTACGGATTGACCGGCACGACCGCGACGACCTCGCCGCGGGCGATGTCGACGAGCGCGACGCCCGCCTCGAGCCTCCCGAGCACGGGGGCCCACGCGAGCGTCGCGCGCGTCGCGCCCGCGCGCGCGATCGCGGTGTCCACGACCGCCTTCGCGTCGGGGCCCTTGCGCTCGAGGTCGGCGAGCGGCCTCGCGCGGGCGCGCAGTTGCTCGACGACGTCGGCGAACGGGACGTAGTAGCGCGGCAGGAGCGGCAGGTCGATGCCGCTCGCGAGCAGCAGCATAGCCTTCTCGCGCTCGGCGGGGACGTCGGGCAGCCTCGCGCCGACGATGCGCGGGCCATCCATCGGCACGGTGTTCCACGGCGGGCGCGCGGCGGCGAGCGACTCCGGGTCGATCATGTTCGCGCCCACGACGGTGAAGCGATCGCCCGCGAACACGACGTAGGCGGGACGCGCCTGCGCGATCACGACGATCCCGTACGCGAGCGCCGCGAGCTGCAGCGCGGCGATCACGGCGAGGTCGAGGCGCAGGCTCTTCTTCGCGGGATCGAAGACGACGAGCGTCATCAGCGGCCCCATCACGACGTCGACGCCGATCAGGATCAGCATCAGCCCGGCGCCGCCCGCGAGCCGGAAGTAGGGCTGCGGGTACCAGACGAGCAGCAGCGCCGCGAGCACCGTCGCGGCGATCACCACCGACAGCGCGAGATGGATGCCGGCGGCCTGGGCGCGGTTGAGCGAGGCGAGCGTGATCATGGGCGGGACGGCCCGTCGGCGCCGGTGGGGCGGCATCCCCTAGGCTTCGCGCGGGTAGCCGAGGAAAGCAAATTCGACGCCAGCGCGGCGGCCCGCGACCAGGTCGGCGAGCGCTCGCGCCGAGCCGCACGCCATCGTCCAGCCGAGCGTGCCGTGCCCGGTGTCGAGCCACAGGTTGCGGTAGCGCGTGCGGCCGATCAGCGGGACGTTCGACGGCGTCGCGGGACGAAGGCCGGTCCAGAAGCGCGCGCTGTCGCGCTCGCCGGCGTCGGGGAAGAGCTCGAACGTTCTCCGCACGAGCGACGCGCAGCGCACGTCGTTCATCGCCGTGTTCCAGCCGTTCAGCTCCGCGGTGCCGGCCACGCGCAGGCGGCTGCCGAGCCGCGTCATCACGATCTTCCACGCGAGGTCGGTGAGCGATACCGTCGGCGCGCCGCGGTGCTCGCCGACGTCGAGGGTCACCGAGTAGCCTTTCGCCGGGTAGACGCTGTACGGCACGCCGATCGGCGCCAGCAGCTGCGGGCTGTAGCTGCCGAGGGCGACGATCACGGCGTCTGCGACGAGCGTCCCGGTGCGGCCGTCCGCGTCGCGGCAACGCACGCCGCTCACCGCGTCGCCCGCGACCTCGATTGCCTCGACGCTCGTGCGCCAGCGAAACGCCGCGCCGCGCGCCGCCGCGAGCTTCGCGAGCTCGACGGTGAACGTGTGCGCGTCGCCCGATTCGTCCGACGCGGTGAAGATGCCGCCGGCCAGGCGCTCGCGGCACGCGCCGAGCGCGGGCTCGATCGCTACGCATTCGTCTGGAGTCCGCACGACGCGGTCGCAGCCGAACTGGCGCATCAGCGCCGAGGACGCGACCCCGTGCTCGAACTCCTTCGCGTCGGTGTAGAACTGCAGGATGCCGCGCTCGAGGTGGTCGTAGGCGATGCCGGTCTCGCGCCGCAGCTCGCGCAGGCAGTCGCGCGAGTAGAGCGCGAGGTTGAGGCACTGGATCGTGTTGTGCCGCGTGCGCGACGGCAGGCACTCGACCAGGAAGCGGAGGCCCCACAACCACTGCCGCGGGTCGGCGCGCAGCCGGAACAGCAGCGGGGCGTCCTCGCGCCCGAGCCATTTCGCGATCTTGAGCGGCGCCTCCGGATTCGCCCACGGCTCGGCGTACGACGCGGAGATCTGCCCGCCGTTCGCGAACGAGGTCTCGAGCGCCGGCCCGTCCCGCCGGTCGACGAGCGTGACCTCGTGGCCGTCGGCGGCGAGATACCACGCGGCGGAGACGCCGATCACGCCTCCGCCGAGCACGAGGACGCGCATCGTCAGCCGGGCGCGGCCGCGGCGGCCGGCTCGCTCGCGACGTCGGTGACGGGAATGCAGCTGCAGAACAGGTTGCGGTCGCCGTAGACGTTGTCGACGCGGCCCACCGGCGGCCAGTACTTCGAGGCCTCCTTGGCGACCGACGGCCACCCCGCCACGCGGCGCGAGTACGCGTGCCCCCAGTCGTCGGCGCCGACGACTGCCGCCGTGTGCGGCGCGTGCTTGAGCGGATTGTCGGAACGGTCCATGTGCCCTTCCTCGATCGCGCGGATCTCGGCGCGGATCGCGATCATCGCGTCGACGAAGCGGTCGAGCTCGTGCTTGCTCTCGCTCTCGGTGGGCTCGACCATCAGCGTGCCCACGACCGGGAAGCTCATGGTCGGCGCGTGGAAGCCGTAGTCGATCAGGCGCTTGGCGACGTCCTCGGCCTCGATGCCCGACGACGCCTTGAGCGGGCGCAGGTCGAGGATGCACTCGTGCGCGCACAGCCCGCCCGGGCCGCTGAACAGCACCGGGTAATGCGGCGCGAGGCGGCGTGCGATGTAGTTGGCGGCCAGGATGGCGCTCTCGGTCGCCGCGCGGAGCCCGCTTGCCCCCATCATGGTCACGTACATCCACGGGATCGGCAGGATCGAGGCCGAGCCGAACGGCGCCGCGGCCACCGCGCCGATCGCCTGCCCCGGTGCGCCGGCGCCGCTCGCGTGCGCCGGCATCCGCCGATGCCCCGGCAGGAACGGCGCGAGGTGCGCCTTGCACGCGACCGGGCCCACGCCGGGACCCCCGCCGCCATGCGGGATGCAGAACGTCTTGTGCAGGTTGAGGTGCGAGACGTCGGCGCCGAACGAGCCGGGCCCGGCGAGCCCGACGAGCGCGTTCAGGTTCGCGCCGTCGACGTACACCTGGCCGCCGTGCGCGTGCACGATGTCGCACAGCCTCGTGATGCCGGACTCGAACACGCCGTGCGTCGACGGGTAGGTGACCATGATCGCGGCGAGCTGCGCCGCGTGCTTCGCCGCCCTGGCCTCGAGGTCGGCGAGGTCGACATTGCCCTCGTCGTCGCAGGCGACGACGACCACGCGCAGGCCCGCCATCTGCGCCGACGCCGGGTTGGTGCCGTGCGCCGAGGCCGGGATCAGGCAGACGTCGCGATGCCCCTCGCCGCGCGATGCGTGCCACGCGCGGATCATCAGGAGTCCCGCATACTCGCCCTGCGATCCCGCGTTGGGTTGCAGCGACACCGCGTCGTAGCCGGTGGCCGCGCACAGCATGCGCGCGAGGTCGCCGATCATCTCCAGGTAGCCCGCCGCCTGGTCGGCCGGCGCGAACGGGTGCATCGCGGAGAACGCGCGCCAGGTGACCGGGAGCATCTCCGAGGTCGCGTTGAGCTTCATCGTGCACGAGCCGAGCGGGATCATCGCGCGGTCGAGCGCGAGGTCGCGGTCGGCGAGCCCGCGCAGGTAGCGCAGCATCGCGGTCTCCGAGCGATGGCGCGAGAAGACCGGGTGGGTGAGGAATGGCGACGTGCGCATGAGCGGCGCGGGGTACGCGTCGTCGATTCCCGCGTCGAGGTGCGCGACGCGGATCGGCGCGTCGTCGCCCGTGAACACCGCGAACAGCCGCTCGACGTCGGACGCGGTCGTCGTCTCGTCGAGCGAGACGCCGACCGACGCGTCGTCGATGCCGCGCAGGTTGATGCCGTGCGCGAGCGCGGCGTCGTGCACCGCCTGCGTGCGCGCGCCGGTCTCGACGACCAGCGTGTCGAAGAACGTGCGCGTGCGCACGCGCACGCCGAGCCGCTCGAGCCCGGCCTTCAGCAGCGCCGCCAGCCGATGGACGCGGCGCGCGATCGCCACGAGGCCGTCGGGGCCGTGGTAGACGGCGTACATGCTCGCGATGACCGCGAGCAGCACCTGCGCCGTGCAGATGTTCGACGTGGCCTTCTCGCGCCGGATGTGCTGCTCGCGCGTCTGCAGCGCGAGCCGGTAGGCGGGGTCGCCCTGCGCGTCGATCGTGACGCCGACGAGCCGACCCGGCATCGCGCGCTTGAATTCGTCGCGCGTCGCCAGGTAACCGGCATGCGGGCCGCCATAGCCCATCGGCACGCCGAAGCGCTGCGCCGAGCCGACGACGGCGTCGGCGCCCCATTCGCCGGGCGGGACGAGGAGCGCGAGCGCGAGGAGGTCGGCGGCGACGACGACCAGGCCGCCGCGCGCGTGGACGTCGCGGGCCACCGAGGCGAGGTCGCGGACCTCGCCGTCGGCCCCGGGGTACTGCAGCACGACCGCGAACGCGTCGCTTCCGGCCGCGGCGGAGACCGGTCCCGTGGCCAGCGATCTTCTGGCCCTGGTCCTGCTCACCCCGCCCGGCGAGCTCGGCGCCGACATCGTCCTGGGCTCGGAGCAGCGGTTCGGCGTGCCGATGGGCTATGGCGGCCCGCACGCCGCCTTCTTCGCCACCCGCGACGCGCACAAGCGCTCGATGCCGGGCCGGATCATCGGCGTCTCGCTCGACAGCCGGGGCCAGCCGGCCCTGCGCATGGC
>DASTCK010000051.1:0-5182 GCA_035711225.1 Casimicrobiaceae bacterium
ACGTTCGACGAGATGATCGGCCGCAGCGACCTGATCGACATGAGGAAGGGCGTCGAGCACTGGAAGGCGCGCGGCCTCGACTTCTCGCGCATCCTCTACCAGCCGCCGATGCCGGCGACGGTGGCGCGCTTCCACTGCGAGGCGCAGGACCACGGCCTCGCGCGCGCGCTCGACCACGCGCTGATCGACGGCGCGAAGCCCGCGCTCGAGAAGCGCCAGCCGGTCCGCCTCGCGCACCGGATCCGCAACGCGCACCGGTCGGTGGGCGCGATGCTGTCGGGGGAAGTCGCGCGGCGCTACGGCCACGAGGGCCTGCCCGACGACACGATCCACGTCGCGTTCGAGGGCATCGCCGGCCAGAGCTTCGGCGCGTTCCTCGCGCACGGCGTCGCGTTCGAGCTCAAGGGCGGGACCAACGACTACGTCGGCAAGGGGCTGTCGGGCGGGCGGATCGTCGTCTATCCCGATCCCGCGTGCCCCGCGAAGCCCGAGGAGAACATCGTCGTCGGCAACACCGTGATGTACGGCGCGATCGCGGGCGAGGCCTATTTCCGCGGCGTCGCGGGCGAGCGCTTCTGCGTGCGCAATTCCGGCGCCTCCGCGGTGGTCGAGGGCACCGGCGACCACGGCTGCGAGTACATGACCGGCGGCAGCGTGGCGGTCCTCGGGCGCACCGGGCGCAACTTCGCGGCCGGGATGAGCGGCGGCATCGCGTACGTCTACGATCCCGACGGCAGCTTCAAGGAGCGCTGCAACCTCGCGATGGTGGCGCTCGAGCGCGTGCTGCCGGAAGCCGAGCAGGCGCGAGAGGAGCGCGAGCTGGCCGCGGCCGGCAAGGCGCTGGCACGGCATGCCGGCCGCGCCGACGAGGCGCTGCTGCGGGAGCTCGTCGAGCGCCACCTGCGGTTCACCGGCTCGTCGGTCGCCCTCGCGCTGCTCGACGACTGGGAGAACGCGCGCGCGCGCTTCGTCAAGGTGTTCCCGCACGAGTACCGGCGCGCGCTCGGCGAGATGGCCGCGAAGGGGGCGGCGAAGCCGGCCGCCGCGAAAGAGCGCGCGGCGGCGTAAGGAACGCGGGTAATCCCCCGGCGCGCGCGAGTCGTGCGCCGCTTTCGATGGGTTCGCACGATGGGAAAGATCACCGGATTCCTCGAGCTCGAGCGCGTCGCCGAAGTGGCCGAGGCCGCGCGCGACCGCGTGCGCCACTACCGCGAGTTCGTGCTGACGCTCACCGACGAGGCCGCGTCGAAGCAGGGCGCGCGATGCATGGACTGCGGCATCCCGTTCTGCCAGAGCGGCTGCCCGGTCAACAACATCATCCCGGACTGGAACGACCTGGTGTACCGGCACCAGTGGAAGCAGGCGCTCGACACGCTGCACTCGACCAACAGCTTCCCCGAGTTCACCGGCCGCGTGTGCCCGGCGCCCTGCGAGGCGGCTTGCACGCTCAACATCAACAACGACCCGGTGGGCATCAAGTCGATCGAGCACTTCATCATCGACAAGGGCTGGGAGGAAGGCTGGGTCGTGCCGCGCCCGCCGGCGGTGAAGACCGGCCGCAGCGTCGCGGTCGTCGGCTCGGGCCCGGCGGGCCTCGCCTGCGCCCAGCAGCTCGCGCGCGCGGGGCACGACGTCGTCGTGTTCGAGAAGAGCGATCGCGTCGGCGGCCTGCTTCGCTACGGCATCCCCGACTTCAAGATGGAGAAGCCCGCGATCGACCGGCGCATGGCGCAGATGTCCGCCGAGGGCGTGCGCTTCCGCCCCGGCCTCGAGGTCGGCCGCGACGTCGATCCGCAGGCGATGCTCGAGGAGTTCGACGCGGTCGTGCTGGCCGGCGGCGCGGAGAAGCCGCGCGACCTGCCGGTTCCGGGGCGCGACCTCGCCGGCGTGCATTTCGCGATGGAGTTCCTGCCGCAGCAGAACCGCGTCGTCGCCGGCGACCGCGTTCCCGGCCAGCTCCTCGCCACCGGCAAGCGCGTCGTCGTGATCGGCGGCGGCGACACCGGCTCCGACTGCGTCGGCACGTCCAACCGCCAGGGCGCGGCGTCGGTGACGCAGTTCGAGCTGCTCCCGCAGCCGCCCGACGTCGAGAACAAGCCGCTCGTGTGGCCGTACTGGCCGGTCAAGCTGCGCACGTCGTCCTCGCACGAGGAAGGCTGCCAGCGCGACTGGTCGGTCGCGACCAAGCGGTTCGAAGGGACGGGCGGGCGCGTGACGCGGCTCGTCGGTGCGCGGCTCGAATGGACGCGCGGCGCGGACGGGCAGATGAAGATGACCGAGATGCCCGGCAGCGAATTCGCCATCGACGCGGACCTCGTGCTGCTCGCGATGGGCTTCACCGGGCCGGCTTCGGACGCGATGCTCGCGCGCTTCGGCGTCGCGCGCGACGGACGCTCGAACGTCGCGGCCGATACCGACCACTACCGCACCAGCGTCGACAAGGTCTTCGCGGCGGGCGACATGCGCCGCGGGCAGTCGCTGGTGGTGTGGGCGATCCGCGAGGGACGCCAGTGCGCGCAGGCCGTCGACGCGTTCCTGATGGGCTCGAGCGAGCTCCCGCGGTAGGGCGGTCCCCCGCATGACGGCGATCACGACGGTCGACTTCGCGACCTGGCGTCCCGAGGTCGCGCCCGAGCTCTCGGCGACGCTCGCGCACCAGCTCGAGGATGGCGGCGTCATCGTCCTCCCTCGCCTGGCGTTCGCGCTCGAGCCCGGCGAGGAGCGGTTCCTCGACGTTCGCTGGTCGAACGGCAGGCGCAAGAACATCAGCCTCTCCGGCGAGCGCATCCGGGGCGCGCGCGGGTCGACCGCGGACCTCGCGGCCCTCGCGCGCATGGTGGGGCGCTATGCGGCCAGCGCCACGGGCCTCATCCGGGCGATGTTCCCGCGCTATGCCCCGGCGCTCGCGACCGCCCGCACGAGCTTCCGGCCGATGCCTGCCACGGGCCGCCGCGTCTCGTGGCGCAAGGACGACACGCGACTGCACGTCGATGCGTTCCCGTCGCGGCCCACGCGGGGTACCCGCATCCTGCGCGTCTTCAACAACGTCAACCCGGCGGGACAGGACCGCGTGTGGCGCGTGGGCGAGCGCTTCGAGGACGTCTCGGCGCGCTTCCTGCCTCGGCTCCGCCGGATGCACCCCGTCCAGGCGGCGTTGCTCGCCCGCCTCCACGTGACCAAGGGCGTGCGCACCGAGTACGACCACCTGATGCTCGGGTTGCACGACGCGGCCAAGGCGGACCTGCGCTACCAGCGCGACTGCGAGCAGCAGGAGGTGCATTTCGCGCCCGGCACGACGTGGATCTGCTTCTCGGACCAGGTGATGCACGCGGCGATGGCCGGCCAGTACATGCTCGAGCAGACGATCCAGCTGCCCTCCGGCGTGCTGTACGAGCCGGCGCACGCGCCGCTCGCGGTGCTCGAGCGCATGCTCGGCCGGCCCCTCGTTCCGGCGCAGCGCGCCGCCGGCACGCCTTGATCGTCAACGACACGCTGCTGCGCGCCCTCCGGCGCGAGCCCACGCCGCGCACGCCGGTCTGGCTGATGCGCCAGGCGGGCCGCTACCTGCCGGAGTACAACCGCACGCGCGCGAAAGCCGGCAGCTTCATGACGCTCGCGCAGACGCCCGAGCTCGCGACCGAGGTCACGCTGCAGCCGCTCGAGCGCTATCCGCTCGACGCGGCGATCCTGTTCTCCGACATCCTGACCGTTCCCGACGCGATGGGGCTCGGCCTCTCGTTCGCGGAAGGCGAGGGACCGCGCTTCGCGCGCCCGGTGCGCGACGAGCGCGCGATCGCGGCGCTCGACGCGCCGCCGATGGAGTCGCTGCGCTACGTCTTCGACGCGGTCGCATCGATCAAGCGCGCGCTCGCCGGGCGCGTCCCGCTGATCGGATTCGCCGGCAGCCCGTTCACGCTCGCCTGCTACATGATCGAAGGCAGCGGCAGCGACGACTTCGCGACGGTGCGCAGGATGGCGGCGGCGCGCCCCGAGCTCCTCGACCGCCTCGTCGGGCTCAATGCGGAGGCCGTCACCGCCTACCTGCGCGAGCAGGTCCTCGCCGGCGCGGACGCGGTGATGCTGTTCGACACCTGGGGCGGCATGCTGAGCGCGGCGGGATACCGCCGCCATTCGCTCGCGCCGATGCGCGCGGTCGTCGCGTCGCTCGCCGCGGACCCCGCGACGCGCGCGACGCCGACGATCGTGTTCACCAAGGGCGGCGGCGGCTGGCTCGACGACATCGCGGCCTGCGGGGCGACGGCGGTGGGGCTCGACTGGACCGTCGACCTCGCGAAGGCGAGGGCGGGCATCGGCCAGCGCGTCGCGCTGCAGGGCAACCTCGATCCGCTCGTGCTGCTCACCGATCCAGCCACGATCGAGCGCGAGGCCGAGGCCGTGGTCGCCGCCGCGGGGCCCGCGCCGGGGCACGTCTTCAATCTCGGGCACGGCATCGTCCCCTCGACGCCGCCCGAGCACGTCGCGGCGCTGGTGGAAACCGTCCATCGCGTCTCCGCGCGCGAACGCGGGGCTTGACATTCGGCGCGCGAGGGTTTCCGCGGCGACTTATGCACATCGCCGCGCGGCCGGCGCCCCACCGAGGGGCGCCCCGAAAGCGCATGGCGGAACGAATTACAATGCATTGATCCGCAAGGTGAAAATGCGTCGTTTCCCGCTCCGGTCCGGCGCTTGCTTGATGGCGTGCCCCATCGAGGCGCTGCAGCGCGGTCATTTGTTCACACAGTTATCCACACGGCGTGGGGACAAATCCGCGAAGTCCGAGAAATGAAGGACTTGCCGCATTCTGTTCCGGGGCGCCGTGAGGATTTGGAACACTACAATGCGTGACGGGCGCGTGAAACGGCGAGCGCCGGTTCCACGATGAGCTTCGCGCGCGTCGCCCTGCCCGTGGCCACCGGGCACCTGTTCGATTACTGGATTCCCGAGGGTCTCGGCGTCGCGCGCGGCACGATGGTGCGCGTGCGTCTGGCGCAGCGGCGCCACGTCGGCGTCGTCGTCGACGTCGCCGACACCGCCGCGGTCGAGCGGGAGCGCGTGCAGCCCATCGACGACGTGATCGCGATCGCGCCGCTGCCCGACGACGTCGTCGCGCTCGCCGAGTTCGTCGCGGGCTATTACCGCGAGCCTCTCGGCCTCGCGCTCGCGCTCGCCGTGCCGCCGCTGC
>DASTCK010000052.1:0-10378 GCA_035711225.1 Casimicrobiaceae bacterium
TCCGTGGAACCAGGTGTTGAAGAAGGCGATGGTCGCGTCCGGCGACAGGACCACGGCGAGCGCGCAAGCCGCATACACGACCGAAAACGTGATGCCGGATGCGAGTCCGAACAACCAGGGGTGAAGTCGATTCATGATGGACCTCCGACTCCGATGGCGATCGAACCATCGGGCAGGACCGCTGGAGAAACGCTCGAATCGCGTCGCGCGCGAATCGAGCGCACGCACTGTCAGGCGGGCAGGGACGCGACGCGAACGCGCCCGCGCCACTGCCCGGGCGTGCATTACAGCGTCAGGCGGAGGAAGCGAAGGAGGGGCGGGACGGCACGAGGCGCGCGCCGTGCGTGCAGGGGACGCAGGGTCGGCGCCGAGCGCCGCCAGAGGTCGACGCCATGACCCGGGGCGATGATGAGAGGCTCACCCTCGGGGGGGTCCTGGACTGCCTGGACCTTGGCAAGGACCGGGAGTCCTTCGGCACACAGCTTGACGCAATCGGAGGTGCCCTCGTCGCCATGCGAGGCTGCTTCGTGGGCGACGCCAGCCATCGCCGAAGGCGTGAAGGCATCGGTCCATCCACACGCATTCGCGACTCCGACGATCAGCGCGAAAACCCACACCCCGAGCGCAGCCGAGGTCAGGAGCTTGCGAAGCCGCCTAGCGTGCACTCCGCGCCTGCCGTCGAAACTCAGCCCCGAGGGGCTCACGCAGCGAGTGTACCGGGCGACCGGATCCCATGGAAATGACCGAGGTCAATGCCAGGCGGCGCGGCATCCCTGCAATGCCTGCAAATCGCCAGGCAACAGCGCAGGGACTTCGCGCCGCGGCGCACGCGCGGTTCGCCGGCGCTGCACCGGCGTCCGCGCGCATCACCGGCGCCGCACCCCAGTGCCTGCGTCCCGAACGCGCCTACCCCAGCTGCTTGAGCATCGTCTCGGCGTCGGACACCTCGTACTTGCCGGGCGCCTCGATGTTGAGCGCCTTGACCACGCCGTCGTCGACCAGCATCGAGAAGCGCTGGCATCGCAGGCCCATGCCGCGCGCGTTGAGGTCGAGCGTGAGGCCGAGCGCCTTGGTGAATTCGGCGCTGCCGTCGGCCAGCATGCGCACCTTGTCGCCGGTGTGCTGGTCGCGCGCCCACGCGCCCATCACGAACGCGTCGTTCACCGACATGCACGCGATCGTGTCGACGCCCTTCTTCTTCAGCTGGTCGTAGTGCGAGAGGTAGGACGGCACGTGCTTGGCCGAGCAGGTCGGCGTGAACGCGCCCGGCAGCCCGAACACGACCACCTTCCTGCCGCGCGTGAGGTCCTCGACCTTCACCGGGTTGGGTCCGATCGAGCAGCCGTCCTTCTCGACCTCGTGGAATTCCATCAGCGTTGCGGCGGGAAGCCTGTCGCCGACCTTGATCGTCATGGCCTGGTCTCCGTGCAGGGGAGGGAAGCGGTCCGGCCCGGGGCCGTCCGCGGGACTCGCCGAGGATCGCAGCGACCCGCGCGAAGATCAACCCCGCGGGTTGCGGGGTCGGCGCGCCAAGCGTAGCGTTCCCGTCGCAGGCTTCGCCGTCGAGCGCCCCGCGGCCGCCGTTCGCCGTTCCCGGGCGTGCTGAGCTTCCCCGTCTCCCGTGTGCCCTTCGGAGGTTCGTCATGCCCGCCACCCCTCGCCCCAAGCGTCCCGCCGCGCGCTCGATCACGCTGCTGGTGGCGACGCGCAAGGGGTTGTGGACGCTCACGAGCGACGCGGCGCGCAACCGGTGGACGACCGGCGGCCCGCGCTTCCTCGGCCACAACGTCCATCACGCGATGATCGATCCGCGCGATCCGCGCCAGTGGCTGGCGGCGGCGCGCACCGGGCACCTCGGGCCCACGGTGTTCCGTTCGTCCGACCGCGGCCGCACCTGGACCGAGGCGCAGAAGCCGCCGGCCTTCAGGGCCGGCGCCGGGCGCAGCGTCGACCACACGTTCTGGCTCACGCCCGGCCACGCGAGCGAGCCGGGCGCATGGTACGCGGGGACCTCGCCGCAGGGTCTCTTCCGCTCGACCGACGCCGGCGCCTCGTGGACCGGCGTCGCCGGGTTCAACGAGCATCCGCAACGCAAGGCCTGGTGCGGCGGCGACCAGGACGGCACCCCCGACGGCCCGAAGATGCACTCGATCCTGGTCGACCCGCGCGACGCGAAGCACCTGTACATCGCGATGTCGAGCGGCGGGGTGTTCGAGTCGGTCGACGCGGGCGCGGACTGGAAGCCCCTCAACCGCGGCGTCCGCGCCGACTTCCTGCCGCAGCCCACGCCGGAGTTCGGCCACGATCCGCATTGCGTGCGGTTCGCGGGCGGCAACCCCGACCGGCTCTACCAGCAGAACCATTGCGGGCTCTACCGGCTCGATCGTCCGTCGACCGACTGGACCGACCTCGGCGCCGGCATGCCGAAGTCGATCGGCGCGATCGGATTTCCGATGGTGACGCATCCGCGCGACGCCGACACCGCGTGGATCTTCCCGATGGACGGGACCGACGTATGGCCGCGCACCTCGCCGGGGGGTCGGCCGGCGGTCTACCGCACGCTCGACGCGGGACGGACCTGGCGGCGCCAGGACCGCGGGTTGCCGGCCAAGCAGGCGTGGTGGACGGTCAAGCGGCAGGCGATGAGCGCGGATGCGCGCGACCCGGTGGGCCTGTACTTCGGCACCTCGCAGGGCGAAGTGTGGGGCAGCCGCGACGAAGGCCGCACGTGGCGCTGCCTCGCGCGGAACCTGCCGCCGATCCAGGCGGTCGAGGCGACACCGTGACCACCGCCATGATCGCGCGCTACCGCGTGAAGATCCCGTCGCCGCTGCGCTCGTACACGCGCGGCCACGACGAGGTGATCGTCACGCTGCCCGAGCTCTCCCCCGATCACGCGCCGCCGCTTCGCGCGATCGTCGCCGCGCTCGATTCGTCGTTCCCGGGCATCCGGTTCCGGATGGTCGACGAGCAGGGCAAGCTGCGGCCGCACATCGCGGTCTTCGTGGGACCGCGGGCCGTGCGCGACCTCGGCACGCCCGTGACACCCGACACCGAGGTGATGATCGTCGCGGCGCTCTCGGGCGGCTGACGCGCCGCAGGGCGGCTTTCCGCAGAGCAGCATCGAACGCGCGTTCTGTCCGGCGCGGTGACGGCGCACGCCCGGGCAGGAAGCTTGACGCAACGCAACATATCCTTGCCCGGGGTGCGGCCGAAACGCTACAATCGCAAGGTTTGCTCGGCTCGCCGCTCGCGCCCGGGGTCGAAGGCGCCGGCGTGACATCCCCGCTCACATCCAAGCCGATCCGCATGGTCTTGCGCTGGCAGGCGCTCGCGACGCTCGCGATCGCCGCCGCCGCGGGCCTGTGGGCCGGCGGTCACGCAGCGCTGTCGGCTGCGCTCGGGGGGCTGGTCACGCTCTCCTCGACCGTCGTGTACGCGTTCGTGCTGGGGCTCGGGCCGACGGCCACCGCCGGCGCGTCGATCGTGACGATGATGCGCGCGGAAGGGGCCAAGATCCTCGTGATCCTCCTCCAGCTCTGGCTGGTGCTGGCGACGTACAGGGACGTCGTGCTGGCGGCGCTGTTCGCCGCCTTCGCGGTCACGGTGTTGCTGTTCTCGACGGCGTTATTGGCGCGCGAATAGACGAGAGAGATCCATGGCGGCCGGCACCGAAGTCACCCCGACCTCTTACATCCAGCACCACCTCACGTTCCAGACCAAGGCGGTGGGCGACGGCGGCTTCTGGACCGTCAACGTCGACACGCTGGTCACGACGCTGGTGCTCGGCGCGCTGTGCTTCGGGTTCATGTGGTGGATCAACCGGAAGGCCACCTCGGGGGTGCCCTCGAGGACGCAGGCGTTCGTCGAGCTCGCGATCGAGTTCGTCAACGACCAGGTCAAGAGCGTCTACCACGGCGAGAGCAAGCTGGTCGCGCCGATCGCGCTGACGACGTTCGTGCTCGTGCTGTTCATGAACGCCATGGACTTCCTGCCGGTCGACATCATGGCGTGGATCTACGAGCACGTCTTCCACCAGCACAGCTGGCGCGGCGTGCCGACCGCGGACGTCAACACGACGTTCGCCCTCGCGCTCTCGGTCTTCGCGCTGATGATCTTCTACAGCATCAAGGTCAAGGGGCTCGGCGGCTGGATCCACGAGCTCTTCTGCTCGCCGTTCGGGTCGAACCCGCTGCTGTGGCCCGCGAACCTGCTGTTCAACGCGGTCGAGTACATCAGCAAGCCGCTGTCGCACAGCCTGCGTCTGTACGGGAACATGTACGCGGGCGAGATCATCTTCCTGCTGCTCGGCATGTGGGCGGCGACCGGGCTGGTCGGCGTGGTCGTCGGCTCGGTGCTGCACCTCGGCTGGTCGATCTTTCACATCCTGATCGTCGTGCTGCAGGCCTACATCTTCATGATGCTGACCATCGTGTACATCTCGATGGCCCACGAACACCATTGATTCGCGCCACGGCGACGGCCGGCGAATCCGTCCCGATGGCGCGAGAGCACCCCTGATTCACGTCACCTTCCGCGAAAACGAAAGGACACAAGCGATGGACCCGAAACTGCAACTGCTTGCCATGATCCAGGCCTACACCGGCGTGGGCATCGGCCTCATCATCGGCCTGGGCGCCCTCGGCGCGTGCGTCGGCGTGGGCATCATGTGCTCGCGCTTCCTGGAAGGCGCCGCGCGTCAGCCGGAGCTGATGCCGCAGCTGCAGACCAAGGTGTTCCTGCTCCTCGGCCTGATCGACGCCTCGTTCATCATCGGCGTCGGCCTCGCGATGCTGTTCGCCTTCGGCAACCCGCTGCTCGCGGTCGTCCGCTGATCGCTCCGCTCGCGGGAAGGAAGCCGTCATGGACATCAACCTGACGCTGATCATGCAGGCGGTGGCGTTCGCCGCCTTCATCTGGTTCACGGCGAAGTTCGTGTGGCCGCCGCTGATGAACGCTATCGAGGCGCGGCGCAAGGACATCGCCGACGGCCTCGCCGCCGGCGAGCAGGGCCGCCAGAACCTGTCGACGGCCGAGAAGCGCGTCGCCGACCTGATGACCGAGGCGAAGGGCAAGGCCGCCGAGATCGTCGCGCAGGGCGAGAAGTTCAAGGCCGAGACGATGGACCAGGCGAAGGCGGACGCGAAGGCGGAAGCCGACCGGATCGTCGCGGCGGCCAAGGCGGAAATCGCGCAGGAAGTCGCGCGCGCCAAGGAATCGCTGCGCGCCTCGGTCGCCGACCTCGCGGTCGCCGGCGCGGCGAAGATCCTGAAGCGCGAGGTCGACGCCAGGGCGCACGCGGACCTGCTGCGCGAGATCCAGAAGCAGCTCTAGCGAAGCCGCGACGCCATGGCCGAACTCTCCACGATCGCGCGCCCCTACGCCGAGGCCGCGTTCGACCTCGCGCGCGAGAAGAGCGCGCTGCCCGCGTGGTCGCGCATGCTCGCGCTGGTCGCATCCGTCGCGACCGATGCGCGGATGCGCACGGCGCTCGCGAGCCCGAAGCTGGGCGACGCCGAGAAGGAGGCGCTGTTCCTGTCGGTGACCGGCGACGGCCTCGACGCCGACGCGCGGAGCTTCGTGCGCGTGCTGATCGAGACCGATCGCATCGGGCTCGCTCGCGAGATCGCCGAGATCTACGAGAAGCGCCGCAACGACGCCGAGGGCGTCGCGCGCGCGACGATCGAAAGCGCGCTGCCGATGTCGGACGCCGAGCTCTCGGACCTCAAGGCCGCGCTCGAGCGCCGCTTCGGCCGCAAGGTCGAGGCCACGGTCAAGGTGAACGCCGAGCTGATCGGCGGGGCGCGCATCACCGTGGGCGACACGGTGATCGACGACTCGGTGCAGGGCAAGCTGACCGCGATGAAGAACCAGTTGACGGCGTGATGGGGCGGGCCCGGCACATGACGCCCGGTGGCGCCGGGAGTCGACGCCGCAAATCGACCGGCTCCGCCGGCGAAGCGCGGCACATTAACGTCCGGACGAAGACAGGTTTCCGGTTTCGTCCGTGGAGGAATCATGCAACTGAACCCTTCTGAAATCAGCGAGCTGATCAAGGCGAAGATCCAGAACCTGGACACGGGCGCGCAGACGCGCACGCAGGGGACGGTCGTCTCGGTCACCGACGGCATCTGCCGCATCCACGGGCTGTCGGACGCGATGCAGGGCGAGATGCTCGAGTTCCCGAACAACACGTTCGGCCTCGCGCTCAACCTCGAGCGCGACTCGGTCGGCTCGGTGGTGCTCGGTGCCTACGAGCACATCACCGAGGGCGACACGGTCAAATGCACCGGCCGCATCCTCGCGGTGCCGGTCGGACCGGAGCTGATCGGCCGCGTCGTCAACTCGCTCGGCGAGCCGATCGACGGCAAGGGGCCGGTCAACGCGAAGATGACCGACGTGATCGAGAAGGTCGCGCCGGGCGTGATCGCGCGCCAGGGGGTCAACCAGCCGGTGCAGACGGGACTCAAGTCGATCGACGCGATGGTGCCGATCGGCCGCGGCCAGCGAGAGCTGATCATCGGGGACCGCCAGACCGGCAAGACGGCGGTCGCGGTCGACACCATCATCAACCAGAAGGGCAAGGACCTGATCTGCGTCTACGTCGCGATCGGCCAGAAGGCGTCGACGATCGCCAACGTCGTGCGCAAGCTCGAGGAAACCGGCTCGATGGCGTACACGATCGTCGTCGCCGCCTCGGCGTCGGAGTCGGCGGCGATGCAGTACATCGCGCCCTACTCGGGCTGCACGATGGGCGAGTACTTCCGCGACCGCGGCCAGGACGCGCTCATCATCTACGACGACCTGACCAAGCAGGCGTGGGCGTACCGCCAGGTGTCGCTGCTGCTGCGCCGCCCGCCGGGCCGCGAAGCCTACCCGGGCGACGTGTTCTACCTGCACTCGCGCCTGCTCGAGCGCGCCGCGCGCGTCAACGCCGAGTACGTCGAGAAGTTCACCCAGGGCGCGGTCAAGGGCAAGACCGGCTCGCTCACGGCGCTCCCGATCATCGAGACGCAGGCCGGCGACGTGACGGCGTTCGTGCCGACCAACGTGATCTCGATCACCGACGGCCAGATCTTCCTCGAGACCGATCTCTTCAACGCCGGCATCCGTCCCGCGATCAACGCCGGCATCTCGGTGTCGCGCGTGGGCGGCAACGCGCAGACCAAGGTCATCAAGAAGCTCGGCGGCGGCGTGCGCCTCGCGCTCGCGCAGTACCGCGAGCTCGCCGCGTTCGCGCAGTTCGCCTCCGACCTCGACGAGGCGACCCGCAAGCAGCTCGACCGCGGCCGCATGGTCACCGAGCTCATGAAGCAGCCGCAGTACTCGCCGCTGTCGGTGGCCGACCAGGCGCTGACGCTGTTCGCGGTCAACCGCGGCTACTACGACGACGTGCCGGTCGAGAAAGCGCTGGCGTTCGAGTCGGCGGTACGCGCGTTCGTCCGCAGCAAGTACGCGAAGCTGCACGAGCACATCGAGACGAACCGCGACATGACCGCGGACGACGAGAAGGCGCTGGCGGCGGCGATCGAGGACTTCAAGAAGACCGGAACGTTTTGACCCGACGCGGCCGACCGGCCGCGACGCGAACCTCCGCTCGCCCGCTCGCGGGAGAGGGACGGGGGTGAGGGCGGACAGGCCACCAGCACATGCCAAGCTCGAAAGAAATCCGCGGCAAGATCAAGAGCGTGCAGAGCACGCGCAAGATCACCAAGGCGATGGAGATGGTCGCGGCGTCGAAGATGAAAAAGGCGCAGGACCGCATGCGCGCCTCGCGCCCCTATCTCGAGCGGATCTTCAACATCGCGATCCACGTCGCGCAGGCGAACACCGAGTACCGCCACCCGTTCCTGCACAAGCGGGAGACGGTCAAGCGCGTCGGCGCGATCGTCGTGTCGACCGACAAGGGACTGTGCGGCGGCCTCAACACCAACGTGCTGCGGCTGCTCCTGCAGAAGCACAAGGAGTGGACGGCCGCGGGGGTGGGCATCGACTACGTCGCGCTCGGCACGAAGGGTCTCGCGTTCCTGACGCGCATGGGCGGCAACGTCGTCGCGAGCGCGGTGCAACTCGGGGACCGGCCGCACCTCGAGCGCGTGGTCGGCCCGGTGAAATCGCTCCTCGACAAGTACATGGGCGGCGAGATCGACGAGGTGTGGGTGTTCTACACGTCGTTCATCAACACGATGAAGCAGGAGCCGCGCGCGGGCCGGATCATCCCGGTGCCGATGAAGTACCGCTCGCTCGGCGGTACCGGCGAGCTCGTGGCGCCCGAGGCGGCGCACGGGACCTGGGACTACATCTACGAGCCGGACGCCCGCGTGCTGCTCGACGGGCTGATGCGGCGCTACATCGAGGCGATCGTCTACCAGGCGGTCGCCGAGAACATGGGCTCGGAGCAGTCGGCGCGCATGGTCGCGATGAAGGCCGCGACCGACAACGCCGCGAAGATCATCGACGAGCTGCAACTGATCTACAACAAGACGCGCCAGGCGGCGATCACCAAGGAGTTGTCGGAGATCGTCGGCGGGGCGGCGGCGGTGTGAGGAAACGCGCCGCCTTTGAATCCGGAGAGTTTCGAATGAGCCAAGGCACCATCGTCCAATGCATCGGCGCGGTCGTCGACGTGCAGTTCCCGCGCGACGCGATGCCCCACGTCTACGACGCGCTCGTCCTCGAGCAGGACGCGAGCAACAAGCTCGTCGAGCAGGGCCTGACCTTCGAGGTCGAGCAGCAGCTCGGCGACGGCATCGTGCGCACGATCGCGATGGGCAGCTCCGACGGCCTCAAGCGCGGGATGAAGGTCAAGGCCACCGGCGAGAACATCAAGGTGCCGGTCGGCCCCGGCGTGCTGGGCCGCGTGATGGACGTGCTGGGCCGGCCGATCGACGAGCGCGGCCCGATCAAGAGCGACGAGCGTCGACCGATCCACGCCGCCGCACCCAAGTTCGACGAGCTGTCGCCGTCCACCGAGCTCCTCGAGACGGGCATCAAGGTGATCGACCTCGTCTGCCCGTTCGCGAAGGGCGGCAAGATCGGCCTGTTCGGCGGCGCGGGCGTCGGCAAGACCGTCAACATGCTCGAGCTCATCAACAACATCGCGAAGGAGCATGCGGGCCTCTCGGTGTTCGCGGGCGTGGGCGAGCGCACGCGCGAGGGCAACGACTTCTACCACGAGATGAGCGACGCGAAGGTCATCCGCCAGGACGATCTGTCGCAGTCGAAGGTCGCGATGGTGTTCGGGCAGATGAACGAGCCGCCGGGTAACCGGCTGCGCGTCGCGCTGACCGGCCTCACGATGGCCGAGCGCTTCCGCGACGAGGGTCGCGACATCCTGTTCTTCGTCGACAACATCTACCGCTACACGCTGGCCGGCACCGAGGTATCCGCGCTGCTCGGCCGGATGCCCTCCGCGGTGGGGTACCAGCCGACGCTGGCCGAGGAGATGGGCCGGCTTCAGGAGCGCATCACGTCGACCAAGACCGGCTCGATCACGTCGATCCAGGCCGTGTACGTTCCGGCGGACGACCTGACGGACCCGTCGCCGGCGACGACGTTCGGCCACCTCGACGCGACGCTGGTGCTCTCGCGCGACATCGCGGCGCTCGGCATCTACCCGGCGGTCGACCCGCTCGACTCGACGTCGCGACAGGTCGACCCGCACGTGATCGGCGAGGAGCACTACACGACGACGCGCCGCGTGCAGGCGACGCTGCAGCGCTACAAGGAGCTGCGCGACATCATCGCGATCCTCGGGATGGACGAGCTCTCGCCCGACGACAAGCTCGCGGTGTCGCGCGCGCGCAAGATCCAGCGCTTCCTGTCGCAGCCCTTCCACGTGGCCGAGGTGTTCACCGGCTCGCCGGGCAAGTACGTGCCGCTGAAGGAAACGATCCGCGGCTTCAAGATGATCGTCAACGGCGAGTGCGACCACCTGCCCGAGCAGGCCTTCTACATGGTCGGCACGATCGACGAGGCCTTCGAGAAGGCCAAGAAAATTCAATGATCCCCCCCCGAAGCGCCTTCGGCGATGCCCCCTCGGGCTTCGCCCTCTCCCCCCGGGGGGGGCGCCGCCAGCGGCCCGGCGGAGCCGGTTCCGCGGCGGCCGCTTGGTTGAGCGCCGCTTGCGGCGCAGCGGAGAACTGACATGGCAACCATTCACGTCGACGTGGTGTCCGCCGAGGAGAACATCTTCTCCGGCGAAGCCAGGTTCGTCGCACTGCCGGGCGAGAACGGCGAGCTCGGCATCCTGCCGCGCCACACGCCGCTGATCACCCGCATCAAGCCGGGTGCGGTGCGCATCGAGCGCGCCGACAACGGCGAGGAAGAGTTCGTCTTCGTCGCCGGCGGCATTCTCGAGGTGCAGCCCGGCACGGTG
>DASTCK010000053.1:0-8185 GCA_035711225.1 Casimicrobiaceae bacterium
GCGCCCATCGCCTGCGCCTCCGGGGCCGGCGGCCTTCCTATCGCCCTATCGCCCTATCGCCTATCGCCTATCGCCTATCGCCTATCGCCCATCGCCTATCGCCCATCGCCCATCGCCTATCGCCCATCGCCGCCGTATCGCTATTCGAGCTTGCCGACCTTCTTCACGACCTCCGCCATCTTCGTCGCGTCGGCGTCGACGTAGCGCTGGAACTCCGGGGCGTCGAGGTACATCACCGGGCTGCCTGCGGTCACCAGCACCTGCTTGACGCGGTCGTCGTTCGCCGCCGCCTTCGCCGCTTCCCGCAGGCGCGCGACCACCGGCTCCGGCGTTCCCGCGGGCACGAACATGCCCGACCACTGCGCGTACTCGACCGGCACCCCCAGTTCCCTCAGGCTCGGCACGTCGGGCAGCGATGCGAGGCGCCCCTCGCCCCAGTGCGCGAGCACGCGCACCTTGCCGGCCTTGACGTGCTGCACGATCGTCGCAGGCCCCGTCGAGATCGCGTCGACCTGCCCGCCCAGGAGCCCGATGATCGCCGGGCCCGCGCCCGTGTACGGCACGTGCGTCAACTGCACGCCCTGCTCGAGCGCGAGCATCGCCATCGGCATGTGCATCGTGCCGTAGTTGCCGGACGACCCGAACGTGAGCTTGCCGGGCGACGCGCGCGCAGCGGCGATGAACTCCGCATAGGTCTTCCACGGCGATTCCGCGCGCACCGCGAGCACCGTCGGGTCGCCGGTGACCCTCGCGATCGGCCTCAGGTCCGCGAGCTGGTATTGCGGCGTGCGCCCGAGCACCTTGTCGGCCTCCGGCAGCACCGTATACGAGGAGAGCGCCATCAGGATCGTGTAGCCGTCGGGCTTGGCCTTGGCGACGTACGCCATGCCGATCGCGCCACCCGCGCCCGCCCGGTTCTCGATCACGACCGGCTGCTTCAGCTCGCGCGACAGCGCGTCGGCCATCGGGCGCGCCGCCGTGTCGGCGAGGCCCCCGGGCGGAAACGGCACGACCATCGTGATGGGGTGGTCGGGGTACTGGGCAAGGGCAAGGCTCGCGGTCCAAAGGGCCGGCACCGCCATCGCGAGCATCGCGAGGATCCGTCGTGTTCTCATGGTCGCTCCCTTCAAGGGCGGGAATGGGAAAGGGGAGATCGGTTGGGAGCCTGGTGGCTCGCGGGTCCGACGGTAGCCGGGGCGGTCGGGTGACGTGATCCGGCGCTGACGCGACCCCTGCCCACCGTTCCCTCTCTCCTGTCTCCCATCTCCGCTGTTCAGTTCTTGCCGAATACCTCGTTCACCTGCTGCGTCACGCGCACGAACGTCGTGCGCTTCGACAATTCCCGGAGCCGCCGCGCACCGACGTAGGTGCACGCCGAGCGCACGCCGCCGAGGATCTCCTGCGCGGTCGCCGCCACCGGGCCGCGGTGCGGGACCAGCACCTCCTTGCCCTCGGCCGCGCGGTATTTCGCCACGCCGCCGGCGTACTTGTCCATCGCCATGCGGCTGCTCATGCCGTAGAAGCGCATCATGCGCCGTCCGTCGACCTCGATCACGTCGCCGCCGGACTCGTCGTGGCCGGCGAACATGCCCCCCAGCATCACGAAATCCGCGCCCCCGCCGAACGCCTTCGCGATGTCGCCGGGCGTCGTGCAGCCGCCGTCCGCGCAGATGTGGCCCTCGAGCCCGTGCGCGGCGTCGGCGCATTCGATGATCGCCGACAGCTGCGGGTAGCCGACCCCGGTCATCGTGCGCGTCGTGCACACCGACCCCGGGCCGATGCCGACCTTGACGATGTCGGCCCCCGACAGGATCAGCTCCTCGGTCATCTCGCCGGTGACGACGTTGCCCGCCATGATGACGAGGTGCGGGTACGCGGCGCGCACCTTGGCGACGAATCGCACGAAGCTCTCGGTATACCCGTTCGCGACGTCGATGCACAGGTAGCGGATCGCCGCCTCGGCGCCGGTGCCCGCCTGAGCCATCACCGCGTGGAGCTTGTCCTCGTCGGCCTCCTGGATGCCCATCGAGTAGAACGCCGCGCTCTTGCGATCGAGCGCCCGGAAGAACGCGACGATCTCGTCGACCTCGTGGTGCTTGTGCAGCGCGACCGAGAGCCTGAACGGGTCCAGAGCGCGCGCCATCTCGAAGGTCCCGGTCGAGTCCATGTTCGACGCGACGATCGGGATGCCGGCGTAGTCGGTGCCGGTGTGACGGAAGCGGAACTCGCGCGAGATGTCGACCTGCGAGCGCGTCGTCAGCGTCGAGCGCTTCGGGCGGATCAGCACGTCCTTGAAGTCGAGCTTGACGTCGTTCTCGATGCGCATCGATCGCCTTCCGGGGCGCCGCCGGGCGCAAAAAACGCCGGGCCGCTCCCCGGCGACACCGACGTTGATCGATTCTACGCCACCGGAGCGAGCCCTGCCGGCCGGGCTTCGGCCCGGCGTGGCCCGTGCGGGTGAAGCCGGACCCGCAGGCCGGTATGATGTCGCCCCGAATGTCCTCGATCCGCCATCTCGTCGACCGCAACCGTGCGTGGGCCGCCGACGTCACCGCCCGGCGCCCGGACTTCTTCCGCACGCTGGCCGCCCAGCAGGCGCCGCGCTACCTGTGGATCGGATGCGCCGACAGCCGCGTGCCCGCCAACGAGATCGTCGACCTCGCTCCCGGTGAGCTGTTCGTCCACCGCAACGTGGCGAACGTCGTCGTCCACACCGATTTCAACTGCCTGTCCGTGCTGCAATACGCGGTCGACGTGCTCAAGGTCGAGCACGTCATCGTCGTCGGCCACTACCAGTGCGGCGGCATCAAGGCCGCGCTCGACGACTCCGCCCACGGCCTGATCGACAACTGGCTCCGCCACGTGCAGGACGTCGCCATCCGCTACCGCGGCGAGCTCGAGGCCGCCGCCGATTTCGCGGCGCGCGTCGACCGGCTGTGCGAGCTCAACGTGATCGACCAGGTCGTGAACGTGTCGCGCACGACCATCGTTCAGGACGCCTGGGCGCGCGGCCAGAGCGTCACGCTGCACGGCTTCGTGTACGGCCTCGCCGACGGCCTGCTGCACGACCTCGGCATCGACGCCGACTCGACGGCCGGCCTCAATGCAGATTACGTCGCCGCGCTCGCGCGATTTCGCGAGGCGTCGCGGCGCTGACACCCGAAAGGCTGGAAATGGACGCAATCCGTCATGCTTCACGATGCATCGGCGCCGGCGCTGCCGTCGCGTCCCTCCTGCTGGGTTCGCCCGCGTGGGGACAGGACTACCCCACGCGGCCGGTACGGATCGTGGTGCCGTTCTCGCCCGGCGGCGCGGTCGACGGCCCGACGCGCCTGGTCGCGCAGAAGCTCTCCGAGCGCCTCGGCCAGCAGGTCGTCGTCGAGAACAAGCCGGGCGCCGGCGCGACGCTCGGCACCGGCGAGGTCGCGAAGGCGGCGCCCGACGGCTACACGCTGCTGCTGGCCTCGCAGACCAACGCGATCAGCGCGACGCTCTACCGCAAGCTGCCCTTCGACCCGATCGAGGATTTCGCGCCGGTCATGCTGATCGGCGAGGAGCCGGGCGTGCTCGTCGTGCACCCGTCGTTCCCGGCGAAGACGCTCGACGAGTTCATCGCCTACGTTCGCGACAACCCGGGCAAGGTCGACTATGCGTCGTCGGGCAACGGCAGCGGCCAGCACCTGTTCGCGGCGATGTTCGCGTCGATGGCCGGCCTCAAGATGAACCACATCCCGTACAAGGGCAGCGCGCAGGCCACCGCCGACCTGCTCGGAGGCACCGTGCCGGTCGCGATTCCCGGCACCGCCGGCATGATGGGCCACATCAAGGCCGGCAAGCTGCGTGCGCTCGCGACGACGGGCGCGAAGCGCGCCGAATCGCTGCCGGACATCCCCGCGATCGCCGAGCGGCTGCCCGGCTACGAAGCCTACGTGTGGCTCGGGCTGCTCGCGCCCAGGGGCACGCCGCAGCCGATCATCGACAAGCTGCACCGCGAGCTCGCCGCGGTCATGGCGCTGCCCGATGTCAAGTCGTACTACTCGGGGCACAACCTCGAGGTCGTCGCCTCGACGCCCGCCGAGTTCGGCGCGTTCTTTCGCGCCGAGAAGGACCGCTGGGCCCGCGTGATCGCCGAGACCGGCGCCAAGATCGACTGACCGCACCTTCCGGAGTCCGCATGACCGCATCCGCCGCCACCGTCGCCGACGCCACCGCCGTCACCGGCGTCGAGCACTGGACGCAGAAGGGCGACGTCCGCCTGTTCCTGTGGGAGAAATACGCCGGCCGTCCCGACGGCAAGCCCTGCGTCCTGTTCGTGCACGGCTCGTCGATGGCCTCGACGCCGACCTTCGACCTCGCCGTTCCCGGCCGATCCGACTCGTCCGTGATGGACTGGTTCGCCAAGCGCGGCTTCGCGTGCTGGACCGTCGACATGGAAGGCTACGGGCGCAGCTCGAAGCATCGCGACATCCCGTGCGACATCGCGAACGGCGCGGACGACCTCGCCGCGGCGACCGCGTACATCATGCGCACGCGCGGCGTGAAGAGCTTCCTCGTCTACGGCATCTCGTCGGGCGCGTTGCGCGCGGCGCTGTTCGCCGAGCGCCATCCCGACCGCGTCGCGCGCCTCGCGCTCGACGCCTACGTATGGACCGGCGCCGGCAGCCCGACGCTCGAGCAGCGGCGCAAGAAGCTGCCGGAGTTCACGAAGGCGAACCGCCGGCCGATCGACCGCGCGTTCGTGCATTCGATCTTCCAGCGCGACCACCCGGATTGCGCCGACGCGCGCACCGTCGACGCGTTCGCCGATGCGATCCTCGCCCTCGACGACTCGATGCCCAACGGCACCTACGTCGACATGTGCTCGAGGCTGCCGGTCAACGATCCGGCGCGCATCACCGTGCCCACGATCGTGATGCGCGGCCAGTACGACGGCATCGCGGGCATCGACGACCTGCTCGCGTTCTTCGCGAGGCTGCCGTCGCCCGACAAGGCGTTCGTCGTGATGCCCGGCATCTCGCACGCGAGCTTCCAGCAGAAGAACTACCTGCTCGTCTACCACATCCTGCACGCGTTCTTCGCGCAGCCGAAGCCCGCGTACGCCGGCTGACGCCCGGCCTTGTCGCTGCCCGATTGGCCGCTCGGCCCGCTCGCCACCGCGTGGTGCTTCGCCGCGCTGTTCGCGGGCTACGCGGTGCGGGGGGCGGCGGGCTTCGGCTCGGGCGTCGTCGCGACACCGCTGATGGCGTTCGTGCTGCCGCTTTCGACCGTCGCGCCGCTCGTCACCTTCCTCGGCGCGTTCGTGTCGATCCGCCAGGCGATCCGCGACTGGAACCTGATCGCGTGGCGCCACATCGCTGCGTTTGTCCCGGGCATCCTGATCGGCGTGCCGCTCGGCATCTGGGTATTCCGCGCGGCGAGCCCCGCCGTCGTGCTGAAGGCGCTCGGCGCCTACGTCGTCGCCTACGCGCTCTACAGCCTGTTCGGCGCGAAGCTCGGCCTCGGGCACTGGCGCATGCCGCGCTGGGCCGCGCTGCCGATCGGCACGCTCGGCGCGATCGTGGCGACGCTGTTCGGCGGCATGGCCGGTCCGGTGTACGTGACGTGGCTCGACGGGCTGAAGCTCGACAAGCGCGTGTTCCGCGTGACGACGTCGACGACGCTGTTCACGCTGGCGATCGTGCGCTCGATCGCCTACCTCGCCGGTGGCGTGTTCGCGCTGGGTGACTTCGTGCTGGTCGCCGCCGCCGCGATACCGGTCGCGCTCGGCACGGTCGCCGGCGACAGGCTGCACGATCGGCTCGACCCGGTGACGTTCCGCCGCCTGGTCGGCGGGGTCCTGATCTTCAGCGGCGCCGCGCTCCTCCTGACTTGACTACCGGGGGCAGATCCAATCTGACCCCGGTGTCGCCGGTCGCCGTCTCCCCCTCAGTGGTGAAGGATCTTCGCCAGGAACTGCTGCGCGCGCTCGCTGCGCGGCTTGCCGAAGAAGTCTTCCTTGGTCGCATCCTCGACGATCGAGCCCTGGTCCATGAAGATGACGCGCTTGGCCACCTTTCGAGCGAACCCCATCTCGTGGGTGACGCACATCATCGTCATCCCCTCGCTCGCGAGACCCACCATCACGTCGAGCACCTCGTTGACCATCTCGGGATCGAGCGCGGAGGTCGGCTCGTCGAACAGCATGCAGATCGGGTCCATCGACAGCGCGCGTGCGATGGCGACGCGCTGCTGCTGGCCGCCCGAGAGCTGCCCGGGGAACTTGTCCTTCTGCGAGATCAGGCCGACGCGGTCGAGGTACTTGAGGCCGCGCGCGACCGCTTCGTCCTCGCTGCGCTTCAGCACCTTGATCTGGCCGAGCGTCAGGTTCTGCGTGATCGTCAGGTGCGGGAACAGCTCGAAGTTCTGGAACACCATGCCGACGCGGGCCCGGAGCTTCGGCAGGTCGGTCTTCTTGTCGTTGACATGGATGCCGTCGACGACGATGTCGCCCTTCTGGAACGGCTCCAGCGCGTTGACCACCTTGATCAGCGTCGACTTCCCGGAGCCGGAGGGACCGCAGACGACGATCACCTCGCCCTTCTCGACCTTGGTCGTGCAGTCCTTCAGGACCTGGAACGTGCCGTACCATTTCGACACGTCGTTGATCTCGATCATCGGCATGGTGGAGGACCCCGGGATTAGCGGACGATGGCGATCCTGTGCTGCAGGCGCCTGACCATCAGCGAGAGACCGAAGCTGACGACGAAATACACCAGCGCCGCGAACAGGTACATCTCGACCAGTCTCCCGTCGCGCTGCGCGACCTTCGACGCCGCGCCGAGGAAGTCGGTGATCGAAAGCACGTAGACCAGCGAGGTGTCCTGGAACAGGATGATCGTCTGCGTGAGCAGGATCGGCAGCATGTTGCGGAACGCCTGCGGCAGCACGATCTTCGCCATCGTCTGCCAGTAGTCCAGGCCGAGGGCGTAGCCCGCCCACACCTGGCCGCGCGGGATCGACTGGATGCCCGCGCGCATGATCTCGCAGTAGTACGCCGCCTCGAACATCGTGAATGTGATGGCGGCCGACAGAAACGCGCCCACCTGGATCGGCCTCGGCTCGCGCAGGATCCAGGCGCCGATATACGGCATCAGGAAATAGAACCAGAAGATCACCAGCAGCAGCGGGACCGAGCGCATCAGGTTGACGTAGCTGCCGGCGAGCAGCGACATCACGCGCAAGCTCGAGAGCCGCATCATGGCGAGCAGCGTGCCGAAGAAGATGCCGCCGGTCATCGCGATCGCGGTGAGGGTGAGCGTGAACGTCATGCCCTCCCTGAACAGGTAGGGCAGGGAAGTCCGGATGACCTCGAAGTCGAAGCCGCCCATTCAGTGGCCCGCCTGCGGCGCGTTGCCCGCGGCGATCAGGCCGGGGACGCGGACCTTTCTCTCGAGGGCGCGCATCAGGAGCACCACGACCAGGTTGGTGAGCAGGTAGATCACGGTGGCAGTCGCGAACGCCTCGAACACGCGGAAGCTGAACTCCTGCATGGCCTTGGCGCGGCCGGTGAGCTCGAGCAGGCCGATGGTGAACGCCACCGAGGAGTTCTTGATGATGTTCATCGACTCGGAGGTGAGCGGCGGCAGGATGATGCGGAACGCCTGCGGCAGAATCACGAAGCGGTAGGTCTGCGCCTGCGTGAGGCCCATCGCGGTCCCGGCGAGGCGCTGTCCGCGCGGCAGCGAATTGATGCCGGCGCGCACCTGCTCGGCGACGCGGACCGACGTGAAGATCCCGAGGCACAGCACGGCCGGGATGTACGAGCCCCAGGGCGGCGGCACCTGCTTGATCCAGTCGCCGAGCGCCTGGGGCAGGAACTCAGGGAAGACGAAGAACCACAGGAACATCTGCACGATCAGCGGGATGTTCCTGAAGATCTCGACGTACAGGTTGCCCGCGCGCACCACCCATGTCATTGACGTGGTGCGCAGCGTGCCGACGAGCGCGCCGATGCTGAGCGCGAGTACCCAGGCGGCGAGCGCCGTGACGAGGGTCCAGCCCAGCCCGACGATGAGATAGTGGAGGTAGGAGCCCGTGCCGCCGGGCTCCATCTCCAGCAAGACCTTCCAGTTCCAGTTGTAGTTCACGTCCTCCCCAGGCCGTGAAAGCTACAAGTGGTTACTCGTAATCCTTCGGATCGCCCGAG
>DASTCK010000054.1:0-3836 GCA_035711225.1 Casimicrobiaceae bacterium
CGACCGGCTCGTCGTCGTGGCGTCGCCGGCCGCGGCGCAGGCGTGGTGCGAGCTCGTCTCGCCGCGGCGCGCCGACGTGCGCGACGTCGTCGTCTACGGAGCGCACGAGCTCGGCGTCGCGATCGCCCGCGCGCTGCTCGACCAGGCGCTCGTCGTGCGCGTCATCGAGCCGGACGTCGCGCGCGCCGCGCTCGTCGCCGAGCTGCTGCCGCGCGCCCGCGTCTTCAACACGCGCGGGCTGGATCGCGAGTTCCTCGAGCGCGAGGGCATCGCGGGCGTGCAGGCGGCGATCTTCGCGATGCGCGACGACGCCCGCAACCTCTTCGCCGCCAGCGTCGCGCGACTGCACGGCGTGGGCTTCACGATCGCGCTCGCCCACGATCCGGGGACCGCGGCCGTCTACGACCACGCGGGCATCGACGTCACCGTCGACCCGCAGCTCGTCACCGCGGAGGAGATCGTGCGCTTCGCCCACGACCCGCGCACGCAGCAGGTCTCGATGCTGGAGGGCGACCGCTTCGTCATGCTCGACGTCACGGCGCGTCCGGACAGCGAGCTCGTCGGGCTGTCGCTGCGCGAGATGCCGATCGCCGGCGCGCTCATCGGGGCGATCGTGCGCGACGGCCGCCCGCTGTTCCCGCGCAGCGACGACGTCCTGCGCGCCGGCGACCGGGCGATCGTGTTCACGGAGTCCTCGCGCGCGGGCATCGTGGAGCGCGCCCTGTGACGCCGCGCGGCCGGGCGGGGCACCACCCGCACACCCGGCCGGGCATCGATCTCGCCGCCGCGCTGAACCTCGTCGGCTCGCTCATCAAGTACCTCGGGCCGGCCTCGCTCGTCCCGGCCGTCTTCGCGGTCGCCCACGACGAGCCGGCGTGGCCGTTCCTCGCCGCGGGCGCGATCGTCAGCGGCGCCGGCCTCGCGCTCGAGCGGCTCACGCACGGCGCCGAGGAGGTCCGCGTCCGCGAGGGCTACCTCGTGACGTGCCTGACGTGGCTCATCGCCGCGTGCTACGGGGCGCTGCCGTACGTGCTGGCGGGCGACCCGCAGCTCGGCCGCCCCGTGGACGCGCTCTTCGAGGGGATGTCGGGCTTCACGACGACCGGCGCCAGCGTCGCGACCGACGTGTCGGCGCTGCCCGTCTCGATCCAGGTCTGGCGCCAGCTGACGATCTGGCTCGGCGGCATCGGCGTCGTCGCCCTCGGGCTCGCCGTGCTCCCGCGCCTGCGCGTCGGCGGCCGCCAGCTGCTGGAGTCCGAGCTCGCCGGCCCGGGCATCGACGCGCTCTCGAGTCGCATCCGCGACACGGTGCGCCGCTTCGCGACGCTGTACGCCGGCCTGACCGTCGCCGGGTTCCTCGCGCTTGCCGTGCCCGGCTGGCTCGGCGCGCGCGACGTCATGGACACCTACCAGGCGTTCGCGCACACGCTCAGCACGCTCGGCACCGGCAGCTTCTCGACCGAGCGGCGCTCGATCGGCGCGTTCGGCGCGCTGACGCAGTGGACCGTCGTCGTCTTCATGGCGATCGCCGGCACGAACTTCCTGGTCCTCCACCGCGCGCTGATCCAGCGCCGCGCGCGCGAGGCGCTGCGCGACGAGGAGCTGCGCCTCTACGTGACGATCCTGCTCGTCGCGGGGGCGGCGGTCGCCGCGGTCGTCTGGGCCGAGGGCCCGCAGCGGGGCGGGGCCGCGATCCGGGCCGGCGTCTTCGAGGTGACCTCGGTGGTCACGACCACCGGGTACTTCACCGTCGACTACGGCGGGTGGCCGCTGTTCGCGCTCATGGCGCTCGCGCTGCTGTTCTTCGTCGGCGGCTGCGCCGGGTCGACCTCCGGCTCGATCAAGGTCGTCCGCCACCTGCTGCTGGCGCGGCTGCTCGGGCGCGAGGTCGTGCGCACCGCGCACCCCGAGCTCGTCCGGCCGATCCGCCTCAACGGCGCGATCGTCGACCAGCAGACGCTGCTGGCCGTGATCTCGTTCGTCCTGATCTACGTCGCCGTGTTCGTGCTGGGGACCGCCGTGCTGGCGCTCGACGGCGCGTTCGCGGGGCGGCCGCGCATGGATGCGCTCGGCCTCGTCTTCGCCTCGGCGTCGACGCTGGCGAACTCCGGCGTCGGGCTCGGCCCCGCGGGGACGCGCGGCTCGTTCGCGGCGTTCAGCGACCCTTCGACCGTCGCGCTGACGCTGCTGATGTGGGCCGGCCGGCTCGAGATCCTGCCGGTCGTCGTGCTCCTGCGCCGCAGCTACTGGCGGGTCTAGGACGGTCTTAGCAGCCCAGGTCGGCGAGCAGGTCCCCAGCGAACGCGTCGAACGCCGCGCGCTCGGCGCGCGTCATCTCGCGCCGCCGGCGCCGCCGGCGACGAACGGCATCGGCGACGCCACCGCGGCAGCATGGCAGCTTGGCGGGTGTGGTAGTAGACGACGATGCCCTCGTGTGACGTCCTCGTCCTCGGCGCCGGCCTGGCGGGCCAGCGGGCGGCCCTCGCGGCGGCGCAGGCGGGCGCGTCGGTCGCGATCGTCTCGAAGGTCCACCCGGTCCGCTCGCACTCGGTCGCCGCGGCCGGCGGGATCAACGCGGCCGTCGACGACGACGACAGCTGGGAGCGGCACGCCGCCGACACGGTCAAGGGCTCGGACTACCTCGGCGATCAGGATGCCGTCGAGGTGCTGTGCCGCGAGGCGCCCGAGGAGATCCGCCACCTCGAGCACCAGGGCGTCGCGTTCCACCGCAACGCCGCGGGACGCCTCGACACGCGCCCGTTCGGCGCCGCCTCGCACGACCGCACGTGCTACGTGGCCGACATCACGGGCCAGGCGATCCTCCACGTGCTCTACGAGCAGCTCCTGCGGCACGACGCGGCGATCGACCGCTACGAGGAGTGGTTCGTCACGACGCTGCTGCGCGGCGACGACGGGGAGATCACCGGCTGCGTGGCGCGCGAGCTGCGCTCCGGGCGCCTCGAGGAGCTCCGGGCGAAGAGCACGATCCTCGCGATGGGCGGCGCCGGGCAGTGCTTCCGCCCGACCACCAACGCGGTCATCTGCACGGGCGACGGCATCGCGCTCGCCTACCGCGCCGGCGCGCAGCTCATGGACATGGAGATGGTCCAGTACCACCCGACGACGCTCGCGGTCGTCGGGATCCTCATCACCGAGGGGGCGCGGGGCGAGGGCGCCCACCTCTACAACGCGCGCGGCGAGCGCTTCATGGAGCGCTACGCGCCGAGCAGGATGGAGCTCGCCTCGCGCGACGTGGTCGCGCGCGCCGAGCAGACCGAGATCGACGAGGGCCGCGGCTTCCCCGGCGGGACGGTCGCGCTCGACATCACGCAGGTGCCGCGGCGGCGGACGCTCGAGGCGCTGCGCGAGATCGTGAACATCGGCCGCGACTTCGCGGGCGTCGACATCACGCGCGAGCCGATCCAGATCCGCCCGGGCATGCACTACCTCATGGGCGGCGTGCGCGCCGACGTCGACGGCGCCTGCACCGTGCCGGGGCTGTACGCGGCAGGGGAGACCGCGTGCATCTCCTGCCACGGGGCGAACCGCCTGGGCGGCAACTCGCTGCTGGACACGCTGATCTTCGGCCGCCGCGCGGGCGAGCACGCCGCCGAGCGTGCCTCCGGCATGCCGATGCCCGACGAGGTCTCGATGACGCGCGTGCGCGACGAGGCCGCGTGGATCGACTCCCTGATCGACCGCCCGAAGGACGGCCGGCGCATCTCCGAGATCAAGGACGAGCTCGGGACCGAGATGAACGCCAACGTCGCGGTGTTCCGCGAGCAGGCCGGCCTCGAGCACGCGCTGGAGACGGTGCGTCGCCTCAAGGAGGAGGC
>DASTCK010000055.1:0-3669 GCA_035711225.1 Casimicrobiaceae bacterium
AACTGGTCGAGGCTCGCGCAGGCCGGCGACAGGAGGACGACGTCCCCCGGCTGCGCGATCGCGACCGCGCGCGCGACCGCCGCGTCGAGCGTGCCGGCGTTCTCGACCGGCGGCGTCGCGCCGGCGAGGCCGCGCGCGACGTCGGCCGCGTCGCGGCCGATGAGGATCACCGCGCGGCAGCAGCGGTCGACGGCTGCGCGCAGCGGCGCGAAGCTCTGGCCCTTGCCGTCGCCGCCGGCGATCAGCACGACCGGCCGGCCCATGCCTTCGAGGGCGACGGCGCTGGCCGCGACCGTCGTCGCCTTCGAGTCGTTGACGTAGAGCACGCCGTTCGCCTCGACGACGCGCTCCATGCGATGCGGCAGGCCGCGGAACGCGCGGAGCGCGTCGAGCACCGGCTGGCGGATGCGTGCCACCGACGAGACCAGCGCGAGCGCGGCGAGCGCGTTCAGCGCGTTGTGCCGCCCGACCAGCGACAGCGAGGCGGCGGGGACGATCAATTCGCCGCCGCGCGCGAGCCACGCTCCGTCGGGCCGCGCGACGAGGCCCCACTCCTCCTCGGACAGCGGCACCGACGAGCCGAACGTCTGCAGCGTCTCGCCCGGCCGCCGCATCAGCCGCACGATCGGGTCGTCGCGGTTCAGCACCTGCACGCGCGCGTGGTTGAAGATCCGCGCCTTCGCCGCCGCGTAGTCGGCGAGGCCGGCGTAGCGGTCCATGTGGTTGGGCGTCACGTTGAGGACGACCGCCGCGGCGGGCCTGAGGCTCGACACCGTCTCGAGCTGGAAGCTCGACAGCTCGAGCACGAACACGTCGGGCCAGGGGGCCCCCGCCTCGATCATCGCGAGCGCGTCGAGCACCGCCTCGCCGATGTTGCCGGCGACGGTGGCCGCGAGCCCCGCGGCGCGCGCGAGCTCGCCGGCGAGCGCGGTGGTCGTCGTCTTGCCGTTGGTGCCGGTGATCGCGAGCACCTTCTGCCCGGGCGGCAGCGCGCGCGCGAAGAGCTCGACGTCGCCGGCGAGCTCGGCGCCGGCCGCGACGGCCTCGGCGATCGATGGCTGGTCCTTCGGCACGCCCGGGCTGATCGCGATCAGGTCGGCGCCGGCGAACGTCGACGCGGTGAACGGGCCGGTCTCGACCGGGATCCGCGGCCACTCGTCGGCGAGGCGCGCGGCGTTGGGCGGATGCGCGCGCGTGTCGGCGACGCGAACGCTCGCGCCGTGGCGAGCGAGATGGCGCGCCAGCGTGAGCCCGGTGAGCCCGAGCCCCAGCACGACGGCGTGGCGTCCCTCGTAGCTCGCGCTCATCGCAGCTTCAGCGTCGACAGACCGAACAGGACGAGCAGCATCGTGATGAGAGCGTCCGCAGGCCGATACCCGGCCTCCACACGCACTTCGCGCGTGTCAGCGGACGCCGTCACCACGGTCCTGCGTTCGATCGGCGTCATCGCAGTTTCAACGTGGAGAGACCGAAAAGGACCAGCAGCATGGTGATGATCCAGAAGCGGACGACGACCTGGTTCTCCTTCCAGCCCTTGAGCTCGTAGTGGTGGTGGATCGGCGCCATCCGGAACACGCGCTTGCCGGTCAGCTTGAACGACGCCACCTGCACGATCACCGACAGCGTCTCGACGACGAACACGCCGCCCATGATGAACAGCACGATCTCCTGGCGCACGATGACGGCGATGGCGCCGAGCCCGGCGCCGAGCGACAGGGCGCCGACGTCGCCCATGAACACTTCCGCCGGGTAGGCGTTGAACCACAGGAACCCGAGGCCGGCGCCCGCGATCGCGCCGCAGATCACCGCGAGCTCGCCCGCGCCCGCGATGAACGGGAACTGCAGGTAGCGCGCGAAGATCGCGTTGCCGGTCACGTACGCGAAGATCCCGAGCGCCGCCCCGACCATCACGGTCGGCATGATCGCGAGCCCGTCGAGGCCGTCGGTGAGGTTCACCGCGTTGCTCGTGCCGACGATCACGAACCACGACAGCACGATGAAGCCCCAGACGCCGAGCGGGTAGCTGATCGTCTTGAAGAACGGGACGATCAGGTCGGCCTTCGGCGTCAGGGCGCCCGCGAACCCGCTCTCGACCCAGCCCGCCAGCAGGCGGATCGACTGGGTCGTGTCGGGCGCCGACACCGCGAACGCGAGGTAGACGGCCGCGACCAGCCCGATGACCGATTGCGCGAGGAACTTCGCGCGCGCCGACAGGCCCTTCGGGTTGCGGTAGACCACCTTGCGGTAGTCGTCGACCCAGCCGATGGCGCCGTAGCCCAGCATCACCAGCAGCACGACCCACACGAACCGGTTCTCGAGGTCTCCCCACAGGAGCGTCGTGATCGCGATCGAGACGAGGATCAGCGCGCCGCCCATCGTCGGCGTGCCCGCCTTCGCAAGGTGCGTGCGCGGCCCGTCGTCGCGCACCGCCTGGCCGATCTTCATGCGCGTGAGCCACGCGATCATGCGCGGGCCGACGACGAACGAGATCACCAGCGCCGTCATGCAGGCGAGCACGGCGCGCAGCGTCAGGTAGCCGAACACGTTGAACGCGCGGACGTCCTTCGCGAGCACCTCGGCGAGCCACAGGAGCATCAGTGGCCTCCCTGAACGGCGCCGGTGAGCGAGGCGACGACGCGCTCCATCCGCATGAAGCGCGAGCCCTTGACGAGGATCGTCGTGCCCGCGGTGGCCCCCGGGGCCACCGCGGCGACGAGCGCGTCGACGTCCGCATGCCAGTTCGCGCCCGCGCCGAACGCGTCGGCCGCGCCGCGCGCGAGCTCGCCGGTCGCGTCGAGCCGTTCGATGCCGCGCTCGCGCGCGTACGCGCCGACCTCGCGGTGCCAGGCCGGCCCCTGCGAGCCGACCTCGCCCATGTCGCCCAGCACGAGCCAGCGACGGCCCCGCTCGCGCGAAAGCACGTCGATCGCCGCGCGCACCGAGTCGGGATTCGCGTTGTAGGTGTCGTCGATGACCACGGCGCCCGAGCGCGCGCGCGTCGTCGCGAGCCGCCCGGCCACCGGCCGAAACGCTTCGAGCCCGCGCACCACGGCGTCGAGCGAGGCGCCCGCCGCCAGCGCGGTCGCGACCGCGGCCAGCGCGTTGCGTGCCATCGGCTCGCCGGGCACCGCGAGGTGCACGGTGGCGCGGCCCGAGGGCGTCGAGAGCGCGAGCGTGCTGCCGGGGTCCGCCGGCCCGATCGCCGCGCTCACATCGCACGGTGCGCCGAGCCCGAACGTGCGCACGGTCGCGCCGGCGCGCGCGGCGGCCTCGCGCCATACCGCGCAGCCCGCGTCGTCGGCATTGAGCACCGCGACGCCGCCGCGCGGCAGCGCGGCGACCGCGTCGGCATGCTCGGCGGCCACCTCGGCGACGCCGGCCATGAACTCCTGGTGCTCGCGCTGCGCGTTGTTGACGACGACGATCGTCGGGCGCGCGATCGCGCACAGCTCGGCGGTCTCGCCGCGGTGGTTCATGCCGACCTCGACGACCGCGACGCGGTGATCGGCCCTGAGGCGCAGCAGCGTGAGCGGCAGGCCGATCGCGTTGTTGAGGTTGCCGCTCGTCGCGAGCACGCGCTCGTCGCCGTGGTGCGCCCGCAAGGCTGCCGCCGTCATCTCCTTGACCGTTGGCTTGCCGTTGCTGCCGACGACGACGATCAGCGGCAGC
>DASTCK010000056.1:0-7013 GCA_035711225.1 Casimicrobiaceae bacterium
GCGGCGGATCGCGTAGCTGTCGTGGATCGCGCTGCGCTTCTCCTCGACCGTGTTGACCACCATCGCGATCTCGTCGTTGACCATCATGTCGACGATGTGCGGCCGCCCTTCGGCGACCTTGTTGACCGCGGTGACCGGCACTCCGGCGGCCGCCAGCGCCGCGGCCGTCCCGCGCGTCGCCACGATCTGGAAGCCGAGCTCGTGCATCATCCGCGCGGTCTCGACCGCTCGCGGCTTGTCGGCGTTCTTGACGCTGACGAACACGTTGCCCTTGTCGGGCAGCCGGACGCCGGCGGCGAGCTGCGACTTGACGAAGGCCTCGCCGAACGTCTCGCCGACCCCCATCACCTCGCCGGTCGACTTCATCTCGGGCCCGAGGATCGTGTCGACGCCCGGAAACTTGATGAACGGGAACACCGCTTCCTTGACCGAGAAATACGGCGGCACGATCTCGCCGTCGACGCCCTGCTCGTCGAGGCTCCGGCCGGCCATGCAGCGCGCCGCGATCTTGGCGAGCGGGCGTCCGGTCGCCTTCGAGACGTAGGGCACGGTGCGCGAGGCGCGCGGGTTCACCTCGAGCACGTAGACGACGCCGTCCTGGATGGCGAACTGCACGTTCATCAGGCCGACGACGTCGAGCGCCTTCGCCATCGCGACCGTCTGGCGGCGGAGCTCCTCCTGCACCGCCTTCGACAGCGAGTACGGCGGAAGCGAGCACGCCGAGTCGCCCGAGTGCACGCCGGCCTGCTCGATGTGCTCCATGATGCCGCCGATCACGACGCGCCTGCCGTCGCAGACCGCGTCGACGTCGACCTCGATCGCGTCGTTCAGGAAGCGATCGAGCAGCACCGGGCTGTCGTTGCTCACCTTCACGGCCTCGCGCATGTAGCGCTCGAGCTCGCGCTGCTCGTGCACGATCTCCATCGCGCGGCCGCCCAGCACGTAGCTCGGCCGCACGACCAGCGGGTAGCCGATCGCCTCCGCCGCCTCGATCGCCGCGGCTTCGGTGCGCGCGGTGCGGTTGGGCGGCTGCCGCAGGCCCAGCCGGTGCAGCATCTGCTGGAAGCGCTCGCGGTCCTCGGCCATGTCGATCATGTCCGGCGAGGTGCCGATGATCGGCACGCCGTTGCGCTCGAGGTCGCGCGCGAGCTTGAGCGGCGTCTGGCCGCCGAACTGCACGATCACGCCCCACGGCTTCTCGACGTGGACGATCTCGAGCACGTCCTCGAGCGTGAGCGGCTCGAAGTACAGGCGGTCGGAGGTGTCGTAGTCGGTCGACACCGTCTCGGGGTTGCAGTTGACCATGATGGTCTCGAACCCGTCCTCGCGCAGCGCCATCGCCGCGTGCACGCAGCAGTAGTCGAACTCGATCCCCTGCCCGATGCGATTCGGCCCGCCGCCCAGCACCATCACCTTCTTCCGGCCCGACGGCTGCGCCTCGCACTCCTCCTCGTAGGTCGAGTACAGGTAGGCGGTCTGCGTGGCGAACTCCGCGGCGCAGGTGTCGACGCGCTTGTAGACCGGCCGCAGCCCGAGCGCGTGCCGCCGCGCGCGCACCTCGTCCTCGGTCCGCTTCAGCAGGTAGGCGAGTCGGCGGTCGGCGAAGCCCTTGCGCTTCAGCTCGCGGAACTCGTCGCGGGTCAGCGACTCGAGCGTGCGCTTCTCGACCGCCAGCTCGAGCTGGACGATCTCCTGGATCTGCGCGAGGAACCAGCGGTCGATCTTCGTGTAGCCGTGCAGCTCCTCGAGCGACATGCCGATGCCGAACGCGTCGGCGACGTACCACAGCCGCTCGGCGCGCGGGTAGGCCAGCTCGTCGCCGATCCTGTCGGGGTCAACGGTCTTCAGGTTGAAGCCGTCGACGCCGACCTCGAGCCCGCGCAGCGCCTTCTGCAGCGACTCCTGGAACGTGCGGCCGATCGCCATCACCTCGCCGACCGACTTCATCTGCGTCGTCAGACGGTCGTCCGCCTGCCTGAACTTCTCGAACGCGAAGCGCGGGACCTTGGTCACGACGTAGTCGATCGACGGCTCGAACGACGCCGGCGTCGCGCCCCCGGTGATGTCGTTCGCGAGCTCGTCGAGCGTGTAGCCGATCGCGAGCTTGGCGGCGATCTTGGCGATCGGGAAGCCGGTCGCCTTCGACGCGAGCGCGGAGCTGCGCGACACGCGCGGGTTCATCTCGATCACGACCATGCGGCCGTCGTGCGGGTTGACCGCGAACTGCACGTTCGACCCGCCGGTGTCGACGCCGATCTCGCGCAGCACCGCGATCGAGGCGTCGCGCATGATCTGGTACTCCTTGTCCGTGAGCGTCTGCGCCGGCGCGACCGTGATCGAGTCCCCGGTGTGCACGCCCATCGGGTCGAGGTTCTCGATCGAGCAGACGATGATGCAGTTGTCCTTCCGGTCGCGCACGACCTCCATCTCGAACTCCTTCCAGCCGAGGAGCGACTCCTCGATCAGAAGCTCGTGCGTCGGGCTCATCGCGAGCCCGCGCTTGCAGATCTCCTCGAACTCGTCCTTGTTGTAGGCGATCCCGCCGCCGTTGCCGCCGAGCGTGAACGACGGCCGGATGATGCACGGGAAGCCGACCTCGGCCTGCGCGCGGTGCGCCTCGTCGAGCGAGTGCGCGATGCCGCTGCGCGCCGAGCCGAGCCCGATGCGCGTCATCGCCGCCTTGAACTTCTCGCGGTCCTCCGCCTTGTCGATCGCCTTCTTCGACGCGCCGATCAGCTCGACGTCGAACTTCGACAGCACGCCCTCGCGCGCGAGGTCGAGCGCGCAGTTGAGTGCCGTCTGCCCGCCCATCGTCGGCAACAGTGCGTCCGGTCGCTCGCGCTCGATGATCTTCGCCACCATCGGCCAGGTGATCGGCTCGATGTAGGTGACGTCGGCCATCTCCGGGTCGGTCATGATCGTCGCCGGGTTGCTGTTGACGAGGATGACCTTGTACCCCTCCTCGCGCAGCGCCTTGCACGCCTGCGCGCCCGAATAGTCGAACTCGCACGCCTGCCCGATGATGATGGGGCCGGCGCCGATGATCAGGACGCTGTCGATGTCGGTGCGCTTAGGCATGCGAGGCGGCGATGGGCGATAGGCGATAGGCGATAGGACAGGTGGCCGATGGACGCGCCTGGGGCGCGGTGAAATCCTTTAGGTAGGGAGGCGCCTTCGACCATGACGATCGGAAGATACTCGGAACTCGCTGCATGGCAGTCGTCGATGTCGCTCGTTGCCGACGTCTATCGCCTGACCGCCACAATGCCCGTAGCTGAGAAATTTGGATTGGCGCAGCAGTTGCGGCGCGCCGCGGTCTCGATTCCCTCCAACATTGCGGAAGGTCATGCGCGCCGAAGCCGTCGCGAATATCTCCGCTTCGTCGTCGTTGCAATGGGTTCGCTGGCCGAGCTGGAGACCCAGCTCCTGATCGCCAACCGCCTGGCGTACGTGACGGACTCGACATTGTCGTCGGCGCAGCGGCGGGTCGATGAGACAGGGAAGCTGCTACGCGGCCTCGAGCGCCGATTGATCCGCGATTCGGTACTCGGCAACGGACCCTGACGCTTTTCCAATCGCCCATCGCCTATCGCCTATCGCCACTCTTGGCCATCATCGAAACGAACCGATCGAACAACCCCCCCACGTCATGCGGCCCCGGGCTCGCCTCCGGATGCCCCTGGAACGAGAACGCCGGCTTGTCGGTCAACGCGATTCCCTGCAGCGACCGGTCGAACAGCGACACGTGCGTGACGCGCACGTTGTCGGGGAGGCTCGACGCGTCGACCGCGAACCCGTGGTTCTGGCTCGTGATCATCACCTGGCCGGTGTCGAGGTCGAGCACCGGGTGGTTCGCGCCGTGGTGGCCGAACTTCATCTTGACGGTGCGGCCGCCCGCGGCGAGGCCGAGCAGCTGGTGGCCGAGGCAAATGCCGAACGTCGGGACGCCGGCCCCGACGATCTCGCGGATCGCGTCGATCGCGTAGTCGCAGGGCTCCGGGTCGCCGGGGCCGTTCGACAGGAACACGCCGTCGGGCTTCATCGCCAGCACGTCGCGCGCCGGCGTCCTCGCGGGCACGACGTGCACGCTGCACCCGCGCGCCGCGAGCATGCGCAGGATGTTGTGCTTGACGCCGAAGTCGTACGCGACGACCTTGTGCTTCGCCTCCGGGGCGGCGCGGTAGCCCTCGCCGAGCGCCCAGGTCGACGACGTCCAGTCGTACGGCGCCTCCACCGACACGACCTGCGCGAGGTCCTGCCCCGCCATCGCCGGCGCCTCGCGCGCGGCGGCGAGCGCCTGCGCGACCTCCATCGTGCCGATCGACGCGGCGGAGAGGATGCAGCCGTTCTGCGCGCCCTTCTCGCGCAGCAGGCGCGTGAGCCTGCGCGTGTCGAGGTCCGCGATGCCGACGACGTTCGCGCCCGCGAGCCATGCGCCGAGGGCGCCCTCGCTCCGCCAGTTCGACGGGAGCGCCGGCAGGTCGCGGATCACGAGGCCGGCGGCGAAGATGCGGCGCGACTCCGCGTCCTCGTGCGTGACGCCGACGTTGCCGATGTGCGGGTTCGTGAACGTGACGATCTGGCCCGCGTAGGACGGATCGGTGAGGATTTCCTGATAGCCGCTCATCGCCGTGTTGAACACGACCTCGCCGACCGCCTGCCCCGGCGCGCCGACCGAGCGGCCGTGGAACACGCTGCCGTCGGCGAGCGCGAGGATCGCCGGCGTGCGCGGGGGGAAGAGCGCGGAATCGGTCATGAGGGCACGGCGCTTTCGCCGCGGGTCGAGCGACGGGCCGGCAGGGCGACGAATCCGGGGCCGGACGTGCGAAGCGGGAGCGCCCGGATGCCATCCGGCACGCTCCCGCCAAGGCATTGAATTCTACCGGATTCCGACCGTCCCGGGCAACCGGGGCGCGCCCGCGCTCAGCCGAGGCCGAGAACGTCGCGCATGTCGTAGAGGCCGGCGCGGCGCTCGCGCCCGCGCGCAGCGGCGAATCGCGCGGCGCGCAAGGCGCCGTCGGCGAACATCCGCCGAGACGTCGCGCGATGCGAGAGCTCGACGCGCTCGCCCTCGCCCGCGAAGATCACCGTGTGCTCGCCGACGACGTCGCCGCCGCGCAGCGCCGCGAAACCGATCGTGCCGGGCGGCCGCTCGCCGGTCACCCCCTCGCGCGCGTAGACGCCGTTCTTCGCGAGGTCGATGCCCGCCCCTTGCGCCGCCGCGGCGCCGAGCATGAGCGCCGTGCCGGACGGCGCGTCGACCTTGTGCCGGTGATGCATCTCGACGATCTCGATGTCGTACGCGCCCCCGAGCGAGCGCGCCGCTCGGCCGACGAGGTCGGCGAGCACGTTCACGCCGACGCTCATGTTGGCCGAATGCACGATCGGCACCGCGCGCGCGTGGCGCGCGAGCTCGTCCTTCTGCGCGGCGGAGAGCCCGGTCGTGCCCGCGACCAGCGCCACGCCGTGCTCCGCGCAGGCGGCCGCGTGCGCCACGGTGCCGTCCGGCCTCGTGAAATCGATCAGCACGTCGACGTTCGCGAGCGCCGCGGCGACGTCGTGACCGACGAGGACACCGGTCGCGCGCCCGAGCGCCTTCCCCGCGTCGGCGCCGATCGCCGGCGCGCCCGCGACGTCGAGCGCGGCGGACAACGCGAGATCGGCCGCGCCGAGGACCGCCGCGACGAGCGCCTGCCCCATGCGGCCGCCGGCACCGGCGATCGCGATCCGTGTCGGGTCGGGCATCGGGGCCGCCGCGGCGGCTTACTTCTTGAAGAGGTCGACGAGCCAGCCGAGCCAGCCCGGGTCGTCGGCGGCGGGCATCTTCGCCATCGTGCGCTCGGCGGCGGCCTTGTTCAGGTCGGCGACCGACTTCGGCATCTCGTCGCCCTCCCAGCGCGCGAGCTTGTCGTCCGCGAAGAAGACGGTGAACTGGCGGTGCTCGAGGCGCTTGCCCTGGCGGGCGAACTCGTAGACGTAGTCCCAGCGGTTGTCGCGGAACGCGCTCTGCACCAGCGGCGTGCCGAGGACCAGGCGCACCTGCTGGCGCGTCTGCCCCACCTTCAGCCGGTCGACCAGGTCCTGCGTGATGTAGTTGCCCTGGTTGATGTCGAGCTTGTACACGCCGAACGACGACATCGACGGCAGGTAGGTCTCCATCGTCTGGCAGCCGGCGAGCGCCGCGAGCGCGCTCGCCGCGACGAGGGCGGCGAAGGGCCGCGGGGTTCCGAAGTGGGCGCGTCGCATGGGAATGGTTATTATAGCCATCCCCCGCCGCGCGTCCCGCGCGCCCACGACCGATCCGGAACGCCGCCGGCATGAGCCAGCCGCACGATCTCCGCAACGCCGGCCTGAAGGCCACGCTGCCGCGACTGAAGATCATCAACGTCTTCGAGCATTCGCGCGTGCGCCACCTGACCGCGGAGGACGTCTACAAGCAGCTCATCGCCGACGGCCTCGACGTCGGGCTCGCCACCGTCTACCGCGTGCTCACGCAGTTCGAGCAGGCCGGCCTCCTGATCCGCCATCACTTCGAGTCCGGCAAGGCGGTGTTCGAGCTCAACGAGGGCAAGCACCACGACCACCTCGTATGCCTGCAGTGCGGGCGCGTAGAGGAGTTCTACGACCCGGAGATCGAGAAGCGGCAGGCGAAGATCGCCCGCGAGCGCGGGTTCGAGATCAGCGAGCACGCGCTGTACCTGTACGCGGAGTGCACGAAGGTACGCTGCCCGCACAGGAAGGGCTGAAAGCGCCGATCGGTGATGGGTTGCAGGGAGCGGGCGTCGCGCTGGCGGCCCGCTATCGCCCACCGATCCGCGATCCCGATCGCCTTTCACTCCTCGGGCGCCGGCGCCGGCGCTGGCGCGCGCTCGCGGCGGCTGAAATCCCCCAGCCGGAACCCGAGCATCCCGAGCGCGCCGAAATAGGCGATGCCGCCCGCGGCGAGGACGATCGCGAGCCGTACGGCGCGTTCCGCGAGGCCCGCCTGCATCCACACCGATGAAGGCCCGGCG
>DASTCK010000057.1:0-5813 GCA_035711225.1 Casimicrobiaceae bacterium
CGGCGTTGCCGAGCCCGCCGCCCGCGAGCACGACCTTCTCGTGCGGCTCGATCTCGGTCGGCGAGCCGGTCGGGCCCATCAGGACGACCGGCTCGCCAGGCTCCAGCGCGGCGCACAGGTCCGACGAGCCGCCAATCTCGAGCACGATCGTCGACACCAATCCCCTGTCGCGGTCGACCCACGCGCCGGTGAGCGCCAGGCCTTCCATCGTCATCCGTGTGCCGCGGCGCACGGCGGCGAGCGATTCGTAGTTCTGAAGCCGGTAGAACTGGCCGGGACGGAAGTTGCGCGCCGCCGCAGGAGCGCGCACGACCACCTCGACGATCGTCGGCGTCAGACGCTCGACGCGCTCGACGGTGGCGCGCAGCTCGTGGTCGAGCTTCGCGAGGAATTCGGCATCGGGGGCGCTCGACGCGGGCGCGACCCGGCCGAGCACGCGCGAGAGGATCGGGTAACCCTGCTTCGCGCTCGCCATCGCCTTGACGACGTTGCCGAAATACGACGGATGCAGGTCGCCGAAGAAGCTGGTCGCGCGGCCGTCGTCGCGGATCGACGTCAGCACCGCGGGCTCGGCAGGCTTCGCGAAGCCGCGCACCGGCCTGACCTGCGCGCCGCTCTCGTCGAGAAGGCGGAAGTACTTGCCGTCCAGGCCGAAATGCTCGCCGTCCTCGCGCGCGAGCACGGTGTTGGGCTGCGTGCCGGCCGCGATAAGGATCGTGCGCGCGGGCAGCGTCGAGCGCGCGTACTCGTGCCACACGCCGTCGCCGTCGTTGTGGTGCGCCGAGACCTTGAGCGCCGAGGCGTGGCCGTACTCGTCGACCTCGATCGCGAGCGGCGTCAGCCCCTCGGCGAACAGGATGCCCTCCTCGAGCGCCTTCTCGACCTCCTCGTGGTTCAGCGTGTACGACGGGCTGTCGATGAGCAGGCGCCGGTAGGCGATCGTCGCGCCACCCCAGGAGCGCAGCAGCCGAACGACCTGGGGGGCCCGGCCTTCCCGTGCCGCGGCGTCGCGCTCCGCTCGAATCGCCTTCGCGTGGGACAGGAACTCGCCCGCGATCTCGCGCTCCTGCGGCGTCCAGCTCCGCTCGACCGCCTCCCGGCCGTGCTCGCGCACGAGCTGCTCGTAGCGCGACAGGAACTTCTCGACCTGCACCGGGTAGTAGGCGAGCGATTCCGTCGCCGTGTCGATCGCGGTCAGGCCGCCCCCCACGACGACGACCGGCAGCCTCACCTGCATGTTGGCGAGCGAATCGGTCTTCGCGGCGCCGGTGAGCTGCAGCGCCATCAGGAAATCGGAGGCCGTACGCACGCCGGTGGCGAGTCCGTTGGGCAGCTCCAGCACAGTCGGCCGCCCGGCGCCGGCCGCCAGCGCGACGTGGTCGAAGCCGTGCGCGAACGCGTCCTCCGCGGTCAGCGTCCCGCCGAAGCGCACGCCGCCGTAGAGCGCGAACGGCGCGCGGCGCTCGAGCAGCAGGCGGACCACCTTCAGGAAGTTCTTGTCCCAGCGGACCGTGATCCCGTACTCGGCGACGCCGCCGAATCCCGCCATCACGCGGTCGTCGAGCGGCTCGGTGAGCGAGGCGAAATCGCGCACCGGCTCGAACGGGACCCGCTTGCCGCTGGTCGTGACGCCCGACAGCGCCGGGTCGAGCGGCTCGATCTTGAGCCCGTCGATCGCCACCACCGTGTGTCCGTCGTTCATCAGGTGGTGCGCGAGCGTGAATCCGGCCGGCCCGAGTCCGACCACCAGGACACGCTTGCCGGTCGCCGCGCGCGGCACGGGCCGGCGCAGGTCGAGCGGGTTCCAGCGCGTCAGCAGCGAATAGATCTCGAAGCCCCAGGGCAGCGACAGGACGTCCTTCAGCACGCGCGTCTCGCTCTGCGGGATGTCGACCGGGTCCTGCTTCTGGTAGATGCACGACTTCATGCAGTCGTTGCAGATCCGGTGCCCGGTCGCGGCGACCATCGGGTTGTCGACGCAGATCGTCGCGAGCGCGCCGAGCGCCCAGCCCTCGGCGCGCAGCTTGTGGAACTCGGAGATGCGCTCCTCGAGCGGGCAGCCGGCGAGCGTCACGCCGAACGCCGACTTCCTGAAAGGCACCTCGAGCGGCCCGCCGTCGGCCGGCTTCCTCTCCGGCAGCCCGCGCGCGCAACTGTCCTTGTCCTGCTCGTGGCACCAGATGCAGTAGTGGGCCTGGTCGAGCCCGCCGACGAGGTCGGTGCCCGGGTCGGTCAGCACGAAGCCTTGCCGCTCACGGTGATGCTGGGCGTCGAGCGTGAACGCGGTGACGCCCGCGTGCTTGACCGGCACGATCGGGACGAGCTTCATCGGATCGAGCTTGCGCGGCGCGCGGAACAGCACGCCGTCGCGATGCGCGGCGCGGCCGGCCGGCGTGTGCGCCGCCCACGCGGCATACCGCCGGGCGAGGTCGAGCGATTCCTCGTTCGCGGATTCGTCCTTCTGCCAGGCCGTCACCGCATTCGCGAACGCGATCTCCCGGCGGCGCCCGACGATCGGCGCGCCGATGCGCGCTTCGAGCGCCGCGCGCAACGCGGGACCGTCGAACGTCGCAGCCGCGTCCGGCTTGTGGGCGGTCATCGCCTTGCGCTGGACGAACTGGCGCTTGACGGCGTAGAGCGGAGCAAGGGCATGATGCTCGGCTTCGAGCGCCCGCACCTCCTCCTCGATGCCGAACAGCGCCGCGAGGAAGTCCTCGAGGTGCGGCGCGACGGCGATCAGCAGGTCGCCTTCGGTGCGGTTGTCGAGCGCCTCGGGATCGCGGCGCGCGTCGCGCAGGCGCGTCGCCAGCGCGGCGTCCGCCGCGTCCAGATGCGCGAGGAAATGCCGGTCGAGCGCCGCCGCCCCCTCGGTCGTGTAGAGGTCGGCGAACGCGAGGCCGTGGGAAAGTCGTAGCATGTGCAAATGGGCGGCGGCGCCGCGTTCCTCGCCCGCGCGACGCCAAAACGTATAATTCTACCCTCCGTCCCCTGCGCGGCTTGGGGCGTTCGGTCATATCGATAGAGCCTTGATGCGCGTCAACCGGGATGCCCCTCGCGACGTCGTGGGCACCCGCCTTCCACGCCTGACGAGAAAGCCACGAATGAACCGCCTCCTCCCCGCCGCCCTCGTCGCCGCCTTCGCCGTGACGGCACCGCTCGCGGGCGCGCAGACGATCAAGCTCGGCGAGCTCAACAGCTACAAGGTCTTCACGGCGTTCCTCGAGCCGTACAAGAAGGGCATGGAGCTCGCGCTCGACGAGGAGAACGCCGGCGGCGGCGCGCTCGGGCGCAAGCTCGAGATCGTCTCGCGCGACGACAACGGCACGCCGGGCGACGCGGTGCGCGTCGCCGAGGAGCTCATCACGCGCGAGCGCGTGGCGATGCTGATGGGCACGTTTCCGTCGAACGTCGGGCTCGCGGTCGCCGACCTCGCCAACCAGCGGCGCTTCCCGTTCCTCGCCGCGGAGCCGCTCACCGACAAGATCGTGTGGGAGAACGGCAACGCGTGGACGTTCCGGCTGCGCGCGTCGACCTACATGCAGACGGCGATGCTGGTGCCCGAGGCGGCGAAGCTCGGCAAGAAGCGTTGGGTGATCGTCTATCCGAACTACGAGTACGGGCAGGCGGCGACGGCCACGTTCAAGCAGCAGATGATCGCCCGCCAGTCCGGCGGGCTCGAGTTCATCGAGATCGCGGTGCCGCTCGGCAAGATCGACGCGGGTCCGGTGACGCAGGCGATCGCCGACGCGAAGCCCGACGCGATCTTCAGCTCGCTGTTCGGCCCGGATCTCGCGCGGTTCGTGCGGGAAGGCGAGCTGCGCGGCGTGTTCAAGGACCGCCCGGTGTTCAACCTGCTCGGCGGCGAGCCCGAGTACCTCGATCCGCTGAAGGAGGAGGCGCCGGTCGGCTGGTGGGTGACCGGCTACCCGTGGTACGGCATCGACACGCCCGCGCACAAGCGCTTCCGCGACGCCTACCAGGCGAAATTCAAGGACTACCCGCGGCTGGGGTCGGTCGTCGGCTACTCGACGGTCAAGGCCGCGGTCGCCGCCATTCGCAAGGCCGGTTCGACCGAACCGGCGAAGCTCGCAGCGGCGCTTTCCGGGCTCGACGTCGACACGCCGTTCGGCCGCGTCACCTTCCGCGCGCTGGACCACCAATCGACGATGGGCGCGTACGTGGGCAAGACCGCGGTGCGCGACGGCAAGGGCGTGATGGTCGACTGGCGCTACGCGGACGGCAAGGACTTCCTGCCCTCCGACGACGTCGTGCGCAAGCTGCGGCCGGCGAAGTGACGTCGGGGGACAGGTTCGCAACCTGGTTGCGAACCTGGTTCCTGCCATGACCACCGCCGCGCTCGCGGTGCAGCTGCTCAACGGCCTGGCGTCGGCGTCGAGCCTGTTCCTGGTCGCCGCGGGCCTGACGCTGATTTTCGGCGTCACGCGCGTCGTCAACTTCGCGCACGGCTCGCTCGCGATGCTGGGCGCCTATGTCGCGTGGTCGATCGGCGAGGCGCTGACCGCGCGCTACGGTGACAGCGGCTGGGCGTTCGCCGTGGCGGTCATCGGCGCGGCGCTCGTCGCGGCGCTCGTCGGGGCGCTGATCGAGGCGCTGATCCTCAAGCGCCTCTACGCCGCGCCCGAACTGCTGCAGCTCACCGCGACGTTCGCGATCGTGCTGATCGTCCGGGACATCGCGCTCGCGATCTGGGGCGCGGAGGACCTGCTGGGGCCACGCGTCCCCGGCCTCGACGAGACGATCGTCCTCGGCACGCGCTCGCTCCCCGAGTACGACGCGTTCCTGATCGTCGTCGGCCCCGTGGTGCTGGCGCTGCTGACGCTGCTGGTGCGGCGCACGCGCTTCGGGGTGCAGATGCGCGCCGCCGCCGAAGACCGCGTCGTCACCGCAGCGCTGGGTATCGACCAGGCGAGGCTCTACACCGGCGTGTTCGCGCTCGGCGCCGCGCTCGCGGGCCTCGCGGGCGCGCTGCAGCTGCCGCGCGAGCCGGCGAACCTCGGCATCGACCTCGGGATCATCGCCGACGCGTTCGTCGTGACCGTGGTGGGCGGGCTAGGCTCCATTCCCGGCGCGTTCGTCGCGGCGCTCGTGATCGGGCTGGTCAAGGCGCTGTGCATCGCGTTCGGCACCGTCGAGCTCGCCGGCGTCGCCATCGCCTTCCCGAAGCTCACGCTGGTCGCGGAGTTCGTCGTCATGGCGGTCGTGCTCGCCGTACGGCCGCATGGCCTGTTCGGCGAGCGGACCGCGCCACCGGCGTCGACGCCGCTGCCCGAGCAACGTGCGCTGGTGATCGACCCGGGGCGCCGCGAAGCGTGGATCGGCGCGGCGCTGGCGCTCGCGTTCGTCGCGGTGCCGCTCGCCTCCGACGAGTACGCGCGCATCCTCGCAACCGACATCCTGATCGCCACGCTGTTCGCCGCGAGCCTGCGCTTCCTGATGGGCCCGGCGGGGCTCTCGTCGTTCGGCCATGCCGCGTATTTCGGCGTCGGCGCCTACGCGGCGGCGCTGCTCGCCAGGCAGGGCGCGCCGATGCTGCTGGCGCTGGTCGGCGCCCCGATCGCCGCGCTGGCCGTGGCGCTGCTGTTCGGGTGGTTCTGCGTGCGGCTGTCGGGCGTCTACCTCGCGATGCTGACGCTCGCCTTCGCGCAGATCACCTGGTCGATCGTGTTCCAGTGGGACGCCGTGACCGGCGGGTCCAACGGCATCGTCGGCGTGTGGCCGCCCGGAGCGCTGGCCGACCGGACGCGCTACTCGTGGCTGACGCTCGCGATCGTGGCGCTCGCGCTCGTCGCCCT